>NZ_AP018786.1:2130000-2430000 GCF_003609995.1 Sutterella megalosphaeroides
GCCCGTGGCGATCACCGTTCCCTTCTTCGCGCGATACCGTACGAGTTTGCCGTCCGCATTGCGGGCGATGCACCCCGTTACGCGTCCGTCGACGCGTTCGAGTTTGAGCATCGTGGTGTTGTAGTGAAACTCGGCTCCGTGCTTGACCGCATAGTCGTAGAGCACGGCATTGCCGTTCAAGCGCTTGCCGCCCTTTTCGTCCTCCCAGCGCGCCAGGGGCCACTTCGGCGTATGGCACGACGGCCAGGCCGGATAGCGCGACTCGGCGGGAGAGTCGACCGTTTCATGCCAAAGTTCGACGCCGCGCTCGGCCAGGCGGTCGCCGTACCAATTCATGACTTCGCCCGAGCGGTCGACAAAGGTCTTGAGGAGTCGCTGATCGACGTGCCCGCCCGCGGTTTTCGTCGCATAAGCGATGAAGTCGAACTTGTCGATCTTCGTTCCCCACTTTTGCTGGTAGCGCGAATCGATGGCGGCAAAGCCTTCGCGCACGCCCGTGCCGACGGCAAATCGGTCGATGCCGATGACGCGGGCGCCCTGCTCTGCTGCCGACGCCACGGCAAACATACCGCTCGTGCCGCAGCCGACAACGAGAACCTCCGTCTCGATCGTCGACACGATGTCTTTTTCATCGATGGAGGGAGGCTTGCCGAGCCAGTCGCCGGAGTCCGCCTCGTCGGACTTCGCGTCGTGCTTCACGACCTCGACGGGAATTTCGCCCTTCGCCTGCGCGACGCACTTCGCAGCCGCGCGAGAGACGGCGTCCGACGTGACGGTAGCTCCCGAGACCGCATCGACCGATGCGGTTTGCTTTTCCATGAGCAGAGCCTTGAGTTTGCTTGCGGCGGCCTGCCCGATCGAAGGGGTCTCACCCGAAGCGTCGATCACGACGTCGGTGATTCGATTCGCATCGAACGTCATCGTGACGGTTACGTCTCCGGCAATGCCGGAGGCTTTCGCCGTGTACGTACCGGGCGTGTAAATTCGGGCGGGGGCGGCATGCAACAGCGAAGCGGCGGCAGCCGCTCCGGTCGCGACGCCGGCGCGCAAAAGATTGCGACGAGTCAATGCGGTCATGAAACTTCTCCTTGGGTGTGGTCGACCGGACGTTTTCACAGTCCGGTTTCAACGATCATACGATGCGGTTGCGCCGCACCCCGCGGAAGTTTTTTCGCCCCGTTCGCCGAAAGCGAACGCACTCGTTCGCGCTTTTCAGGCTTCGAAGCTAATTGTTTACTTCAGCGCCCCGTCACGTTCGCCACCGTCGAGCGCCGAAACATGAGCATCTCCCGAAAAGAGCCGTGCAACGCGGTCGGAGGCCATGATGGCGCCGCGCGCGAGAACGAGCGAAACAAGCACCGTGAGGGCGATCCACACCCAAAAGCCCGCGCGGCCTTCGGCGCGCAACATCGTGCTTCCCTTCATCGCGAAAAAGAGCGCCGCGAGGATCACGCACCCGGAAAAGACGGTCGTCAAAATCCCCGCGACAAGGTCGCGGCGACTCCCCGCCTCGACGACGATGGAGGGCTTCGCGGGATCGAACCGTACGAGAACCGTCTCGCCCGGCTTTCGGACGTCACCCTCTTCGCGCGACGTCAGAAAGCGCGCTTCTACGGTGCGACCCGGTTCGGGTTCGTAACGAACGACTTCGTAATAGACGAGCCGCGTCATTTCGCGGTCGTCGTGGCGGTAGCGCCGCTCCTCGACGTCGACGCGCACGATTTCGGCTTCGGCGGTAAGGCCCGAGCGCGCGAGCGTAAGGTCGGTCTTCACGAGCTGCGCTCCGTAAAGCAGCCCGTAGATACCGAGGAGAACAAAGAGACACGAGGCAACGTAAAACAGGGCGGGCATCCACATGGGTTTTCTCTTTCGATCGTCCCGCAAGCGGGGAGTCGCCTGCGGAGTCTTGGACGCACGACCGCGCCGAGCCTTCGCCTGCAGGTAGGCGAACCCGAAAAAAAGCAAAAGGCCGATGAGCGTCAGGGTGAATTTCATTGCGAGGAGCTCTGCGGGGAAGCACGAAAAAAGTCGATGCCTAATCTTCGCACGTTGCGAGGGCGGCGCGCGGTTTTTCAAAGCAGCCCATAAGTTCGAGCTTCTTGCAATCAGAAGCTTTGCGACCTTTTCCTGCATGCCCCCGGCTCGGTACGCTTTTCTCCGACGTACCGAGCCCTTAGCGTCTCGGGCGCCTTTCCCATTCACGACCGCGGTCGGGCAACACCGGCCGCACGACCGGAAAGACACGATGACATTCACCCCGGAAGAAGAGCGCTTCACCGACGTGATGGCGCAATTTACGGCGTATTTCGGCAAACATTTGCCCGACGACGTCATGGAAAAACTCAAGCGGCTTCGCGAGGAACAAACCTCCGACATCGCCCGGCTCATTTACGACGCCATGTTCGAGGACCTGGCCATGGCCGCCGAGCGCGACGTGCCCTGCTGTCAGGATACGGGCGTCATTCAGTACTACGTGCGGCTCGGTGCGGACTTTCCCGTTCGGAACGGCCTCGAAGCGTGCCTGCGCGAGGCGGTGCGCCGTGCGACGACGAGCGCCCCGTTGCGCCACAACGCCGTGCAGATTTTCGACGAGAAAAATACGGGCGACAACGTTGGCGTCCGCATCCCCTGGATCGACCTTGAACTCGTCCCCGATTCGGACGAATGCACGATTTACGGCTATATGGCCGGGGGCGGCTGCTCGCTGCCCGGCGCGGCGAAGGTGTTGATGCCCGTTGAAGGCTATGAGGCGATCGTGGAGTTCGTCTTCGACACGATCTGCGAGCGGGGCGTCAATGCGTGTCCCCCGCTTTTGCTCGGGATCGGCATCGCGGGTTCGGTCGACGTGGCCGCCACGCTCGCCAAGCGCGCGCTCATGCGCCCGGCAGGCTCGCACATCGACAACGCGCGCGGAGCCGAATTCGAGCGCATGCTCGCCGAGGGGCTCGACCGCCTCGACATCGGCCCGGGCGGCCTTACGGGGCGCAAAACCGTGATGGGCGTCAACGTCGAAGTCGCGGCCCGTCATCCGTCGTGCCTGGCGGTTTCCGTGCAAACGGGCTGCTGGGCGCATCGCCGCGCGGCCATTCGTTTCAAGAGCGACCTCTCCTTCGAGGTTCTTACGCACAAGGGGGCTCTATGTTGAAAAAAGTTTTGACGACGCCCGTGCGGGCCGAAGACATCGAAGACCTGCGCATCGGCGACGTGATCTATCTTACGGGCACGCTCGTCACGGCGCGCGACGACGCGCACATGCGCCTCGTGAAGCAGGGCCGCAAGCTGCCCGTCGACCTCGACGGTCTCGCCATTTTCCACGCGGGTCCCATCATGGTGCCCTGCCCGCCCGAGGAACACTCGGGCAGCGGCTACAAGGTCGTTTCGATCGGCCCGACCACGTCGATGCGCATGGAAAAGTTCGAGCGCGAATTCATAGCCGAAACGGGCGTGAAGGTGATCGTCGGCAAGGGCGGCATGGGTGCGGGCACGGTCGAAGGGTGCCGCACGCACAAGGCGTTGCACTGCGTCTTCCCGGGCGGCTGCGCGGTGCTGGCCGCCTCGAAGGTCGAAGAGGTGACGGCACTCCACTGGCCCGAACTCGGCATGCCCGAAGCCATGTGGGTGATGCGCGTTCACGAGTTCGGTCCGCTCATCGTCTCGATCGACACGAAGGGCGGCAATCTCTTCGAGGAAAACAAGCGGACGTTTGCCGAACGCAAGCAGCCGATCGTCCGTGAAATCTCGGAGAAGGTCGATTATTTCGACTGAGCGTCCGAGCGCTTTTTCAAGGCCGTCCGAGAGGTATGTCGGGCGGCCTTTTCGTTCTCCGCCGGGGCCGCTTCGGAATGCTTTCGCATCACCGCAAGGAATGCCTCGGCCGCCTTCGAAACGTAGCGGCTCATGCGAGACGCTGCATAGACGACGCGTTCGGGCATGTCGGGTTCGAGCGTGAAAAACCGTATCTCGGCGCTCGTACGGCGCGCGAGCGTATCGGGAACGATCGTCGCACCGAGACCCGCCGCGGCGAGCGCGAGCGCCGCGGCAAGCGACTCGCTCTCAAGAACCACCCGAGGGGTCGCACCCGTACGGCGTTGAAGCTCGAGCGCGACGTCGTGCAAGTGCTGTCCGGGCTTCATGCGGATGAAGGGGCGACCGTCCAGGCGCGAGAACGGAAAGTGCGCACGCCCGTCGGCGTCCCGCTCAGGGAGCCAACCGTCGAGCACCGGGTTTTCCGGGTCGACGGCAAGCAGAAACCGCTCGCGAAACAAGGGCGTGAGCTTCAAGTCCGAGGTATCCGACGGTTCGACGAGAATGGAAAGATCGGTACGTCCCTCGCGCGCCGCGCGCTCGAGTTCGGCCGTCGTCCCCTCGACGAGTTCAAGTTCGACGTCCGGGTACGCGCGTCGAAAGGCAGGAAGCACGTCCGCAAGCAGGATCGTTTCGCGAAATTCGGAAACCCCGAGCCGCAAAGTCCCGCGCACGCCCGAAGCCAGGTCGGCAAGCTCGCGTCGACATTCATCGCGCTCGCGCTCGATGCGCTGTTCGGCCCGAAGAATGCGCTCGCCCGCGGCCGTCAAACTCAACGGCCGCGACGAGCGATCCAGCACTTCGAATCCCCAGGCCCGCTCGATGCGGGCAAGCGTCTGCGAGAGACCCGACTGCGTGACCCCCAACTCCCGCGCCGCGCGGGTGATGCTCGCCGAACGGGCAAGCGTTTCGAGAATCCGTACGGTCGATTCGGCCACGAGCGTCGTCCGAAAAGGTCGCTCAGGGCAGAAACGCCTTCACGGCCTCGGCCTCAAGGGCGAGTTCGGCGACGTTGCGCTCGATCCGGGCGCGAAGCGCTTCGGAAATCTCAAGACCCTCAACGGGACGCGCCACGCCGTTTTCCGTGCGGCAGGGGAAACCGAACACCATCCCTTCGGGAACGCCGTACTCCCCTTCGGAGGGAACCGCCATCGTCACCCAGCGTTCGCCCGAACCGAGCGCCCAGTCGCGCATGTGGTCGATTGCGGCGGAAGCGGCCGAAGCCGCGGAACTCGCGCCGCGCGCGGCGAGAATCGCGCCGCCCCGCTTCGCGACGACGGGTTCGAACTCGTCGGCAAGCCACGCGGCCTCAAGGCGCCCCGCCACCGGTTCGCCCTTCGCGGTCGCAAACGAGACGTCGGCCGCCATCGTCGGGCTGTGGTTCCCCCAAACGGCAACGCGCTCGATGTCGGCCACGCGACAGCCGAGCTTTTTCGCGAGTTGCGCTTCGGCGCGATTCTGATCGAGCCGCATGAGGGCGGAGAAATTGCGCGCGGCAAGATCCGGTGCGTTTTTCATCGCGATCATCGCGTTCGTGTTGCAGGGGTTCCCCACAACGAGCACCTTCACGTCGCGCGAGGCCGAGGCGTTGAGGGCGCGCCCCTGCTCCATGAAAATCCGGGCGTTGGCTTCGAGCAAATCGGCGCGCTCCATTCCCGGTGCGCGCGGACGGGCGCCTACGAGAAGCGCGTAGTCCGCGTCGCGGAACGCTTCGACCGGATCGCGAAAGGCCGAGAGCCCGTGAAGAAGCGGGAACGCGCAGTCTTCGAGCTCCATCATGGTGCCCGTAAGGCGGGCGCTCGACGCGGACTCGGCGCGCTCGAGAAGCCGCAGCTCCACGGGTTGGTCGGCCCCGAGCATGGCCCCCGAAGCGATGCGGAAAAGAAGCGAGTAGCCGATCTGGCCGGCCGGGCCCGTGACGGCCACGCGAACGGTTTTTTTCGTGGTTTCCATGGAATGCTCTCCTTTGAGCGAAGCCGCTCGTCTTCGGGCGAGCGGCGCGGGACTGGTGATGGTCGGAGTGCCGTGACGTGCTTCGAGCAGCTCAACGCTTGTCGGTAAGCTTGATTTTGGTTTCAAGCTCCTTGAAGCGCAAGGGCTTCGGAGCGCTCCGGCGGTTTTCGTAGTCGGTATGAAGGAGTTCGTGCGCGAGGTCGCTTCCCGCCCGACCGAGGTAGTCGCGGTAGAGGGCCGCGACGTCCGGGTTTTCGTCCGAACGCTTCACGGCGAGGCGATCGTCTTCCTCGTAGACCATGCGCTGACGAACGGGAAGGGTGCGCGTCCAGTTGTCGCCGCGCGCGGTGCCGCCCCCGCCGATGCAGCCCCCGGGGCACGCCATCACTTCGACGAAGTGCCAGGGCGAGCGCCCCTCGCGAACGCAGTCGAGTACCGGACCGAGGTTCTTCAAGCCGTGCACGACCGCAACGCGGAGTTCTCCGAAGCGCTCCGTCTCAACGCGCGCTTCCTTGACGCCCGCAAGCCCCCGCACCGGTTCGAACCGGAGCGGAAGCGCGCGGGGCGAGCCCGCAAGGGCGCACACCGTACGCAAAGCCGCTTCCATCACGCCCCCCGTCGTCGCAAAGAGCTGCGCCGCGCCCGAAGCTTCCGTCATGAAGGGGGAGTCGAAGGGTGCGGGGTCGATCGCGAGGGGATCGATCCCCTGGGTGCGAAAGAGCCGCTCCAATTCGCGCACGGTCAGAACGAGGTCGACGTCGGCGACGCCCTCGCGCGCAAGTTGCGGCCGAGCTGCTTCGTCCTTTTTGGCCGTGCAGGGCATGATCGAGACGACGCGGATCGCGGCGGAATCGAGCTTTTTCACGCGCGGCAGATAGGTTTTCGCAAGCGCGCCGAAAATCGCCTGAGGCGAGCGGGTGGAGGAGACGTGGGGGAAAAGGTCGGGATGACTCTTTTCGACGTGATTGATCCAGCCCGGGCAGCAGGAGGTGAACATCGTGTCGACGCGCCCTTCGGAGTGCTCGAGGCGATGGAGGAGTTCGGTGCCCTCTTCGAGAATCGTCACGTCCGCCGACCACCGCGTGTCGCACACGAAGTCGGCGCCGAGCTTTTTGAGGCCCGCGACGATTTCCCCTTCGAGGTTGCGTCCCGCGGGCGCCCCGGCGGCTTCGGCAAAGGCCATGCGCACGGCGGGCGCGATCTGTACGACCGTAACGACGTCGGGGTCGGCGAGGTAGTCGAGGAAACGGTCCGTTTCGTCCTTGACGGCGATGGCGCCCGTCGGGCAGACGAGCGAACACTGCCCGCACTGCACGCACCGGTCGGAGTCGCCCCAGAGTCCGCCGTCAAAACCCACGCTCGAGGCACACCCCGTGCCTTCGAAGGTGATGGCGGAGACGCCCTGCACCTGGCGGCAGACTTCGACGCAACGCAGACAGCGAATGCACTTGTCGGCCGTAAAAACGAGGGCGGGCGCCGAGCGGTCGACCGTCGTGCGGTCGGTGAGACGGCCCGAGAGGCGCGAAAGATCGAGCCCCGTTTCTTCGGCCGCACGCTGCAGTTCGCACCGACCGTGGCGCGCACAGCCCGAACATCGCTCGCAGTGGTCGGCAAAAAGAAGTTCGGCCTGCAAGCGACGCGCGCGGCGCACGCGTTCGGAGCGCGTGTCGACGCGCATTCCGTCCTCGACCGCGCTCGTGCAGGCGGTCGCGAGCGTCTGACGGCCGCTTGCGGTCGTGACGTCGACGAGACACATGCGGCAGGTCCCCGGACGGTGGTTGAGCGCGGCGAATTCGCACAAGGTCGGAATCCGCACGCCCTCGCGCCGGGCCACTTCGAGCACGGTTTCGCCTTCGCGACAGGCCGCGGGGCGGCCGTTCAAATAGATTTGCATGAGGTTCTCCCTGGGGGTCGGTGCCGGTCAGTGTTCTTCGAGCGCGCTCTTACCCGGAATCGGGCGCAGGGTCGTGAGCGAGAAGAGCCGGTAACAGCGCATGCAACGCTTCGCTTCTTCGAGCGCTTCGTCGGGATCGAGCCCGAGCTCGACCTCGTCCCAGCTCTTGACGCGCTCCGCGGCGTCGAGGTGTCGGATTTTGGCGCGGGGTTTCGCTACGGGCGCGGGTTGGGGCGGCTCGGCGTCAAGGAGCTTTCCTTCTCGGAGCATTTCGCTCATGCGCCGACGCGCAAGGAACCCGGGCACGCCCGTGAGGAGGTACTCGTGAATGGACGCGGCGGCCGTTTCCCCTTCTTCGAGCCCGCGAATGAGGCTCGTCGGACCGATCGCCGCATCGCCCCCGGCGAAAACGCCGTCGCGCGAGGTGGCAAGCGACGCATCCACTTCGATCGTGCCGCGGCGGGTGAAGCGGATGCCGTCTTCGGGCGTGAAGACGGACGGATCGGTTTTCTGCCCGATCGCCGCCACGACGGTCGAGCAGGGAATGACGAATTCGCTCCCCGGAATCGGACGCACCGAGCGCCGACCGCTCGCGTCGGGTTCGCCCTCGGCCATCCGAACGAGCTTGAGCCCGACCACTTCACCCCCTTCGACCACCACTTCAACGGGGGCCGTAAGGAATTCGAAGGCAATCCCTTCGTCGAGAGCCGCTTCGATTTCCTCGGGGTCCGCGGGGGCGCTCGCACGCGTGCGGCGGTAGGAAACGGTCACCCGACCGCCAGTCCCTTCGAGGAGGCGCCGCGCGGAGCGGCAGCAGTCCATCGCGACGTTGCCGCAGCCGACGACGACCACGTCGCCCTTCAGAGGCATGGAGCGCCCCTCGTCCTGGGCGCGTTCGAGGTCGAGCAGAAAGTCGAGCCCTTTGAGGTAACCCTTCGCGTCGGTGGCTTCGCCCTCCAGCCCGAGGTACTGCCCTTCGGGGCAGCCGAGCCCCAAAAAGACCGCGCGGTAGCCGCGGCGGAAGAGGTCCCCGATCGAGAAATCGCGCCCGAGGGCCTTGCCGTAATGCACGCGCCCGCCGAGACGCGCGACGGCGTCCGTTTCCGTCTCGAGAAAGCGGTTGGGGAGGCGATAGGCGGGAATGCCGAGACGAGCCATGCCGCCCGCGTGGTCTTCCTTTTCGAAAACGTCGACGCGAACGCCGCGGCGAAGCAGGTGATAGGCGCAGTTGAGCCCCGCGGGGCCCGCCCCGACGACGGCAACGGAAGGTGCCAAGGGGCTCGGGAGATCGCGCGCGGGGGCTTTCTCAAAGAAATCGACGACCGCTTCTCCGGCGTTGTCCGACGCGAAACGCTTCAAATCCTTGATCGCCACGGGGGCGTCGACGCGACCGCGCACGCAGGCCTTTTCGCAGGGGCGAACGCACACGCGCCCGCAGGAGCCGACGAGGGGGTAGTGCTCAAGCAAAACGGCGGTCGCGAGTTCCGGATGACCGTCGCGGATGTAGTCGATGTAACGGGGCACTTCGACGTGCGCGGGGCAGGCTTCGATGCAGGGGGCGGTGGCGACCTCGTAATGGTCGCGCGTGCCGCGGGGGACCGTCGGCGCGTGACGGAGGTCGTCAAGAAAGTGATCGATCGCTCCGAGAATCGGCGCGGGCGTCGTCAGGCCGATCCCGCACAGGCTCGATTCCGCCATCAGAGCGGCCACCTCGCGCACGTACGCCCAGTCGACCGATTCGCCTTCGCCGTTACAGGCCTTCTCCAGCGCTTCGGCAATGATCACCGTGCCCGCGCGGCAGGGCGTGCAGCGCCCGCACGAGAGACGGCGCGCTTTGCGGTAGTAGCTGTAGAGGACTTCGGCGAGCGTTGCGCGCAGGTCGAAAACAAGAAACCCCTGAGGACCCGCAAAGCCCGCCACGGGGTTGCCGGGATTGAAACTTTGGAGCGCCCCCACGGGCACGTCCTCGGGCGTCGGATGACCGAAGTCGCGTCGGTAGTCGTGCACGCGACCGTTCCAGACACCGTAGATAAGTTCGTCCATAGAAGTGTTTCCTCGGGGGACCCCCGTATTTCGCTTTTTTTGGGGGAAGTGGAACGAGACGCGGGGCGAAGCCGCGCGTACCCGTATCCGTCGTTGAAAAGTAAGCCGTCGGCCGTCCGAATGACAAAGGCACCGTCTTTTGTGCCTTGCATGCGGGGCTTTGCGGGAATCGAGCGCTCGGAGCAAAATGCGGCAACGGGAACGCGACTCGGGCGAACATAGAAAAAGTTCTATACTTTCCGTCGTTGGGACGGCTTTGTCTTGCCGCGCGCTCCGACCGTTCCCGATCGTCGCCGCGCGACGGTCGATCCATTATAGGGAGGGATCGGCGCCCGTGGTCGATAATTTTTTCTATGCCCGAGCCCGACCGCCTCCTTCCACCCCGTCTTCCGTTCGCATGACCGATCCGCGTTTTTTGCCTTACGTCCGCGTCGCCCGTCTCATTGCCCGTACGTTCGGGCCCGACTGCGAAGTGGTCCTCCACGACCTCACGACACCCGCGCATTCGGTCATACACATCGAAAACAACGGCGTGACGGGACGCCGCATCGGCGACACCTTCAAGCACCTCGTCGACAAGGCCATGCGGTCGGAGGAAACCGACGTATTCGCGAACTACTACTATCGCTTCGAAGGCCGACTCATACGTTCCTCGTCGTTGCTCGTGCGCGACGAAACGGGGAAGCTCATCGGCGCACTCTGCATCAACGCGGACGTGACGGCCGTTCAAGCACAGCTCGACTTCATCCGAAGGCTGCTTCCGGGATTCGCCGACGCGTGTTCCCCGGAAATCCGTCCGCTCGAAGCAGCCCCTCCGAGCGCGGCGCCCGCGTGCGGGAACGTCCCCCGCGCTGCGGGCGCCTCCGCCGAACCCACCCCAACGGTGCTCGAGCTCGTCAACGGCCTGATCGACGCCGCGGTCGACGAAGCGTGTGCGTCGGGACCGCTCACGAAAGAAAAGCGTCTGCAGGTCTTGGAGTTCCTTGAAAAAAAGAGCGTCTTCCTTGTGAAAGGCGCCCTCGAACGTACGGCGGAGCGCCTCGGCGTGGCAAAGGTGACGATTTACAGCGATCTCGACGCCGTTCGGAGGCGCTGAACGCACGACGGAGCGCAAGGGCGGTCGGCGCTTTGCGCCGGGGCCCTCGGACTTGGGTCGACCTGCACCCTGCGAGGCCTCCCGGCGAAAACGAGTTTCGAGAAGCGTCTCGGCTAAAATGAGCCTTCCGTCGACATCCCTTTTTTCCTCACCCGTTTCCCCACGCCATGCGTACCTGCGCACGACTTCTCGCCCTGCGACTCTTCGTTTCCGAGTGCGGCACCTCCCCCGCGTCGACCGTTCCCCCGATGTTGCGTCGGCGTCTTTCGCCCCTCGGGCGCCTTGCGGCCGCGGCCGCCCTGCCGGCACCGACGGACGTTGCGGCCGACGACCCCGTCGAACGCGCGGCGCGTGCGAGCGACACCGCCTGGGTGTTTGCGTCGCGCCGTGCCGACATCGCGCGGGCGGTCGAGGAGATGCGCAACATCCGTGCGGGAGAGGGTGTCTCGCCCGCGCACTTTGCAACGAGCGTTCACAACGGGATCGAGGCGCTTCTTTCGATTGCCGCTCGACACACGGGGGCGGAAACCGCCGTTGCGGGCGGGCTTTTCACGGCGGAAGCGGGCTTTGAGGCGGCGGTGGGTCTTTTGAGCGAATACCCGCGCGTACTGCTTCTCGTGGCGGACGAAGCGCCCGAGAGCGTTTTCGGGGAAAAATCCGCGCCCGCCTTTGCGGGAGCGATGCTCCTTGCTCGCGCGAAACCCGAAGCCGCCCGAACGATCTGCGAGACGGGTGCGCCCGAAGGGGAGCCTCTCGTCGCGCTCTTTACGCGCCCGAGAGCCGAAGACGAAACGATCGATGCGAGGCTAACCGAGCCCGCGGGGGCGCTTTCCGCCCTTCGGGAGGTCTTTGCGTGGCTCGAAGAAGAAGATACGCCGCTTTTGACCCGCTGCGATCGTCGGGTCGCGCACGTGTGGACGAAGACGAAAGCCTTCTGCGACGACTTCGATTCCGCCGAAACACCCGAAGCGCCCGAGAGCGCCCGCGTCCGATGAAGGCCCCGGAAGCCGCCGGCCGAGCGACCGGTCGAGAGAACGTCGAAACCGACAAAGCGCCCGACGCCCCCAACGACGCCCCTGCCGACGCCGCAATCGACGGCAGCAGGGGCGAGCGGCCCCCGCGCGCCCGAAATCCGGTCTTCGGCCCCGTAGCGGACCTCTTTCGACTTCTCGGGACGGCTTCGGCCTTCGTCCTTTTCGGGCTCGGGGGACTCGTCTTTCCGTTCGTGGCGGCGCCCGGGTACCTCTTCGGACCGAAGGACCCGCGAAGCCGCACGCTTCGGGCACGTCGGATCGTGCGCGCGTGGTTTGCGATTTTCGTGGCTGTCATTCGCGGGCTCGGCCTCGTGCGGGTGGAAGTGAAAAACGCGGAGCGCTTGGAGCGCCCCGGCCTCATTTTGCTCGCGAACCATCCTTCGCTCATCGACGTCGTGTGCCTCATGAGCAAACTCGGCAACGCCACGACGATCGTGAAGGCGTCGCTTGCGAAGAACCTCTTCACGCGCGCGCCGATTCGCGCGGCGGGCTACGTCCCGAACGACGCGGGACCGGACGCGCTGCAGCCCTTGCTTGCGGAGCTCGACGCGGGGACAACGTTCGTCATTTTCCCCGAGGGGACGCGTACGCCCGTGGATCTCCCGCCGGGCGAATACCCGCGCATGCACCGCGGGGCCGTGGTGCTGGCACTCGAAGCCCGCCGACCGATTACGCCCGTGCGGATTACGGCGCGTCCGCGTTGGCTCACGAAAGACCGCGCCTGGTGGAAGCTGCCCCCGGAACCGATGACGCTTACCTTCGAAGTTCTCGAAGACCTTCCCGTTGACGACTATCAGGAACTATATAATTCAAGGCCGCCGAAAGCCGCGCGACGCCTCACGGCCGAACTGGCGCGCCGCCTCTTCGAGGTCGACCCGCCCCGGGCGAAGGACGGCCGACGAAGCGAAGCGCTTCGAAACGAGCCTTGAAAAACCCGGCGCGCGCAACGTCTTTGCGTCCACTTAACCCACGGAGTCGGCTCCGCAGCGCATGCGGGCGGGAGCCGAAAAGATTATGGATTCGACCCTCATCAACGAAATCAAAGCGCTCGTCATTTCGAGCCTCAATCTCGAAGACACGACCGTCGAGGATATCGACGAGAACGCGCCCCTTTTCGGCGAAGGCCTCGGCCTGGACAGCATCGACGCGCTCGAACTCGGGCTCGCCTTGAAAAAGACCTACGGCATCACGCTTACCGCCGAAAGCGCCGAAGCCCGCGAGGTCTTCCGCTCCGTCAAGACCCTGGCCGACTACGTGGCCGCCCACCGCAACTGATCCGACACCGCTTTGCGACACACCATGACCGAACTTTCCCCGAGCGAACAGCGCATTTACGAAATCCTGAGCGAGATTCTCGTCAACGACTTCGAAATTCCGGCCGAAAAAATCGCCCTCGACGCCCGTCTCTACGAAGACTTCGACATCGATTCGATCGATGCGGTCGACATGATCGTGCAGTTGAAGCCCCACCTCGGCAACCGTCGCGTCACGCCCCAGGACTTCAAGACCGTGCGCACGCTCGGCGACGTCGTGACCGTGATCGCGCGCGTTTTGGACCGCCCCGAAGAGGAATAACCGAAAGGGGCATCCGCGCTTTCGCGCTTCCAAGTACCTCATTTCGCATGCCCGCCCGCGCGCTTCTCGTCGTGCTCGGCCTCACCTATCCGCTCTGGGTCTGGTGGGGCCTTCGTCATTGGGGAGCGGACGTCGTGGCGGCGGGTCTTTTCGCGCTCGCCCTGCTGAGACTTTTCGTCGAGCGCGACCCCGCGAAGCGCCGCGGAGCTGCCGGAGCGGCCGCCGTTGCCGCGGTCCTCGCACTTTGCGCGGCGCTCTTCGATTCCTCCGAAGCGTTGCTTCTCTATCCCGTCTTCATGAACGGGTTTTTGCTCGTCCTCTTTGCGTCGAGCCTTGCCGCGGGGCGCGTGCCCGTGGTCGAACGCCTGGCGCGCCTCAAAGACCCGGACCTCCCGCCCGAAGGCGTACGGTGGTGCCGCGGCGTCACCCGCGTGTGGTGCGCCTTTTTCGTTGCAAACGGAGGAACGGCTCTTGCGACCGTAATCCTCGGCGACCCCGACCTCTGGGCCCTCTGGAACGGGTGCCTGAGTTACGCGGCGATGGGCCTCCTTTTTGCCGGAGAATTCCTCGCCCGAACGATTGCGATGCGACGCGGGAAAGCATCCTGAGGCGCGAACAAATCCTGCCCGACCGCCTCTTGCGCCCCTCCTGCGAAGCCCCCGAAGATTCTGAAAAGGCTTCCGACCGACGGTTATACTTTTCGGTTTGATTACCGACCGCTTCGCTTCGCCCATGCCGTCTTCGTCGTCTTCTTCGTTTGCTTCCGACGCCTTCTCCTCGTCCTCGCCATCGTCCTCGTCGCTTCTCGCGCGCTTTTTCGCGCTTCGATCCGACGATCCCCGATTCGCCCGCAGGCTCGTGGCTCTGCGCGATACGGACGAGGAACTTGAGCCCGTGACGGCCGAAGCGTTTTTGCGACGTGCGGCGGCCTGGCGCGCGACCTTTGCGCGGGCAGGTTTTGGGACCTCTCCTTCGACCGACCGTCCGCGGCGACTCTTCGTTTTGACGGACGACACCCTCGAAGGGGCGGCGCTCCTTTTCGGAGCGTGGGGCGCGGGCGTCGAAACGATGCTCGGAAGCGACGCTTTGCCCGAAACCCTGAAGCGCCTGCGGGCAGGGGGCCTTCTCGAAGAGGGCGACGGGATCGCGCTCGATGCGGCCCGTGCCTGGCACGAGCGCGAGCAGCCGGACGAAGCCCGGGACCTCGTCGCCTTTACGGAGCCTACTCGGACCGCCGGTAGCGCAACTCTTCCCGCGCTTCCCGTCCTTCCCGAAAAGCGCGACCTCGCCTCGCTTTTCACGAGCGGCAGCACCGGGGACGCGAAACGTGTGGCAAAACGCCTGGAGCAACTCTTTCGGGAGGTGGAAGGCGTGGATCGGGCGCTTCGGGCGTTGCCCGAAGTGGCGCGGGCACTCGCCGACGGGCGCTCCGTCGCGGTGCTTGCCACCGTCACGCACCAGCACATCTACGGGATTCTCTTTCGGCTGCTTTGGCCGCTCCTTTCGCTCGTACGGGAGGCAACCGAATGCTCCGAAATCGGCGGCCGGCCCCTGCGGGAGACGCCGGTCCTTCTCACCTCGGCACGTCTGCACTACCCGGAGGCCCTTGCGCGCACCTTCCGTCGCGCCCGCGATCTCGGGCTCGAAACCGTGCTCGTCACCTCGCCCGCGCACTTGAAGCGCCTTGATGCAACGCTCTTCGCGCCGCTTTTCACGGGCGAAAACCCCGTGCGGCGTCCCTTGGCGGTCGTCTCCTCGGCGGGTCCCTTGGACGAAGCGGGCGCCCTCTTGTCGCACGACGCCTTCGGGCGCTTCCCGCTTGAGGTCCTCGGCTCGACCGAAACGGGCGGGATCGCGCGGCGCATGCGCGAATGCTCTGCGGCGGGGACGGTCGCGACCCCCGACTGGCGCCCGATGCCGGGCGTCTCGGTGTCGGTCGAAGACGAAGAAACGGGGAGAATTCGCGCGGAGGGGACGGGCCGCGTGCGGGTCTCGGGCCCTCAAATCCGGTCGCCCGAAGGCGAAACCGGGGCGGATCGGATCGAACTGCGAACGGAAAAGACCGATAACGGCGACATCTCGCGCTTTCGACTGCTCGGTCGCACCGACCGTATTCTCAAGATCGAAGGCATGCGCGTCTCGCCCGCCGACATCGAGGCGGAGATTCTCGCGACGGGCCTCGCGCGCTCGGTTCGGGTGCTCTTGGACCCCGCAAGCGCCGCGCGGCGGCGCGAATCGCTCGCCGCTCTCGTCGAATTGACCCCCGAGGCGCGGGACATGATCCTCGCCGAAGGGAAGTCCCGCCTCACGGCACTCATCAAAGCGCGCTTGACGGGGCGCGTGACGCCGTTGCAGACCCCGAAGCGCTGGCGCTTCGTCGACGCGATGCCCGTCAACGCCCAGGGGAAGTGCACGGCGCGCTCCGCCGAACGATGTTTTGACGCGCGGGAGCCCGAGTGGGTGACGGTGTCGGATGCGTGCGATTCGGCTTCGGGCGTTCGCACCGCTCGGCTTCGAACGCGCTTGACCGACACCTTCGCGTGGTTCGAAGGGCATTTCGAGGGGGTGCCGATTTTGCCGGGCGTCGCGCAATTGGTGCTCGTCGAGCGCGCGGTCAAGGCGCGCGTGCCGGGCGGCTCGGAGTTTGCCACCCGATCGGTGCGCAACCTCAAATTCAAGGCCCCGACGACCCCGGGCATGACGATGGACCTCGTTCTCACGATCCCCTCGGAAAAGGCGGGAGAAATCGCCGTGAAGTTTGCGTGGATTCGGATGGAGCGGGTTGAACGGACGGAAGACGCCGAAACGTCGGATGCGTTGCGGGGCGCGTACGTCGAACACCCGCACGCGCAGGGGACGATCGTCTTCGGGCGCCCGACCGAACGAAACGCGTCGTCCGAGCCCGCATGAGTGCGGGAGACTACGGCGGTCTCGTTTGACTCCACCGAACCCGGCAACCGACCGGCCGCCGCGAGCCAAGCTCGAGGCGGCTTTTTTTGCGTTGAGTGCTTCGACGCTCCGTTTTCCTCCTCGGGCCGTCCGGGCGGCGAACACTCGTTTTTACCCGATTCGTCAAAACCGAATTCCACATTTGAGCGAAGACCGAACGAAAGCGCCGATGGTGCGCGGTTCGCCTTTTTCCGAGAATGCGAATAACAACTCGACGAAGTCCCGCCGACCACGGGCCTGCGCCGACGCATCAACCGCCTCAAGGAGAAAAATCATGATCCGACACCGTTTCGCGCGCGCATCTCTCGCTGTCACGCTCGCACTCGCCTCTGCCTTTTCTGCCGAAGTCGCCCTCGCGGGGGACGGAGCCTCGGGTCCGGCCGTACAGTTCAAGGGCCAAGGCAGTATCGGAGAGATCGTCGGGAACCCCTACAAGATCGCCCCGCTCACGGCCGTCATCCGCAACGGCGGGCACGAACTCTCGGACGCCGAGGTGCGCATCGTGCCGAAGCCGAACGGGCAGGAAATCCACTACAAAGTCAACGACGCCGAACTGCGCACGCACGGCGGGATTCCGGTTTTCGGGCTCTACCCCGACTACAACAACACGGTGGAAGTCTCCTACACCCGCTTTGACGGCAAGGAAAAGGTCCGCATCGAAAAAGAGGTCTACCGCATGTATGCGCCTGCGGTTTACACTCCGACGAACGGCAGCATGAATCAGCATCACAACATGTTCGAGACCGAAGTGGTGAAAGTCGACCCGGAATTCGCCGACCGCCTCTACTTCATCAACAACTTTCTCACCACGGCTCCGCAGCAGGGACGCGTAGTCTGGAACAATCCCATGGGCGGCGCGCTTGAGTGGAGTTACTACCCGCAAAACGCCATTCTCGACACGAAGGGCGAAGTGCGCTGGTACATGAATCCCGACTCGATCTACGATCCGGAATCAATCTACCGAGCGGGCGTCATGATGGGCTTCCATCAGAACGCCGACGGGAAAATCACGTTCGGCTACGGCCAGCGCTACGCCAAGTACGACATTCTCGGCCGGGAAATCTTCAATCGCCGGCTACCCGCCAACTACGCCGACTTCTCCCACGCGCTGATGGTTGCGGACAACGGACACATGTTCCTGCGCGTCTCCGCCGCCGATCAACGTCGCCCCGACGGCAAGCGCGTCCATACGGTGCGCGACGTCGTCGTCGAACTCGACGAAAACGGCGTGGCAGTCGACGATTGGCGTCTCTGGCAGTCGCTCGACCCGTACCGCGACGTGGCCATCAAAGCGATGAACCGCGGCGCCGTGTGTCTCAACATCGACGAAACGCTCGACGGCAAGACGTTGTCGAGCGAAGAGCTTGCCGCCATGGACACGCAGGACAACTTCGGCGACATGCCGGGCGTGGGCGTCGGGCGCAATTGGGCGCACGTCAACTCTGTCGACTACGACCCGTCGGACGATTCGATCGTCGTGAGTTCACGCAACCAGTCCGCCGTCGTCAAGGTCGGTCGCGACAAAAAGGTGAAGTGGATTCTCGCCTCGCCCGAAGGCTGGAAGGGTGAACTCGCCTCCAAGGTTCTGAAACCCATCGACGCAAAGGGCAACCCCATCAAGTGTGAAGGCAGCAAGTGCGAAGGGGGCTTCGACTGGACGTGGACCCAGCACGCCGCCTGGCGTATCGACGAGAAGTCCGACAAGAACATCTTTTACCTCTCGGTCTTCGATAACGGAGACGGTCGCGGCATGGAGCAACCCGCACTGGCAGAAGACAAGTACAGCCGCGCCGTGATCTACCGCATCGATCAGCAAAAAATGACGGTCGAACAGGTTTGGAGCTACGGGAAAGAGCATGGCTTCGAATGGTTCAGCCCTATCACATCGATGGTCGAATACCAGAAGGATAAGGATTCCGTCCTTGTTTACTCTGCGACGGCGGATCTCAACCTGAAGCTCTTCCATCAGCAGGCCGCAAACCCCGTCATCAACGAATTCAAGTGGGGCGCTTCGGAACCCTCCGTCGAGATTCGTTTGAAGAGCACGATGGGCTATCGCGCCTTCTGCTTTGACGTCGACAAGGCCTTCAACGCCGAAGCCAAGTAAGCGGACGTTTTCGTCCCCCGACGGAACGCCGACGGCAGCAACCCGCGGCGTTCCGTTCCTTTATCCTGCTCCGTCATACCAGTCCGCCGCCCTGGGTTCGATCTCCGAGCATACGATGAGAACACTTCACCTTGAGAGCCTGCGTCTTCTAAAGGCGCTTTGCCAAACCCACAACCTCGCCTCGGCGGCAATTCTCGCCGAAATGCCCGTCTCGACCGCATCGAGACTCCTGTCGGCCATGCGCGAGCATTTCGAGGACGAGCTCTTCACGCGCTGCTCGGGCGGCCTGGCGCCGACGGCGCGCATGTGCCGCCTGCTTCCCAAGGTCAACACGCTTCTGGCGGACTACGACGATCTGATGGAGCCCGAAAGCTTTTCGCCCGCCACGCTCCGGCGGTGTTTTCTCATCGGATGTCTCGATCGGGCCGTGCGCTTCGTCGGTCCGATGCTCGACACGCTCGCGCGCACGGCTCCGGGCGTCTCAATCGAAATCGTGACGCTGGACAATCGTTGGGAGGAACACTTGAGAAGCGGCGTGCTCGATCTCGTCATTTCACCCGTACGAAAAGTCGGCGAAGGTTTTTGTCATGCGGTGCTCGCCTCGTTAGGAACGTGCTTTGTCGTTGCGCCCGACCATCCGCTCCTTGCACGGCTCGAACAAAACGGCACCGTCACGCTCGACGATCTGCTCGAGTTCGGGCACATCGAAGTCGCTTACACGCCGAGCGTCTTTTACCGCTCGCACGCCGCGCTCGAACCCGAACGCTGGCGCGAGCGGCGCATCGTCGTCACCGCCCCCTCCTTTTTCAGTGCGCTCCTCATGGTGCGCACCTCGCACCTCGTCCTTCGGATGACCGCTTCGCCCGTTTCGTTTTACGACACACTGGGCGTGTTGCGTACCTTTGAAGCCCCCGCCGAACTCGACGAAGCGTTCGAGCCCAAACTCATCTGGCACGAGCGCGGCGCGGGGGACCCCGCACTCGAATGGTTCCGCGCCGCGCTGATCGCGAACGCGGGAAAGGCCTGAGGGCGCCCCAAAACTTCATTCGTTTGTCACGAAACCGAACGCGTACCACGCATTCTTCATCCAGTTGCAACCGCCCCGTCACATCGAGTCGAGACAATGTGCTTCGGCACTTTCGCCGGTTCACCGGATGATTCTTCATGTCCGTTTCGATTTCCCGACGCCGTTTGCTCGGCTCCTCTTCGGCCGCACTCGCAGCCGCCGCGCCCTTCGGCGCTCTTCTTTCGTCGCCCGCCGCCGCGGCGGTGAGCGAAGCTCTGAAACCCTCGTTCGAGCACCCCCTGACGCAACGCACCGTCGCCGAGATGCTCGCCATGAGCCCCGTCGACACGGCGCGCGAAAGCGCGCTCGTTTCGAACGCCTTCCGCGTGCTCGTCGACGCGGCGGAAGCGCTCCGGGAGCCGGCTCTGCGCAACGCCGTCCTCGCGATCCTGAAGGACCCCGTCCCGACCGTGGCCGACACGGACGAAGGGAAGGTGCTCGCGGCCCTCAAGGCCGAAGGGCTGATCGACGCGAAGCGTAACAAGGTCTTTCCGCACGTGACGCAGAAGGGCCGTCCCGAACAGCCCTTCTGGAGCGCCCCGGGCTCGGGTTACGCGAGCCACCACGCCTACCCCGGGGGGCTCGCGACCCACTGCGCGCTCAACGTCCTGTCGGCCGTGCGCCTGCTTGAAAACTACGATTCGGTCTTCGACTGCGACCTCGATTACGACGCCGCCGTGAGCGGAGAACTTTTGCACGACCTTCACAAGCCCTGGGTCTTCGCGTGGCAGCCGGACGGCTCCTCGCGCGTCGAAAAGCCCCTGGCGAAGACGGGCGAACACCACGTGTTGAGTCTTGCGGAATCGATGAAGCGCGGACTTCCCGCCCGCGTCGTCGTCGCGCAAGCCGCAGCGCACGACCACCCCGGAACGCCCGCGGGCGAAGCGCTCGTCGTCGGCTGGATCCGTGCGGCCGCGATCATCGCCGGAGTCGATCCGGTCGAGCGCGGGTTCCTGGCCGCCGACAAGAAGACGCTGCCCTTGCCGCGCCGCAGCGAAGGCTTCGTCGTGCACCTCGCGGACCACGACTTCGTTCTTTCGGGCCCCGCTTGTCAATGGAGCCTGCCGGCACTCAAAAAGCTCGCCGCTTCGACCTACGGTTTGACGAGCGAGAAGGACTTCAACAGCTTCCGCAACTACGTCTTCGCGAATCTCTCCGCGATGCGCGTCTGGGCGCTCCTCTCGACCGAGGGCGAAGCCGCGCTTGCCGCGGACGTCGCCCGAATCCTCAAGGCCTGATCGGTCGAGAGGATTCCGACCCTTGCCCCTTTAACCCTTTTCAATCTTGAAACCCGTGAACGGATGCCCGATTCGACCGACCGAAGGTCTCCCCCGAGCACCCGTCACTCCGCGGGACGCTGCGAACCGAAAGCACATCGAAAGCGAATTGCTTCACGCCGCCCTCCCGCACTTTTTTTTCTAGGATGAAACTTCCATGATCCGCACTTTCAAGCTCGCCGCCGTCGCTCTTGCCGCCGCTTCCGCCCTGGCCGTTCTCGGCTCGGCCCATGCCGCCGATGCCGCCGAAACCTTCCCGACGATCGAACGCGCCGTCTTGCGGGCGACCAGACCGAGCTCGTCCGTCAGTCGCTTTCAAACAAGACCGCCAAGAACGTCATCATTCTGATCGGCGACGGCATGGGCGACAGCGAAATCACCGCCGCGCGCAACTTCGCGCACGGTGCGGGCGGTTTCTTCCCCGGCCTCGACGCCCTGCCCCTCACGGGCCAGTACACGCACTATTCGCTTGACCCCAAGACCCACAAGCCCCGCTACGTGACGGACTCGGCCGCGTCCGCGACCGCGTGGAATACGGGCGTGAAGAGCTACAACGGCGCGATCGGCGTCGACGTGAACGGCAAGCCCCACGCATCGATCCTCGAACTTGCGAAGAAGGCCGGCAAGGCCACGGGCAACGTTTCGACCGCCGAACTGCAGGATGCAACTCCCGCCGCCGTCGTCGCGCACGTCGCGCAGAGGAAGTGCTACGGCCCGAGCGCGACGAGCGAAAAGTGCCCGAAGGAAGCCGCGGAAAACGGCGGCATCGGCTCGATTACGGAACAGTTCATCAAGGCGCGCGCCGACGTGACGCTCGGCGGCGGCATGAAGAGCTTCAAAGAAGTCGCCAAGGGCGGCGAATTCAAAGGGAAGGTGCTCCTTGACGCCGCGCGCGAAGCGGGCTACCGGATCGTGACGAATACGGCCGAAATGCAGGCCTTGAAAGCCGCCGACTCGACGAAGCCCGTCCTCGGCCTCTTCTCGGAAGGCAACATGCCCGTGCGGCTCACGGGTCCGAAGGCCTCCTACCACGGCAACCTTGAGAAACCCGCCGTCGTCTGCGAAAAGAACCCGAAGCGCACGGCCGAGCATCCGACGCTTGCTCAGATGACCGAAAAGGCGATCGAACTTCTGAAGACGAATCCGAACGGCTTCTTCCTGCAGGTCGAAGGCGCGTCGATCGACAAGGAAGACCACAAGGCCAATCCCTGCGGGCAGTTCGGCGAAACGGTCGACCTCGACGAAGCCGTGAAGGTCGCGCTCGACTTCGCGAAGAAGGACGGCAATACGCTCGTGATCGTCACGGCCGACCACGCTCACTCCTGCCAGATCGTCTACCAGGACGCGAAGGCCCCGGGCCTTACCGCTTCCGTCATGACCGCCGACGGCGTTCCGATGACGGTCTCCTACGGCAACAGCGAAGTCGAAGACGACCAAGGACACACGGGCACGCAGTTGCGCGTGGCGGCCTACGGTCCCCACGCCGCGAACGTGACGGGTCTCACCGACCAGACCGACCTCTTCTTCACGATGCGCGACGCCATGGGTCTCAAGTGAGGCAAAGCCGCAACCGTCGCACACGGCATCCCGGGACGTTTCCGACCGCCCCGGGATGCCGGAAGCCCGGCGGTCAAGGCTCGAAACTCAACGTTCGAAGTCCAACGTACCCGAAACGCCCGCCCGAAAGCGCGGGCGTTTTTGGTTTTCGGGGAAGTCACAAGGATGCCGTCGGGAGGTCACCGAGACCAACGCCTCGACATTCGTTTCGCATTCGTTCTCGCCGAACGCACGATTCGACCGCCCACCCCCGTTTTTCAACGGAGAGCGCTAGAATTTCTCCCCCTTAACGTTTTCCCTAACTCTTCTTTCCCCTCGTTTTTCCCATGACCGACCGCACGCTCCCTCAGGAAGGTCTCCGGGCGTGGCTTCCCGTTCTCGGGCTCGCCTTCGCCGCCTTCACCTTCAACACCTCCGAATTTCTCCCCGTGGGGCTTTTGCCCGACATGGCCGCCGGGCTCAGCGAAACCGTCTCCGACACCGGGCTCATCATCACGGGCTACGCCTGGGTGGTGGCGATCATGTCGCTCCCGCTGACGCTTCTCACCGCCAAGATCGAGCGCCGCAAGCTTCTTCTCGGCCTCATTGCGGTCTTCGCGCTTTGCCACGTGGTCGTTCTGTGGACGAACACGTTCGAGTCGCTCCTTGCGGCCCGCATCGGGGTGGCGTTCACGCACTCCGTCTTCTGGTCGATCATGACGCCCCTTGCCGCGCGCATGGCGCCGCGAGGAAAACGTGCCGTGGGGCTTGCGGCCGTCATGGGCGGAACGATCGTCGCGACCGTGCTCGGGGTGCCGATCGGCACCCAGCTCGGGCACTTCTTCGGTTGGCAGGAAGCGTTCTGCGTGATCGGTGCGGCGGCTTTTGCGTGTCTCGTCCTCATTTGGGCGGTGCTCCCGGAGTGCCCGAGCAACAAGGCGGGATCGCTCGCCGCCCTGCCGGGGCTCTTGAAGCGCCCCGCGCTTTTGCAGCTCTATTTCCTCACGGCCGTCACCGTGCTCGGGCAGTTCACGGCCTATTCCTATGTGAGTCCCATCCTCGCGCAGGCGGGCTACGGCGAATCGGACGTCGTCACGGTGCTGCTTGTTTTCGGCCTTGCGGGCATTCTCGGGACGGTCGTGTCGACGAAGACCGTCGACCGCTTTACGTCGGCAACGCTCACGGTGCCGCTCGTGGTGATCGCGCTCTCGCTCGCGTTTTTCAACACCGCGGCGAACCTCGGCTACGCCGAACTCCTTGTTTTGACGCTCTTCTGGGGCGCCGCCATGACGACCGTTTGCATGGCCTTCCAGACGGTGGTGCTCAACGTGGCTTCGGACGCCGCCGACATCGCGGTGTCGCTTTACTCGGGGATTTTCAATATCGGGATCGGCACCGGGGCCTTTACGGGAAGTCTTATTTCCGCCCGTTGGGGGTTCGACCCCGTGGCGTCCTCGGGGGCGGCCTTCGTGGCGGTGTCGGCCGTTCTGTGCCTTGCGCTCTGGGTGACGACGAAGTCGGCCGTCTTGCCGGGCGGCGAAAAGCCCGCCGCGAGCACCGCGGGCGAAGAGATGCCTCACTGAGGTTCTGCGGAAACGAAACGTCCGAGAAGTCCTTGTTAGCCTTTGAGAGTCCTTGGGGCTTCCGGACGACGGCAAACCTCGGAGCTTCGCTTCGCATCGAAAAGAGCCGCCTCGACCGCCGGTCGGGGCGGCTTTTCTTTTGCGTTCTTTTTACGCGCGGGCGCCGCGGCCCGAAAGACGAGCAGAGAGGACACCCTCGGGCGGCCCCGGGGAAGGATCCAACAAAACCGCCCCGACGAAACGATCGTACGGGGCGGCGTCTTTGAACGTTGCTGCGGGTCAGCGCTCGAGCACGAGGAGCGCGTCGACGCGGTTGTCGGGGGTCATGCGCACGGCGTAGCGGCGGCGCTTCCCCTGAAGGATCAGGTGGCGGTCGATCGCCTTCTGAAGGCGCGCGACGTCCTTTTCGAGGCGCGCGACGACGGCGTCGTGCTCGTCCGCAAGGCGATCGGCGTCTTTCTTCACGGCCGCGGCAAAGGCCATCTGCGCTTCGTTCATGCCGCGCGATTCGACTTCGAGGGCTTGCAGCGCGATGTTGCGGCTCTTGTCGAGGAGCGGGTGCACGCTCGGGAATTCCTGAACGTTAAGGGCAATCCTCGACGAGCACCGCATCCCGTGGATGTAGTCGTCGCTTGCGATGACGCGCATGAGCGCGATCGCTCGCAGGAAAAGCACCGCCACTTCGCGCTCGTCCATGAGCGCGATGCTTTCCGTGAGGGCGTGGTCCGCTTCGTCGGCGGTGCGGATCGTATTGACGTAGGTTTTGAGGGCCGTGTCGATGCGCGCGTTGACGGCGCGCATGGCGGCCGCAAGTTGATCGGCGCGCTCCGTGCGCTCCTGGGCGCGCCCCTCTTCGAGCCCCAAACGACGCACGTCGCGCGAGAGGTCGAAGAGTTCGTCCCAACGGTGCTTCCACTCGTGCCCGCGCACGGCGGGGATGAAGAGCTTCAATTTGCGCAGGCGCTCTTCGATTACGTCGAGTTCGTGGCGCAGTTCCCCTTCGAGCCCGTGCTTTTGTTCGGCGGGGTCGAGAAGATTGAAGAGACGATGAACGGCCTGCGGTCCGCCCCAACTGTAGTCGGGGGCGCTCATGGGTTCGCCCATTTCCGCCCCTTCGCGCAGCGCGATGACGGAAAGGTCGTTCGACGTGGCGTTCACACGCGGCTCGAACCCTGCGGCCAGGGCGTTTTCAATGACGGGCGAAAAGCTCACCGCATAGGTGTCGGCCGCGAATTCGTCGTCGGGCTCCCACGCGAGCACCGCGTTGTGCGCGAAGATCCCGTCGAATTCCTTTTTCTCGTGGGGCTGCAAGGCCACTTCGCGGTAGCCCGGAAGCTCGATTTCGAGCGCGCGCTGCACGAAGAGTTCGGCCGAGGTGACGTCGCCCGCCACCGTCGTGAAGGCGAGCATGTCGGGGCGCCGGACCCCGACCGTCGGGCGCTCGGCTTCGGCTTCGGGTTGCGGCGTCTCGGGGACGTGCACGGACTTCGGGCGGGCACCCACACGTTCGATGCGACGAGCGGCGGCGGGTTTGCGGCGCAGAACCTGCCAGGCGACGCCCGCGCCGCAACCGACGACGCAGGCACCGAGAAGAAACGCGGTGATGAGAGAGTTGTCCATGGGTGTGTGAAACAGTGGGGATCGTTTCGGCGGGCGGCTCTGCGTGCGGGCGAAAGACGCGCGGCGCAAAACGGGCCCGCAGGCCCGAAAGAAACAAAAAAAGAGGTCTTCGAATTGTAGCCCGAACGGCACCCGCCCAAATCCGTAAACCCGTCGCAGTACCTTGAGGCGCCACAGGTTTTGCGCGGTTTGTCGAACGATTCGGAACGATTTCGGGAGGAAAGCCGCGGCGCGATGCCGTTCGGCCCCGTCGGGCGGCCTTTTCTTGATCCCGCTCAAGACTTTTCTCGGGCGGCCGCGCTACCATGGACTTCTTTCTCGTCGATCGCCTGCTTAGGGGGATCGATCTCGTTTTCACGCAGAGACTTTCCGAGACCGCGTCATGCTCAATTTCCAGAACCACACGCTTGAACTGGCCAACGGCGTCCAGATGCCGATCATCGGCTTCGGCACCTGGCAGATTCCGCTCAACGAACACTTCACCTCGAGCGTTCAGACGGCGATCCAGATCGGGTACCGTCACTTCGACACGGCTCAGATCTACAACAACGCGCAGCTCCTCGGCGAAGCGATTCGCGATTCGGGCGTGCCGCGCTCGGAATTCTTCATTTCGACGAAGCTCTGGACCTCGCACCGCTCCTACGAGTGCGCGATGGAGGGGTTCGAACAGATTCTGGAGCAACTCCAGATGGATTACGTCGACCTTCTGCTCATTCACTGGCCCGCCTCCCAGGGCGAAGCCGTCGTGTGGCAGGCGCAGAATTACGGTGCGTGGCGCGCGCTTGAGACGATCTACGCGCAGAAGCGCGCTCGCGCGATCGGGCTCGCGAACTTCCTTCCGCACCACCTCGTGCCGCTTCTGGCGCGTGCGAGCGTCGCACCGATGGTCAATCAGTTGGAAAGCCATCCGGGCTACACGCAGTTCCGCGCCGCGGGCTTTTCGCTTGCGAACCGCATCCCCGTGCAGAACTGGAGCCCGCTCGGGCGAGGGACCCTTCTGCGCCACCCCATCATGACCGCCATCGCCGAAGGGCACGGCGTCACGCCCGCGCAGGTGGCCCTGCGCTGGAGCCTCCAGCACGGTCTCTGCCCGATCCCGAAGGCGACCGAGTTGCGTCACCAGCAGGAAAACCTCCGTATCTGGCACTTCGAGCTCACGCCCGAAGAAATGAAGATCCTCGACACGATGCCGCAGACGGCGTTCTCGGGGCTGCATCCCGATACGGTGACGTTCTGAGTTCGATTTCGGGACGCTGCGGATCCCGCAGCTCCCGATGCGCCCATTCGTCCGAAGCCCCGGCCCGCCCGGGGCTTTTTCGTCGCGCAAAGAGAGAAAGCCGCCCGAATCGACTTCGAGCGGCTTTCGTTATCTGCGAGGTTCGGTTGGAGGCCGGAATTAGAACGCCGGCACCACCGCACCCTGATACTTCTCTTCGAGGAACTTCTTCACGTCGGGGGTCGTGAGGACGGCCTTCAGCTTCTGAATTTCGGGACGGCTTTCGTCACCCGCACGCACGGCCACGATGTTGGCGTAGGGCGAATCCTTCGCTTCGATCGCGATCGCGTCCTTCACCGGGTTGAGGTTCGCGCCGAGGGCGAAGTTCGAGTTGATGACGGCAAGCGCCACGTCGTCGAGCGACCGGGGAAGCTGCGCGGCTTCGATTTCGACGAACTTGAGGTTCTTCGGGTTTTCGGCGACGTCGGCCACGGTGGCGAGCACCCCGGCACCGTCCTTCAACTTGATCAGACCCGCCGTTTCGAGGACCTTCAGAGCGCGACCGCCGTTCGTCGGGTCGTTCGGGATCGCGACCTTGGCGCCTTCGGGCGTCTCGGCCACGGCCTTGACGCTCTTCGAGTAAACACCCATCGGTTCGATGTGGACCGCGACGAGCGAGGCGAGCTTCAGACCGCGCTGCGCGGAGAAGTCGTCGAGGTAGGGCTTGTGCTGGAAGAAGTTCGCGTCGAGTTCCTTGTCGTTCAAGGAAAGGTTCGGCTGAACATAGTCGCTGAATTCGACGATCTTGAGGTTCACGCCCTGAGCCTTCAGAGCGGGTTCCACGAAGCGGATGATGTCGGCGTGCGGCACGGGCGAGACGCCGATCGAAAGGGTGGCGGCGCCGTCCGCCGCCTTCGGAGCTTCGGCGGGGGCTTTTTCGCCGCAACCCGCAAGCGTCAGAGCAAAACCGGCGGCCACGGCGGCGGTGGCGAAGAATTTGGTGAACGTCATGATGTGCATCTCCAAGAGATTCGTTTTCTGAGAATGGATTTCAACGGGGGCCGAAGTCCCCTCTTAGGAGCGCAGAGTTCGGCCGAACGCGTCACTTGAAGGTCCGGAGAGGATCCGGCAGACGGCTCGACGTTTTTCTTATGGATGAACCTGGCGGCCTGCCCCCGCGGGGCGGCGTAGGTCGAAGTGTACGCCCGAAAGCGGCGTGTGCGGGGCGCACCGACGACGAAAAGATGCAAAGTCCTTTCTGTTTTTTGAGGTATTACCTCGAAATCAGGGTTTTTACCGACGTTATCACTTCCTTTCCGCCCCGAAGCCCGCCGCGCCCGTCGTCTCGGGCGTGTACGCCGATGCGGGGTGGATCAAAATTTTTCGAAAAATCACCCACCCCCGAAGCGAGTCAAAACACCGTCGAATTTTCTTTTCCCGCCTCTCGCGCGGGGCGCTTTCCGTCCGCATACTGCTTCTCGAACCAACGTTTTTTCTTCCACGTGCGTCGCCTTTTCCCCGCCCGAAAGCGTTCCCTTTGTTTCGCGGCCTCGACCCGAAAAGGTCGATCGGACCGTACGCACGCCTTTTTCTTCGGGTAATTCGCCATGCAGCAGTCCGCTCTCCATTCTTTCCCGCCGCTTCACGCACATCCCTTCGATCGGGCGATCACGAACGCATTCGGCCGGTCGCTTTTCGGCTTGGCCGAAGACATCGAGCTCGTCTCGCGCGCCAATCTGCCGAAGTCCGCGAAGAGCCTCGAGCGCCTCGGCGTTCACCCCGTGACGGCGCGACTCGTTTTCGAGGGAATCGAAGCGTGCGGTCAGCTCGAACACATCCTGGTTTCCGAAGCGTTCGTTCTCGCCGTCTGCGCGATGACGAAGGCCGACAATCCGGAAGCTCCCGCCATGCGGGCGCACTTGGAGCGCGCGAAGGGGAGCGAGGCGGTTGCCCTCATCGACCGCTGCAAGCAAGCGATCCGCGCGGGCTACCCCGATGCGACGGCCGAAAACCGCTTCGTCTCGGGCCAGGCCGCGGCCTGGGCGCTTCGAAAGTACCTCCGCGACGAAGCGGCTTGAGGTTGGACGGCTTTACGAGTTTACAAGGAGATTGAAGTAACCAACAGGCATTTGATCCTTGGGGCGGGGCCCGGTTCGAGCAATCGAACCGGGCCTTCGTCTTTTTAAGACGCCCTTTCTTCAATGCGTTGGCGCCTCGGATTTCGATCAGTCGAAGAGGTCGCGCGCGAGCTTCATCGGGCAGTAGGAGGGCCCGCACATCGAGCAGAAGTGAGCCGTGCGGGCGCCGCGCCCCTTGAGCTGCTCGCCGTGAAAGCGCCGTGCGCGCTCCGGATCGACCGAAAGGAGGAACTGGTCGTCCCAGCGGAATTCGAAGCGCGCGGCGCTCATCGCCGCATCCCGCAGAAGCGCCCCGGGGATCCCCTTCGCGATGTCGGCCGCGTGGGCCGCAATGCGAAAGACCGCCATTCCTTCGCGCACGTCGCAAGCGTCGGGAAGACCCAAGTGCTCTTTGGGCGTCACGTAGCAGAGCATGGCCGTGCCCGCGGCACCGATCGTCGTCGCGCCGATGGCGGCCGTCACGTGATCGTACCCCGCACCGATGTCGGTCACGAGGGGTCCGAGCGTGTAGAAAGGCGCTTCGGCGCACCAGTCGTCTTCAAGCCGCTGATTTTCAACGACGCCCGAGAGCGGAACGTGTCCCGGTCCTTCGATCATCACCTGCACGCCCCGACGGCCCGCGGCGGCGTTCAATTGCCCCAACGTCCGAAGTTCCGCAAACTGCGCGGCGTCGTTTCCGTCCGCGATCGACCCCGAGCGAAGGCCGTCGCCCAGCGACAACGTAATGTCGTAGCGGGCGGCCGTATCGAGAATCTCGTCGAAGTGTTCGTAGAGGAAGTTTTCCCGCCCGTGATCCTTCATCCAACGGGCGAGAATGCCGCCTCCGCGCGAAACGATGCCCGTCAAGCGGTTGCGGGTGAGTTCGACGTGCGCTTTGAGTACCCCTGCGTGAATCGTCATGTAGTCGACCCCGGACTCTGCCTGCTCGACAAGCACCTCGCGGAAGATCTCCCAGGAGAGGTTCGCGGGGTCGCCGCCCGCGCGCTCGAGCGCTTCGTAAATCGGCACGGTCCCAAGCGGCACGGGCGACGCACGCAGGAGCATTTCGCGAGTCGTACGGATTTCCGGGCCCGTCGAAAGGTCCATCACCGTGTCCGCACCGCAAAAGAGCGCTTCGCGCAGTTTCGCGTACTCTTCGCGACCCGACTTGGACGACGCGCTCGTACCGATGTTGGCGTTCACTTTCGTCGAGAAGGCTCGCCCGATCACCATGGGTTCGGCTTCGGGGTGGCGGACGTTGAGGGGGATGACGGCGCGGCGTCGAGCGACTTCGTCGCGAACGAATTCGGGCGTGAAGGCGGGAGCGGCAAGGAGCTTCGCGTAAAGCGCCTCCGCGCGGGGATTCCCGCAGCGGCTCAGTTCTTCGAGAAACGCTTCGCGCCCGAGATTTTCGCGCTCGGCCGCAAAGGCCATTTCGGGGGTCACGCGCCCTTCGCGGGCACTCTGGAGTTGCGTGGGGGCGCCGGGCTCGGGCCGGGCGCGAAGGCGCGGCGTCCCTTTTCCGTCCCCTTCCCCGAAGGGGCCCGTCACGTCGGCGAGCCACAGAGCAGGTTGACGGCCGCCGCCGAAACATTCGGGCGTCGGCTCCAATTCGATGCGACGAAAGGGTACGGGCTCGCCGAAGGTGCTCGGGCGATAGACGCGAAGGCCGGGCAAACGCCCCGCGAAAAGGCGGATGCGTTCATTGGCATCGGCGGCGTCGGGCGTTTCGGGGGTATCGGCGGACCGCTCGTGCGCGGCGATCGGAATGATCGACGCTTCCGGAGCACTCGAAACCGTCGAGGCGGCGCGGGACTTTTCGGTCGGGTTCGTCATGAAGGATCCTCCTGTGGCGACGAATGGAAAACGTGCGCGGAGGATCCGGAATCGGAACGGGAGAAAGGGGCGGGAAAGAAAACGAGAAAGCAATAGGAACGAAGAACGAACGGATGTTCCGCGCTCCGAACGCCGAGCAAAAAGCCGTCCTCGTTTCGTTCCTCGGATTTGCAAGCGATCGGTGTCGCACGGCTTGTCGACGTGCAACGCGCCTTGACGGCGTCCGATTTCAAGGTCGCCGTCTCTTGCAAAGAGTGCCGTACGACTTACGCCTTTCGTGCCTTGCGTGTTTTTCGTGCGTTTCCCGCCGCAGGTCTCAACCCGATCCGGTGCTGGAAGTATTTCTCAACCAGGCCACACGGGCCCGGTACCCTCAACGCACTTCGAATAATACGACCGGAGACGTCCGTGCGGGAGGAAAACAACCGAAAGCCCGACCTTCTTCAAAGCAGCGCGTTATTCGGCGTCCTTTTCGGAGGCCTTCTCGCCGAAAGCGGGCTCCTCGCGGAAGGACTGCGCTTGCGCGGCCTTTTGCTTCCCGATCTTTTCGAGGTTGCGAAGGAGTTCGCGCGAGTGCAAGGCCACCATGTCGACCGTCAAGCCCCGTCCTTCGGGCGCGCGACCGCGCGCGTCGTTACGGGGAATGCCGTGCTCGAACGTGTGGTAGACGACCGTGCGGATGACGCCTTCGGTCGACTCGACTTCGTAGGTGATGACGAAGGGGCAGGCGTCGGCGCCGCTTCCTGCGGGGAGGCGCTTCACGTCGGCGCCCGCGGCACGAAAGCCCTTTTCCATTGCGTCGACGAGCGCCGGGCTCTTCACGGAGCTGTTTTCAAGAAGGCACACCGACATGTAGTCGACGGGCGCGAACTGCGCCGTTTCGTCCTGCTCGGGGGCCGTTTCGGGTCGGTCGCCCGAGAAGCTCGAGCAGCCCGCAAGCAAAAGAGCGGCCGAGAGAAGACCGGCCGTCGGTCGGAAGGCGTGAAACATGGTCTGGCTCCTCACTGATGAAGGGCGGCTCCGCCGAGGGTCCGGGGGGCACCGCTACGGGAAACTATAGGACATGCCGCGCGCGAGTGCACGGGGCGGCCGCCATAAACAGAAAGGAATGCGCAAAACGCCCGACGCGCAAAGCCCGTTTGAACCTGTATAGTGGGAAGAGGAAGACCGCGCGCGACGAGCTCCCTTCCAAGAGTCCTTCACGAAGGTCCTTGAAAAAAGACCTTTGCGCGCACGTCCTTCCGTTCAGGCTACACTAACGAAACGACCGCCCCGTCCGTCAACGCGTGCCGAACGACGTCCCGCCCCCGAGGTTTCCGTCGCACGCGCGGCCGATCGTGCTCCCTCCGCTTCGATCGCCTTCGACCCGATGCGAGGGCCGAGTCGTTTGCTCAACCTTCTTTCGGATTTGCACAAACAATGAATTTCACCAATCTGTCCGGGAATTTCGAGTACAAGCCCCTCATCCGCGTCATCGACGACGACGACGCCGTGCGTCGCTCCTGGGCGTTTTTGCTGAGCGGCGAATCCTACGACGTCGTTACCTACGCCGATGCGGGGAGTTTCCTCGCTTCGAGCGATTTCCGCCGCTACGGCGCCATTTTGCTAGACGTGCGCATGCCCAACATGTCGGGGCTCGAACTTCAGAACCGCCTGAAAGAACTCGGCTGCGACCTCCCGATCATCTTCGTTTCGGGCCACGGCGACATCGACATGGCGGTCAACACGCTCAAGAACGGAGCCGTCGACTTCCTTCAGAAGCCCGTCAAGGACGACCGCCTCCTCGAAGTGATCGACGCCGCGGTCGCGCGCAACAAGGCCGCCCGACGCGATCAGGCCGAAGTGGCCGACTTCAAGGCGCGCCTCGAGCAGTTGACGCAGCGCGAGCGCGAAGTGATTCGCATGGTCGCGCAGGGCTACTCCAACAAGGAAGTGGCGGCCGAATTCGGCATTTCCGAAAAGACCGTCCAGGTCCACCGCGGGAGCGCCTACCGCAAGCTCGATCTCCACAACGCGGCCGAAATCGCGCGCCTCCTGCTCCGTTCGGGCGACCCCCTCTGATACGAAAAAGAAAGAGTTGAGGAAGGGAAGCGTCCGACGGTCGGGCGCTTCCCTTTCGATCTCCAAGCCGGCATCCCTTGGCGGGGATGTCGGCTTTTTTGTGTGGTTTTTTGTCCTTTCGCCTATTTTCGGGAACCGTTCGCCCCCCGACGGGGTCGTTTTGAGGCATACTTTCGGCACTTTCGAAGCGCTCGGCCGCTTTTCACGAAGCGGCGTCGGACGTGCTTCGCGCGCGCGACCCCCTCTCCTTCGTCGAGCGTTCCCTTTCGGGTTCTCCCCGCCGCATGTCGTGCGGTGCGCGGTCGAGACGGCCCCGGAAGGCTCCCTTCGAAGTCGATCGAGCTCCGACGTTTCGTTCATTCGACCACGTCCGTCGCGTGCCCCGGCCCTTTTCCATTTTCTACTTTTGGAGACTGCCGACATGCTCAGCGACATCGAAATCGCCCAGGCTGCACGACTCACCCCCATCGACGAGCTCGCTCACTCCGCGGGCCTTGCCGACGCGGAATTCGAACCCTACGGCCGCGACAAGGCGAAGGTCGACCTCGACCCCGCCCGCAAGGAACGCGGCCGCCTGATTCTCGTCACGGCCACCTCGGGCATGCCCGCGGGGTCGGGCAAAACCACCACCTCGATCGCGCTCGCGCAGGGTTTGAAGAAAATCGGCAAGTCGGCCGTTCTCGCCCTTCGCGAACCCTCGCTCGGTCCCGTCTTCGGCATGAAGGGCGGTGCCGCCGGGGGCGGCTACAGCCAGGTCCTTCCGATGGAAGCGATCAACCTCCACTTCACGGGCGACCTCCACGCGATCACCGCGGCGAACAACCTCCTCGCGGCCCTTCTCGACAACGCCCGTCACCAGGGTCAGGTGGAACTTCGCGAAATCTTCTGGCGCCGCGTCATGGACGTGAACGACCGGATGCTGCGCAACATCGTGAGCGGCCTCGGCGGCCCGGCGAACGGCATCCCGACGGAAGCGGGCTTTGACATTACGGCCGCCTCCGAGCTGATGGCGGTGCTCTGTCTCGCGGACGGCATGGAAGACCTCCGTGCCCGCATCGACCGCATCGTTCTCGGCATCCGCAAGGACGGCACGGCCTACACCTGCAAGGATCTCGGTGCGACGGGCGCTCTGCTCGCCCTCTTGAAGGACGCGATGAAGCCCAACCTCGTGCAATCGATCGAGGGGAACCTCGCGTTCGTCCACGGCGGCCCCTTTGCCAACATCGCGCACGGCTGCAACTCCTTGGCCGCCACGCGCGCCGCGTTGAAGCTCGGCGACTTTGCCGTCACGGAAGCGGGCTTCGGCTCGGACCTCGGCGCCGAAAAGTTCATCGACATCAAGTGCCGCATGGCGGGTCTCAAGCCCGCGGCCGTGGTGCTCGTGACCTCCACGAAGGCCCTCAAATGGCACGGCGGCGTGCCCCTTCCCGAAATCGGCAAGCCCGACGTCGAAGCGCTTCGCAAGGGTCTTTGCAACCTCGACGCGCACGTTCGCAACCTCAAGAATTTCGGCCCCGAAATCGTCGTCTCCCTCAACCACTTCCACACCGATACGGATGAGGAAATCGACGTGATCCGCAACCGCTGCGCCGAACTCGGCGTGCGCTTTGCGGTCTGCGACGGCTTTGCCCGCGGGGGCGAAGGCGCCGTGGAACTTGCGCGCGCCGTCACGGAAGCGGCCGACGAACCGCGCGAGCTCCACTTCACGTACGACGAAGACGCTTCGCTCCTTGATAAGGTGACGGCGGTCGTTCGCAAGGTCTATGGCGGCGAAGGGATCGAACTCTCCGAAGCCGCGAAGAAGGATCTGAAGCGCATCGTCGAACTCGGTTTCGGCAACCTTCCCGTCTGCATTGCGAAGACCCCGTTCTCGCTCACGGCCGACGGCAAGGCGCTCGGCGCCCCGACGGGCTTCACGGTTCCCGTGCAGCGCTTTATCCTCAACGCCGGTGCCGGCTTCGTCGTCGTCACGACGGGCGCCGTCATGCGCATGCCCGGGCTCCCGAAGGCGCCCGCCGCCATGCAGATCGACGTCGTCGACGGGAAGATCACGGGCCTTGCCTGATCGACCGCGTTGCTTGAGGCCGACGGTTTCGGTCGGTCTCGGGCAACCGTCTCGAATGTTTCGAGCACTTCGAGCGGTTCGGGCCATCAATGAAGTCTACGAATCGACTGCATTGATGCAATCCATCGATGAGCTCACCCACAGAAAACCGCGGTTTATCCGCGGTTTTCTGTATTTGGGATACGTGTTGTCAACGAAGAGCGCTTCGCTCTTTCTGAAAAATCGAGCAAAACCAGGTGGAAACCCCGATCAACCAACCTTTGCATAAAACAACCCGGCGCATAGAATTCGGGCTTGCAGCTTTTCCACCCTTTTTTCCCAAAGGATACTCATCATGCGCATTTCCGCCCGCAACACGCTCGAAGGCAAGGTCGTCGCCCTCAAGGAAGGCCCCGTCACAACCGAAGTCACGATCGAAACGAAGGCCGGCGAAAAGATCGTCGCCTCGATCACGACGACCTCCGCTCAGAGCCTGAACCTCAAGGTCGGCGAAAAGGCCTACGCCGTGATCAAGGCTTCCTCCGTGATGGTTGCGGTCGACTGATTCGGTCGCACGCGACTTCCGAAAAGAGAGGCTTCGCCCGAACCTAACGTCCGAGTGCCAAGCCCGAGCCCGCCCGCGAGGTCCCCGGGGACCGTCCGAGCGGGCTTTTTCGTGCCCGGAAGATCGAAGCCCCTCTTACGCTCCGATCACGGGCCGCCCCGGGAAGAGCCGATCGAGAACGCGCGCGAGGTAGCGGGAAAAAGGAATGAATTTGACGTGGGGCGAAACGAGGTTCCGGAGCGGGTCGAAGCTCGCGTTCGCGTACTTCTCTCCGTCAACGTAGAGATCGAGGCTGATCGCGAACTGCTTCACGAGTGCGGGCAGGTAGTACTGCTCCTTGCGCCAAGAATAAACGAGCGTGAGCCTGCACGCCCCGGGGGCGGCGTCGTGGGGTAGCGTACGCACCTCAAAGCGCTTTTCTTTGAGAAGCTCTACGAGCACGTCGTGCACCTCGGGTTCGACGAGCCCCGGCTCCACCACGCAAATCGTCTGCTCCGAGGTGCGCATCGAGCCGTTCACGTGCACGACGGAGCAGCCCGCAACGAGGAGTACGGCGGGCACGACGGCTCCGAGCACGAGGCGCGGGATGCGGGCAAATCGGGGGAGTCGGGCGCGAAGCCCGCGAGACGAAGTGGAATCCATGGAGCGAAAGGCAAAGCTCGGAGAAAGGCGGAGAGGCTCCGAGCAGCTCAAAGAGATCCCCGGCCGCACGAGCACGCCCCGAGAGGTTGGTTGCGGTCCCGCACACTCTAGCGCGGCAGGCGTCCGACCTGCAAGCCGGAAAGCGCTCGGCGCGCCGAAGAGACGCAAGACGAGCGCCGAAGAGGCGCCGGAAAAACGAGGAGAGAGGAAAAAGAGAAGCGGAGAAAGGGCTGCGCGGAATGCGATTCTGCGGATCCCGGAAAAGGAAACGGCGGTTCGGAAAAAGGAGAAAACCGAACCGCCGCAAGAGAGGAGAAACAGCCTTTGGGACTCAAGCGATGCGACCAAACATCTCATCACCAAGGACTGCTCGGAAATTCCCGTGGAGGAACTTCCTGCGGAACCTCAAAACCGTCGACTTCGTTTGTCCTCACTACGTCGGGGTTTCGCTCCGGAAGCGGGGACCAGCCGCTTGGCTCCGGAAAGATTCCGCTTCTTTCAACCACCAGAAAGAGCCACATGTCGCTCTTCCCGCCGTCGATCCGAGGACCGACGACTGTTCGACTAAACAAGACACCCCAAAGGAGAAAAGAATGTCTTCATCGAACAAGACGTAGTGTACCAAGGGGAATCCCTCGTGTGTGACCCGAAGTGCATTTTTCGTTTGCGTTAAGTGTTTCTATTTGTAACTTAGGGGTTTCCCGAGCGAGCCACTTACTACCTTTGATCTAAACCCATACTTTTGGCTGTATCGGGGGATTTTTACACTTCGACGACCCTTTTTGGGAATCGCCTTTTTCGTTTTCCGAAAAATATCTGCTCGCGCACCGTAAAGGAAAACCCTCAAACCTCACCTGTTCGGTTTTTCGAAACACCCCGTTCGGACTACGGACTTCGGTAGGCAGACTTCTTCGATTTCCCCGTCAATCGGCCGAAAAAAAAGAGGAGCGCCGAAGCGCTCCCCGCGTCGATGTGTTTTCGGATACCCCATCGGGGATACCGCGTCCTACGTCCGCGGGCGGAGGCCGAAACCTCCGCTCGACGCCGCGGACGGACGCCCTTTTTCGCTTTTTCAGAAAACGAGGTTCGAGATGAGCCAACCGATCACGGTGCCCGACACCACGAAGACGAGCCCCGGGCGCAGGTACGAGTGGTTGATGACGAAGGTGCCCAAGCGGGTCGTGCCGGTGCGGTCGAAGGCCGTGCAACCGATCTGGGCGCCCCCCGGGATCATGAAGTCGCCGTAGCAGCACGCCCAGGTGCCGATCAGGAATTCGGGAGGAAGGCCGAACTTGAGACCGAGCGGCATCATGATGGTGGTTGAGACCGTGGGCGAGAAGATGACGGTCGAGACGCAGAAGGCGGCCACGCAGAAGAGGAACGGAGCCGAGGAGGCGATGCCCGAGAAGGCGTCGGAGAGAACCTGCGTGTGCGAGTCGAAGAACGTACCCGTACACCAGGCGATGCCGAAGACGCCCACGACGCCGATGAGACCGGAGCGGAAGACGGAGCCCGAGGCGAACTTGTCCGAGGGGACCTTACAGACCATGATGATCACGAACGCGGTCGCGAGCATCACCATCTGGATGAGGCTCGGGATCGGGAGCTGCGTCACCTTGTCGCCCGAAATCCATTCGGGGCGAAGGCCGGGGACGGAACCCACGAGAATCGAAACGAGAATGCCGAGGAGGAAGATGACGACGGCGGTCTTCGCACCCTTCTTTTCTTCGTAGTTCTTCGAGAGGTCGCCCCCCGCGAGCCACTGGTAGTCGCCCGAGGCAAGACGGCGCTGGAATTCGGGATCTTCTTCGAGTTCCTTACCGCGCCAGAAGACGGAAAGGGCCGCGCAGAAGGTGGCGCAAAGGAAGGTCGGAACCGTGACGGCGAGAATCTGCCAGAAAGCGATCCCCTGCGTCGACATGATCCCCACCATAGCGGCCATGGCGGCGGACATGGGCGAAGCCATCACGCCGATACCGGCCGAAATCACCGAGGCCGACACGGCGCGCTCGGGACGAACGCGGGCGGAGGCCGCCACTTCGGCAACGACCGGGTAGACCGCAAAGGCCACGTACGCCGTACCCACGAGCATCACGAAGAGCGAGCACACGAAGGGACCGACGATCGTGATCGCCTTCGGGTACTTGCGAAGCATCTTTTCCGCGAGGCGCACAAGGAGGTCGAGGCCGCCCGACCCTTGCAGAACGGACGTCGCGGCGATCACCGCCGTGATGATGAGGAGCACCGAGGTGGGGGGAGACCCCGGCTGCACGCCGAGACCGAGAACAAGCACGCAGACACCGAGACCGCCCGCGGCACCGAGCCCGACGCCGCCGAGGCGACCGCCCACGGCCACGCAGAGGAGCACCACCGCGAGCTGGACCCAGGACATGAGATCCATTTCCATCTTGAAAATTCCGAAGCGTTGAAGCGTTGATAACGGGTCTCCGCATGAGAGCGGCAAAGCGTTGCGGGACCTTAAGCGAAAGCCCCCGCCGGCGAACCGAAGTCGACGGGCGAGGGCAAAGACGGGTATTGTAACGGCGCGTTACGGGGCGTTTATCCTTGCAACACGCCGATCGGCGACGGAATGTCGGACATTTTTTGAGCGGGCTCAAAGAAAATGCTTATGCTGATTTTTGTCGACAAAAGGAGGGGCGCCGCTTCACCTCCCGAGGCATGAAAGAGGCGCCCTTCCCCGTGAGTTTCTTCCGGGCGAGGGCGCCTTCGGTCGGCGCAGAGCAGACGATGAGCGGGTGAAAACCGAGCGAAAAACGGACGAAGAGCGCCGTCTTGCGCCGGGACTTCGTCGGCCCTAGTCGGCCCGCAAACTACGGCTGCGACCGTCCGACGTCGTCAGACATCGAACGTCGCGTGCGTGACGGGTTCTTGAGCGAGGAGCGTCATCACGTCGCGCGCGACGTCGTCGACCTCACGCAGGCGCATGAGACGGCGGGCCAGCATTTCAACCGTATCGGCGGGCAAGACCATTTCGGTGACCGACCGGAACTTCTTCAAAAGCGCCTCGTCGCTCACGGGATTCACCGGGGAGCCGAGCGGCATCGGCACGCGCTCTTCGAACGTGCGACCGTCCGCAAGCGTCACGCGCACGATCGGTTCGTCGTCGTCCTTCTGGGTCTCGTCAACCGTCATCTTCACCTTCGCCATCGCAGCCGCAACGCGCGGGTCGTTGCGGCGGGTGCGGGCGTAGGAGGCAAGCTGGGCGTTCCCGAAAACGAGGTCCGCCGCGAGCGCGTAGGGAATCGAGAGCTGCGCGGAATTCATGGGGTGCAGATCCCGCGCCCCGCACATGCCGAAGACGAAGGGGTTGATGACGACTTCGATCGCGGCGACTTCGTCGGCCGTGAAACCGACTTCGGCCATGAGGTTGTCGAGCGCGTCGATGCTCGAATGGGTCGAGCGGCAGGAGGCGTGCGGCTTGATCGAGACGCGGCGAAGCTTCCAATTGACACCGAGCTCGGCCGTCCACGCTTCCGGGTCGCGCGTCGAGGGCGCAAAGCTCTTGTCAAAGCCGCCCCAAACGTCTTCGAAGACCTGCGAGGGACCCGTGAAGCCTCGGCGCGCGAGGATCGCGGCCGAGAGCCCGCCCCAGGCGGCGTGACCCGCGTGGAGGCGCTTGCTCTGCGCCCCGTCGTGCACGCACGCCCAGAGGCCCGAGGCGTAAGAGGACGCAAGCCCCAGGGCCATCGTGAGTTCCTGCGCGTTCAAGCCCAGAATCCGACCCGCGGCGACCGCAGCCCCGAAGGGACCGCACGTCCCCGTCGAATGAAAGCCCGCGCCGTTGTGCGCTTCGTACGCGCCGCACGCTTCCAAAGCACGGCGCGCGACGTCGTAACCGAGGACGACCGCCGTGATGAATTCGCGGCCCGAAACCGTACGGCCTTCGGCGGCGGCCAGCTCCGCCGCGGCGGCGGCCGCGGGCAACACCACCGCGCCCGAGTGGTCGCACCCGCCCGTGTCGTCGAGCTCGAACGCGTGCGCGGCCGTTCCGTTTACCAGCGCTGCGTTGAGAGGAGTCATCGAGGCGCCTTCGCCCCAGAGCGTCGCACGCCCGCTCGGGGCTTCGCCCGCTTCAAGGAGCGCCGCGCGCAGAAGGTGCGCTTCTTTCGAGATCGCACCCGCCACGCCCGCGCCGATCGTGTCGAGAATGTGGCGCTCGGCCTTCGCGACGACGTCTTCGGGAAGGTCTTCGTAGCGGGTTTCGACCGCAAAGCGCGCGAGAAGGGCGCTCTTGAGGAGCGGTGCTTCGGCGGGCGTATCGGTTGTTTCGGGTGCTTGGGTGGTTTGGGTCATGAGGGTCTCCGTCGGAGGAAAACGAAAAAGAGGTTATCGGGAATGTTTCGGCAAGATTCCGAAAAGGTACGACATTCTAGTTTGCCTCGCGCAGCGCGGCCCGCGGGACTACACTCGAAGTGAGGGAGTCCCGTTTCGAAAGCCGTCGAAGAACCGTGGAAGACGGAGGGAGACCGAGCGCGCAAGCGGAGAAGGAGGCAAAAGGCGCGCCTCGAAGACTTTTCAAGCAAGCCCTTCGCAAGGCCCCGAAGGCGGCCCCTCGAAGGCTCCTCTGCGGTCACCTTTCGGTACCTCGGAAAGCACTTCAACGGCACCTCAAAAAAAGTTGCACGCAAAATGTAGATTTAATGTAATATTCTTTCTATCAATTTTCGGACCCCGATTTAGTCCGCCCCATTTTCCGGGTTTCGGGTGGCGCCAAGCGCTCCGCGAAGCCCGCAAGCGAAGGAATACACCATGCTTACCGCCAATCAGATCGCTCTCATCAAGGCCTCGGTTCCCTTCCTCGAAGAACACGGCCTCGAACTCACGACGCACTTCTACCGCCGCATGCTCGAAGGCAACCCCGAACTGAAGAGCGTCTTCAATCAGGCGCACCAGATGAAGGGCGAACAGCAGATGTCGCTCGCCGTCGCGGTGCTTGCCTACGCGAAGAACATCGAAAACCCGGCCGTGCTCGCGGGCGCCGTGCGCCGCATCGCTCAGAAGCACTGCACGATCGGCATCCGCCCCGAGCAGTACGCGATCGTGGGCCGTCACCTGATCGCATCCCTCGGCGAACTCCTCGGCGAGGCCGCCACTCCCGAACTCGTCGACGCCTGGACGGCCGCCTATCAGCAGCTCGCGGATCTCTTGATCGCCACCGAACAGAAGATCTACGACGAACAGGCGAACGTCGAAGGCGGCTGGTCCTCCTGGCGTCCGATGCGCGTTGCGAACCGCGTTGAGGAATGCCGCGACGTCGTTTCCTTCTACCTCGAACCCGCGGACGGCGGTCCCTTGCCCGCGTACGCTCCCGGCCAGTACGTCTCGGTGCGTACGTTCGTCAAGGAGCTCGGCCTCGTGCAGCCCCGCCAGTACACGATCTCGCAGGCGAGCGGCACGGGCTTCATTCGCATTACCGTCAAGCGCATCGCGGGCGACACGACCCCCGAAGGCCGCATGTCGAACCACCTCCACAAGTACCTCAAGACGGGCGACGTGATCGACGTCTCCGCTCCGACGGGCGACTTCACGATCGACGTGAAGGCCGAACACCCGGTGGTCTTCATCGCCGCGGGTATCGGCATCACCCCGATGGTTCCGATGATCGAAACGCTCGCGACGGAAAACCCGCTGCGCGAAGTGCACTTCATCTATTCGACGCAGAACTCGGAAACCTATCCGCTTCGCGCCGAAGTCGAACGTGCCGTCTCCGGCATGCCCAACGCCGCGAGCGCGGTCTTCTTCACGAAGCCCCTCGAAAAGGACCGCATCGGCGTCGACTACAACGCCGAAGGGCGCATCTCGGTCGACGAACTGCGCAACTTCTGCCAGAATCCCGATGCGGACTTCTACCTCTGCGGGCCGATCCCCTTCATGAAGTCGATCGCCGAAGCGCTCCGCTCGATCGGTATCATTGCGCCTCGCATCCACAGCGAAGCGTTCGGCACGGGCGACTGGGAATAAGTTCCCGGTGCGGGGCGAACCGAAATCGGTCGAGCGCGTGACGTTTGTCCGACCGACCGACCGGACTCGCTCCCCTGCTTCGATCCGTCCGAAGTTCGGCCCGTTTTGCCGATTCCCGCGCTCCCCGCGCGAAGGAATGCGAAACGGGCCGTTGTGCTTTGGTACGATTCCGTCGATCCGCTTCAAAGAGAATCGACTTCCCTTTACTTTTTCGGGCCGCTTCGCCCCCGACAGCCATGCAACTCACGCGCTTCACGGACATGAGTCTTCGCATTCTCATGTACCTCGCTCACGTCAACCGAGCCCGCCTCGTCACCGTTCAGGAGCTCTCCGAGAAGCTCGAGTGGAGCCCGCACCTTCTCGTCAAAATCGTCAACCGCCTCTCGCACGAGGGGTTGATCGAAGCGGTGCGCGGTCGCAAAGGGGGAATTCAGCTCGCCGAAGGGGCGGAAAAGCGCCGCATCGGCGGGCTCGTTCGGCTGTTCGAAGGGACGGACCCCTTGATCGACTGCTCGCAGCCCGCGTGTACGCTCCGTGCGGGCTGCGCCCTCGGGCGTGCGCTTCACGAAGCCCGGGAGGCGTTTTTCGCGTCGCTCGACGCGATGACGATCGAAGACGCCGTGCGGCCGCCCGAATTGCGTCGGACGCTCTCGCGCCTGAACGGCATTCCGATCGTCGAAGTTTCAAGTACCTCAACCGCAGAGGACGAGGTCGCCCGGGCCTGAGGATCGTTTCCCCGGCTCAAGCCTCTTTCATCTCGGATCCCGAGTTCGCTCGGGATTTTCTTTTTTTCAGCGGGGCCGCGCCGCGTCCGCTTCGAGGACTCCCGCGCGCACGAGCACGTCGCGCACCGCAACGGCCGAGCGGCATTCGAGCTTGCGGGTGAGGTTGCCGCGGTGCATTTTGACGGTCGCGACCGTTACGCCGAGTCGATCGGCGATTTGTTTGTTGAGAAGCCCCTCGGCAACGAGCGCCGCGACGGCCGCTTCTTTGACGGTCAAGCGCGCGACGAGCTCGCGCGCTTCGCCGTCCGCCTGCCTTGCGACGTGCGCTTCGAGACTGCGCTCGACCGCACCCCGCACCGCTTCGATCAATTCGCGCGGATCGGCGGGCTTCACGAGAAAGTCGACCGCGCCGCGCTTCACCGCCCGCATGGCGGTCGGCACGTCCCCGTGGCCCGAAAGAAAAATGACGGGCAGATGCGCCCCCTTGTCGACGAGCGCTTCGTGAAGTTCCGAGCCGTTCATACCGGGCATGCAGAGGTCGAGGACGACGCAACCCGGCCGCAGCGGATCGTCGAGCTCCAGAAAGCTTTCCGAGCTCGAGTAAGCGAGCACCTCAAAGCCCGACATCCGCAGAAGAAAGGCCGTACTCTGAAGGTGCGCCTCGTCATCGTCCACGAGGCGCACGAGCGGCACGACCTCGGAAGTCTTGGGAACCGACGGCGTCGGCGGGAGCGACGAATTCGAAACGGGGTCCATCACGAGTTTCTCTCTTCTTTTTTCTGCGGATCGCTTTCGTTACTTCAAAAACGCGGAAATCGCCACGCCGAAGTGCTCGGCGAGGCGCTTCGCGGCCTCGGGCGGAATCGCGCGCGTGCCGGACTCCATGTCGGAGATGCGCGACTGGGTGACCCCTGCAAGGTCCGCCACCGCTTTTTGCGTCATGCGGCACTGCTGCCGCAGGCGCTTCAAGAGTACGCCCGGCGGCTCGTCGATCGCGGGCTTTCCCGGATCGCGATCGAGCCCCATGAGACCCAGGAGCGACGCCAGGTGCGCCTCCACCAAGTCGGCCTTTCTCACGGGCACGCGCAGCGTGAAGACCGCATCGCCCGAACGTGTTTCCGTTCGCGTCAACCGTACGTCGTCCATGTTCTTTTTCTCGAAGGCAGGCGGCTTTCCGCTGCGCGCTTCGTCTCCTTGTCGTATGCTTCAAGCTTGAATTTTATCGACTTCAGCGGCTTAGCCGCCCATAACAAGAAATCATGCCGTTTGACAAAGTCATCCAATCCATCTCGTCGCTGCGCGAGGAAATCAGCGGAGAGTTCGACGTCCTTCTGAAGGAAATGAGCGCGCGCTTCGGCATGAAGCCCGATCCGGACGAAATTTTCCGCCCGCTCCCCGAGCCGCAGGGTCTTTCTATTTCCCTCATGCAGGCGCTTGAGGCGCGCCGCTCGGAGCGCTCCTTCAGCAACGAACCCTTGTCGGATCAGGACCTCTCGAACATTCTCTTTGCCGCCGACGGGATCAACCGCAAGAACGGCCGTCGCACGACGCCTTCGGCCCTCGACTGGCAGGACACCGAGATTTACGTCCTGAAGGCGAACGGCATCTGGCGCTGGGTGCCCGAACGCCGCGGCCTCATTTTCTGCGCGCGCGAAGACATCCGCGGCCGTACCTGCTACGCGCAGCCGACCGTGGCGCGCGCGCCCGTGCAGTTGGTCTACGTATCGAACCGCTCCAAGACCCGGAGCACCTTCACGGACCTTGCGGAAAAGGTCTTCACGAAGATTTCCCGCGACGTCTGGACCGAAGAGAAGATCGACGAAATGCGCGTTCGCGCCACGCACATCAACGCGGGGGCGAAGATCGAAGCCGTCTACCTTGCGGCTGCCGCCATGGACATGGCCTGCGTTTCCCGCACGGGCTTCCCGACGGACGAGCTTGAGCGCCTTCTTCACCTCACGGAAGACGAAACGATCGTCGCGTGCCAGAGCCTCGGCTATCGCCCGAAGTCGATTCTCGACCACATCCGCTGATGCGTGTCGAGCGGTTGTCGACGCTTTGACGGCATCCAAGCCGACGTCGAAATGCCGAGCGGTCCCGATTTCGAAAGTCGGGGCCGTTTTGTTTTTCGTTTTTCGGATACCGTTTCCGATTGGACTTCGGCGCACGTCCCCTCACCGACGCCTCGCCCCCGCCAGGATCTTCCCCCGCAGCCACTGAAGCGCGGGGTCGCCGTTCAGGCGGTCGTGCCAGATAAGGAGCGGAGTGAAGTTCCTCGCAAGAGGATCCGTCGGAAGGACCGCGAGCTTTCCTTCCGCCACCCACGCCCGCGCGTTCGCTTCCGCGGCGATGAGGTAGCAGTCGGTACGGCGCGCAAGTTCCGTTGCCGCCAGAAAGTACGGCGTCCAAACCGCCACCGTGCGGCTCCCCGCCGATTCGACGGCGGATTTCCCCGGGGCGCCTTCGCGCTCGACGAAGGCGTTCGAACCCGTTTGCACCTGGATGCGCCGCCAGGCGCGCAGTTCCGTAAGAGCGATCGTGCGCTTTTCGTCGCGGGCGCGTTGAAGGAGCGGATGCTCGGGCCGCACCACGACGACGAATTCTTCCGTAGGGAGCGCCTGCGCGTGGTAGCCCGAAGGCATTTCGTCCGCGCGCCCCGGGTAGAGAACGAGGTCGAGTTCGCCCGAACGCAGGTCCTCCCAGAAGTCGAGCTCCACGGTGCGAAGCGCCAGACTCACGCCCGGCGCCTCCTCGAAAATCTCGGCCGCGACGGGCGAAAGAAACGCCTCCACGCCGCGGTCGACAAGCGCGATGCGAAACGTGCGGCTCACCTCCGACGGGCGAAACCCCGTCTCCCCCGTGAGACGGTCGATCCCGGCAAGAAGCGCGCGCACTTCCGGATAGAGCGCCACGGCTTTCGCGTCGGGCGCGTAGCCCTTCCCCGTGCGCACGAACAAGGGCGAGCGCCACAGGAGCCGCAGGTGCGAGAGCGACCGTTGCACGGCCGAGACACTCATCCCGAGTTCCTCCGCCGCATCCTGAAGGCGCTCCCGGCGGTAGAGCGCTTCGAAAACACGCAGATGGTTCGATTCGATCCTGGGCTCCGACATGGCGGAAAACTCCTTGTTTTCGCTATTTCCCTGAAACACGGGGCATTCGAGCCCTCACGCATTCCGATCGGTCAAATTCGACCGCTCATGGGTGATTTTACACCATTGTCGTACTTTTGTCGACTCCTGATAATTCATCCCCGAACACACAGAGAACCGCGGCGGCCCCGTTTTGAACCTGTTTGAACCCGTTCAAACGAGTTCGAACCCCTCCGAGCCGCCCGACCCCATTCCTCTTTTTCGGGAGATTTCCATGTCCGATATGCCTCGCCGTCGCTTCCTCGCGGGTGCGGGAGCCGCGCTCGCCGGTCTCGGCATCAACTTCGCTCACGCGGGTGTCGCCCGCGCCGACCAACACTGGGACGAAACGTTCGACGTCATTATCGTGGGTGCCGGCCTTGCGGGCCTCACCGCGGCCTGCGCGGCGCTTGACGAAGGGGCAAAAACCGTGCTCCTTGAAAAGATGAGCGTCTCGGGCGGTACGGGGAACTATTCGAACGGCACCTTCAGCGTGGTGGGTTCGCCCCAGCAGGCGGCGGCCGGCATCAAGGACGACTGGAAAATCCTCATGGAAGACAACATGCGCGAAGGCGGCGGCTGGTGCCGTCCGGAGCTCGCGCGCCACGTCGCCGAGCAGAGCCACGCGTCCTACGAATTCGCGATCGCGCACGGGGCGACCTTCGAAGACTACCTGATTCCCTTCCCCGGTCACAGCGTGAAGCGCCTCCTGCAGCCCACCAAGAACTGCGAAGTCGGTTTCCTGCAGCCCTTCCGTCGGTACGTCAAGGAACACGGCGGCGAAATCCGCACGCGCGTTCGCGTCGACGAGATTCTTTTCAACGACGCGGGCGAGGTCGTGGGCGTCAAGGCGCGCACGAACTACCGCTTCGACCCGTCGCTCGAATCGGACGACCTCGAAAACAAGACGGGTACCGTCAAGTACTACCGCGCGCTTCGCGGCATCGTGTGCGCGACGGGCGGTTGGGCGCACGACAAGGTGTTTCTCGAACAGGAATGCCCGCAGTTTGCGCAGACCTTCTCGACGCAGCACATCGGCAGCACCGCCTCGGGCTATCGACTGCTCGCCAATGCGGGCGCCCGCATGATTCAGACGGCCTTTTACCGTGCGGCCTTCCCGGAAGCGAACAACATGGGTAAGGGCGTGATCGTCGACGTGACGACGGGGAAGCGCTACATCTCCGAAACGAAGGACCGTCGCACGCAGTTTGAGGCCGCGAACATTCAGATGCTCAAAACGGGTCGCATCCCCGTCTCGATTCTCGACAAGGAAGCGTACGAGCACGTCGTCAACATGCCGCACTTCCAAGTGAACCGTGCGGCGGGCTGGGTGACGGAGCACCCCTCGATCGAAGACGTCGCGAAGCACTACGAAATTCCGCTTGAGCCCCTGAAGGAAACGATCGCGCGCTACAACGCGGACGTCGAAAAGGGTGTGGACACGGAATTCGGCTCGGACTTGGAGAAGAAATTCAAGAACCCGATCGACCACGCGCCCTACTACGTCTGCTGGGTTCGTCCCGACCTCAACGCCAATACGGGCGGCGCCCTCATCACGCCGAAGGCCGAGGTCGTCGGCTTGAACACGAACAAGCCCATCCCCGGCCTCTACGCGGCGGGGAAGGCCACGGGGGGCGTGCACGGTTATTCGCGCCTCCTGGGGGCGGCGATTGCCGACTGCGTGGTCTTCGGCATGACGGCCGGCCGCGAAGTCGCCCGTCGCAAGCCCGCGGCTTAATGCGCACGCACGACATCGACAAATTTCGAGAGACACTGAAATGAAGATCCAGACCCTCTTTGCGGGCGCTTTTTCCGCCGCCCTTATGTTCGGGAGCCTCGGCGCCTCGGCCGTTGAGGTCCCCGCCTACCACCGAAACGCGAAGCTTGAGTGCGCCTCCTGCCACACGCCCGAGGTGGCGCGCGAAGGCCGTACGCCCTCGAAAACCGAGTGCGTCGCCTGCCACAACGAAGACGCGCTCGTCAAAAAGAGTGCCGAGCGGCTCGGCGCGCGCAATCCGCACGAGAGCATCCACTTCCACCGCGACATGCCGTGCGAAGACTGCCACCGTCAGCACAAAGCGCCCGTAAACCAGTGCACCGAGATGTGTCACGTGTTCCCGGAAATGAAGTTCCCAGCCAACTCCTAAAGGACCCTCGACATGAAGAAACTTCTCGGCGCCCTCGCCCTCTCGGGCTTTGCGGCTATGTCGCTCGCCCCCGCCGCTCTGGCGGCCGACGTTGCCATGTACGGTCTCATCGACTCGGGGCTCTCCTACGTGCACGGCGAAAACGATTCGACCTTCGACATGAAGAGCGGCATGGTCGCGCCCTCGCGCTTCGGCATCAAAGCGAGCGAAACGATTTCCCCCGACCTGCGGGTCGGCGTGGTCCTTGAAAACGGCTTTGCGTCGGACGACGGCTCCATTTCGCAGAAAAACCGCCTCTTCGGGCGCGAAGCCACGGTGAGCGTCGAAGGCGACTTCGGGCGACTCGTTTTCGGCCGCTCGGGCGTGCTCGTGTCGGGGTTCGGCACGACCGGCATTCTCAACGCACAGGCCTCTCCCTTCGTGGGCGGCTGGGGCGCCGTACGCGGGCATCGCGCCGTCATGACGGGGTTCTTCCGCTCGGTTGACAACGTCGTCACCTACGCGTCGCCCGAAGCAGCGGGCGCGCGCCTCTGGCTTCAGTACTCGGGCGACACCGGCACGGGCCCGGCGGGCAAGGAAAACAGCCACCGCGTCGACCGCTTCTACGCGGGTGCGCTCACCTGGAAGGGCGAAGCGTTCGATACGATTGCGGTCGTCGAACGGCTCGACCATGCGGACTCGCAAACGCTCCCCGACGTCTCGAGCCAGACGAGCGCCACGATTGCGGGGAATGTCAAGACGGGAGCCGTCACGACCTACGGGCTCGTGCATTGGTTCAACCACGCGACCTCGCTCCCCGACAGTCTTCAGACGACGCTTGACGCGGGGATTTTCTCGCGAAGCGCTCCCGCCGAAGGGTGGTCGGTCAACGCGGGCGTATCCGTCGCCGCCGGTTCGGGCTCCGTGAAGCTCGCCGCGGGTTGGTTGGACGCCGAAAGCGAAACCGACGGTGCGAACGACATGGAGCGCCTGACCTTCAGCGCGGGCTACATGCTCCCGCTCTCGAAGCGTACGCAGCTCTACGCGGGCGCGGGTTGGTCCGGGGACGACTACGGTCGCAAGGGCGTTGAGAGCGCCGACCAGTGGAGCGTCGTTTCGGGCATGATCCACTTCTTCTGATCGCACGCCGCACCCGAAACGGCAAAACACAACGGGCTCCTTCGGCCGTTCGGCCGTCGGAGCCCGTTTTGCATTCCGCGTTGTCGTGCCTTTCGTTCGTCGGGTGTCGTTGTTCGGAAGTCGGCTTGCTCAGAGCGCCTGCCACCACGGGTCGGCGGACGCAACGACAAAGCTCTGCGCCGCCTTCCCCGGCACCCCCCGCGCAAGCGAGACGACCTCTCCGATTCGGGGCATCAAAAGCGGCACCCCCACGGCCGCGGCCGATGCTTGGGCGTGCTCGATCGGCTCCTTCCAGCCGTGGGTCGAGAGCGCGTACTTGCTGTGATGCGTCGGAAAGACCGCCCGGGGCGCGAGGTCTTCGAGCGCGCGACGCCAGTCGGCGGGCATGAGATGAATGTCCTTCCAGTCCGTGTTGTATTGGCCGTCTTCAAGAAGCGCGAGATCGATCGAGGGGAAGCGCCTTTTGATTTCCCGGAAGTGCGGTCCGTACCCGCCGTCGCCCGAAAGGTAGAGCGTGTAGTCGGCGAATTCGAACATCCATCCGCCCCAGAGCGTCGTGTCGCGCTCGAACGTTCGGCCCGAGAAGTGCTGCGAGGGCGTGAGCGTCAGACGAAGGCCGTCGAGCTCGATCGACTCCCACCAGTCCGCTTCCAGAATCCGCGCGGGCGCAACGCCCCAGCGTTCCAGGTGCATCCCCACGCCGAGCGGACAGACGAAACGCCCGACGCGGTCGCGAAGCGCCACGATCGTGTCGTATTCCAAGTGATCGTAATGGTCGTGCGTGATGACGACGAGATCAAGTGCAGGCAGTTTTTCAACGCCCATGGGCGCCGTCGTCGGAAACGGGCGCCCGAACCCCGGCACGGGCGAGGCGTCGCCGAAAACGGGGTCGATCGCAATCGTGAGGCCCGCTTTCCTCAAAAAGAAGCTCGAGTGCCCGAACCAGACGAGCGAATCGTCGGGGGTCTCCCCGAAATCGATGTCGTCCGCGGGAAGCGGTCCCGAGGGTTCCAAGGCCGACTTGTCGCGCAGGAGAAAGTCGACGATCGCCTGAGGTTTCGACTTCGTTCCCGCCGTCACTTGGACGGGAACGAGATTGCGAAAGCGGCCGTCGACGAAGTTGGGCGAAGCCGCCATGCGGCGCAATCGGTCGCCCGAAGCGGAGCCCCCGAAGACGGGGAGTTCGAGCGCCGCGCGGGCGCCCGCCGCCGTGAAGAGGCCCGCCCCCGCAAGGCCCGCGGCCCAGCGGAGAAAGCGACGGCGCGTCGTCGGGATCGACGACGAAGGAGCAGACGAGCGAGCGGAACCGGAGGAACCGGAAGGGAGTTTTTCGGGCATGGGCGCGAAGACGGAAGCGAACGAAAGAGGACGAAAGACGGGACTTTTTCCATCCTCGCACGTCCTACGCCTTCGTGCTCGTTCGAATCGTTCGGATTCTTGTCCGAACCCGTCGTTTCCCGGGGGTGCGGGAATTCCCCGAGTCCTCTGCAAGTCCTGGGGTTTTCACGAAATTCGAGGGAATGCGGTCGTTTACGGCCTTCCGCCGCCCTCCCCCTTGGGCATAATTCTTTTTACGGATTCTTACCCCGTAATCCGACGTAAAAGAAAACCCCACCCCCTAGGAGAACTCATGATGCACGGCCATATTTTCGACGCGCCCGTTACGCGTCGGCGCTTCCTGTGCCTCTCTGCGATGTCGGGCATCGCACTCTCGGCGGGCGTCGCACCCACGGTGCTCGCCAAGGCCATCGAACAGGCGGCCGACGACATGGTCTATTCCTGGACCGCGTGCGTCATCAATTGCGGCCACCGCTGCCCGCTTCGCGCCTACACGAAAAACGGGCGCGTGATCCGCATCGAAACCGACAACACGATCGAGGACGGGTGCTCGCCCCGTCAGCTGCGCGCGTGCCTCAAAGGCCGTTCCATGCGTCAGCGCCTCTATTCGCCCGACCGCCTCAAGTACCCGATGAAGCGCGTCGGCAAGCGCGGCGAAGGGAAGTTCGAACGCATCACGTGGGAAGAAGCCTACAAGACCGTCGCCGAAAAGTTGAAGCACACGGTTGAAACCTACGGGAACGAAGCGCTTTACTGGCAGTACTGCTCGGGCCAGCAGTCCATGGTCAATTCCCGTAGCGCCTGGTGGCGCCTCCTGAACCTCACGGGCGGCTACCTCAAGTACTACGGCTCCTACTCGACCGCTCAGATTTCGGCCGCCTTCCCGATGACTTACGGCTCGAACGCCGCTTCGGATACGAGCGAAATCGCGAATGCGGAACTCTGCGTCTACTTCGGGAACAATCCGTCGGTGACGCGGGGATCGGGCTCCGGGAAGTCGTATCAGTTGACGTGCGCCCTTCAAAAGCACGCCCCGAAGATGATCGTCATCGACCCGATCTACACCGATACGATGGCGGGCAAAGGCGACCGCTGGATCCCGATCCGCCCGGGCACGGACGCAGCGCTCGTCGAAGCGATTGCGTACGAGCTCATCCGCAACAATTGGGTCGATCAGGCGTTTCTCGACACGTACTGCGTCGGTTACGACGAAAAGACCCTCCCGAAGTCGGCCCCCGCGAAGTCCGACTACAAGTCCTATATCCTCGGGGACGCCGACGGCGAACCCAAGACTCCCGAACGCGCCTCGCGCATCACGGGGATTCCGGTCGGGACGATCGTGGAGCTTGCGCGTGAAATCGGAACGACGAAGCCCGTCTTCTTCGCGCAGGGCTGGGGGCCGCAGCGCCAGGCGAACGGCGAGCAGACCGCTCGCGCCATTGCGATGCTCCCGATTTTGACCGGGAACGTCGGCCTCAAGGGGACGAATACGGGCGAACAGGAAGGGAACACCCCCTTCCCCGTGCAGTACCTCCCCACGGGGAAGAACCCCGTGAAGGCGACCATTCCGTGCTTCCTCTGGACGGACGCCGTTCTGCGCGGCGCCGAAATGGATGCGATTCACGACGGCATTCGCGGCGTTGACAAACTCTCGACCCCGATCAAGATGATCGTCAATTCGGGCGGTAACACCCTCATCAATCAGCACGCCGACAGCAACCGCACGGACGAAATCCTGCGCGACGAAACGAAGTGCGAATTCATCGTCGTGTGCGACAACATGATGACGCCTTCGGCCCGCTACGCCGACATTCTTCTTCCCGACACGCTCGGCCCCGAAGCGGACGACATCGCGAGCGCGGGCGGCTCGAACGGCGACGTGGCGTCGCTTCTTCCCATGAAAAAGTGCGTGGAACCCCAGTGGGAGCAACGTCCCACGTGGGAAATCTGCCGCGGGATCGCGCGCGAGTTGGGGCTCGAAGACGCCTACACCGAAGGGCGCGATCAGATGGGGTGGATCCGCTGGTGCTACGAAGAAACGCGCCGCAAGTACCCGACCCTGCCCGACTTCGACACCTTCTGGACCACGGGTCCGCAGCAAGTCTACGGCCTTCGCAAGAACATGGTGGCGCTTTCCGAATTCCGCGAGGATCCGGTGAAGAACCCCCTCAAGACCCCCTCCGGGAAGATTGAAATCTATTCGGAACGCCTCGCGGACATCGCCAAGACCTGGGTCCTTCCCGAAGGCGACGTGATTTCGGCGCTGCCGAAGTTCTGCGCCACCTGGGAAATGCCCGGCGACCCGCTTGCGGCCAAATATCCCCTGCAGTGCTACGGCTACCACGGTCACGGGCGCATCCACAGCACGTTCCACAACCTCCCGTGGCTGCGCGAGCAGTTCCCGGATCACGTGCTCATGAATCCGATCGACGCGAAGATGCGCGGCATCGCCAACGACGACCCCGTCGAAGTCTTCAACGACCGCGGCACGGTCGAGCTGCGCGCCAAGGTGACGCCGCGCATCATGCCGGGCGTCTGCTCGATTCCGCAGGGCGCCTGGTACCGACCCGTTGAAAAGAACGGCCGTCGCGTCGACGCGGGCGGCAACATCAATACGCTCACGTCCCTGCGTCCGAGCCCGCTTGCGAAGGGGAATGCCCAGCACACCGTGCTCGTCGACGTTCGCAAAGCCTGACCGATCTTCGAGGAGAAATAAAAAATGAAACAACTCGGTTTTTTCATCGACACCTCGAAGTGCACGGGGTGCAAAACCTGTACCGTCGCCTGCAAGGACGCGCACAACCTTCCTGAGGGCGTCAACTTCCGACGCGTCCTCGAATACGCGGGCGGCAGCTGGCGTCAGGACCGCATGACGGGCGCCTGGCACCAGAACGTCTTCGCTTACTACCTCTCGATCTCGTGCAACCACTGCGGGGATCCCGCCTGCGTGAAGGCGTGCCCGACGAAAGCGCACCACAAGCGCTCGGAAGACGGGCTCGTCGTGATCGACCGCGAAAAGTGCATCGGCTGCGGCATGTGCGCGAAGGCCTGTCCCTACGGCGCGCCGCAGTTCGACGCGGCCGCGCACAAGATGGTGAAGTGCGACGGGTGCCTCGACCGCCTCGAAAAGGGCCTGGCTCCGATCTGCGTCGAATCCTGCACGCAGCGCGCGATCGAATTCGGCGACATCGAAGAGCTCCGGAAGAAGCACGGCGAGCTTGCCGCAATCGGGCCGCTCCCCGACCCCGCGCAGACGAAGCCCGCGCTCGTCGTCAAGGCGCCCAAGACCGTAAGCAAAGCGGAACTCAAGGGCGAAGCGGAAGGTACGGTGTACACGCACTGAGTTCGGGTACGTTCGGGCGCTGTGATGCGATGTGATGCGGCGTGAGAAGCGCCCCCGAAAGACCGAACGGCAACAAGAAGCCCGGCCCGGGAATTCGCTTCCCGGCCGGGCTTTCGTTTGAGACGCATCGGGTCCGTCGGGGTGTGAATCGACGGTTCGCCCGACGCCGAGCGTCGAAAGACGCCTCAGTCGTTCGGGGTTTCGGAGGCTCGATCCCCTTCGGTCTTCCAGCGCGCGTACGGGTTTTCGGAGAGCGTCGCATTGTAGTAGCGCGGGTCGCCCGTCACCTCTTCCCCCGCCCAGTCGGGCAGAAGGAGCGCTTCCTCTTCGCTTTCGAGCTCGACTTCCGCGACGACAAGCCCGCGGTTTTCACCTTCGAATTCGTCCACCTCCCAGACGTGCCCCGCAAAGGGGACGCGGTAACGGCGCTTTTCCAATACCGGAGGGAGAACAAGTTCGTCGAGCATGCGGCGGGCATCCTCCAACGGAATCGGGTACTCGAACTCCGAGCGCGTGCACCCCGTCGTGCGGCCCTTCACCGTAAGGCGCGCTTTGTCTCCGGCGACACGCACCCGCACCGTGCGGTCGGGGTCGCGCGAGAGGTACCCCTGGCGATAAAGCGTCCCTTCGGGGTCTTCCGCGAGGCGCTTCCAGTCGGGAAGAACCGTGTCCCCGGCGTCGCGCACGAGAAATTTGCGTTCGATTTCAAGAGCCATGCTTTCTTTCCTCGCGTTTTTCACCGCACCCCGGCACGGCGGAAGCGCCGCACGCGCAGGCCTTCGCGAAGCGTCATGCGCTCGGCGTTCGCTTCTTCGATCGTCCAGCGTTCTACGAAAGCGAGCTCCCGCCCCGAGTCGGATCGCACGACGCCTCGAAGTTCCATGACGCCCCGATACGCCTTGAAGCTGCGAACCTCGTAGTTCTCGTACCCGAAGGAGCTCGCACGACCGTCGGCGTCGAACACCACGCCGCAATCCGTCCCCGCGGGGGCCGCGGGAGCGGCGTTACCCGCCTCTTCCACCCAGCGTCCGCGGACCTCTTCGTCGCCCGGAAGGCCGATCCCGTAGATGCCGCACCCGGAGAGCATCGCCGTCGAGCCGACGAGGCCGAGGGCGAGCGCACTCTTCAAAATCTGACGTCGTTCCATTGTTCCATCCCGAAATGAGAAATCGTCGATTCGCTCATTATCCCGCCTTCGGGCGGGGAAGCGCGGGCGACGGACGGAGAACGGAGAGCCGAGCCGAACAAAGGCGGAAAAAGACGAAGGCGGAAGGAGAAAAAAAGGCCCCGGGTCTTCGAGGTAACCCGGGGCCTTCGGAGGGAGGCCCGTCGCCTTGCGGGGCGACGGTTTTCGGTTCGGGCCGATCGTCCGTGCGAGCGGCCCTGTCCGACGGCGATTACTTCATCGCGGCAAAGCCTTCGCCGGCGATCATGCCGAAGGTGAGAGCGTCAATAACGGCCACCGTGCCGAGACGCGAAGCGCCGTGCACGCCGCCCGTGATTTCGCCGCCGGCGTAGAGACCCTTGATCGGAGCCTGCGTCATCGTGGAAATCACCTGGGCCTTTTCGTTGATCATGACGCCGCCCATCGTGTGGTGGATCTTCGGGCAGACTTCGATGCCGTAGAACGGAGCCTTCGAAACGTCGAGACCGTTGTTGAACTTGAGGATGCGGTTGAAGTCCTTGTCTTCGCCCGACTTGACGAAGCCGTTGAACTTCTTCACTTCTTCGAGGAACGCGGCCTTGTTGATCTTGAAGTGGTCGGCGAGTGCTTCGAGCGTGTCGAACTTCTTGACCGTGCCCATTTCGAGCGGGAGCTTGACAAAGGACGGATTGATCGCCTTCACGATCGCGTCGTCGCAGACGGCGATCGGGTAGTTCTGGTCCGTACCGATGACCTTGAAGAGCGCGTCGGCCTTGATCTTGCGGCCGGCGTGTTCGTCCATGAAGCGCTTGCCGGTCTTGCGGTCGACCACGAGGCCGAGGTCCATGCAGGCATGGTTCGTGAAGTTGACCGACACGCCGAAGCCCTTTTCATGCGGGTTGCAGTAGGGGAGGAACTGCAGCCAGCAGAGCTGAACCGGAGCGGCGCCGATGCCGAGGGCCTTGAGGAGCACGCCCGCGGTGGCACCGGGCTGGTTCGTGGAGTCGGTCGTCGGGACGACGCGGGGGTCCTGAACCTGACGGAACCAGATGTCGCGCGAGAAGCCGCCCGCGGCGAGCATCACGCCCTTCAGGGCCTTGACGGTCTTCTTCTTGCCGGTCTTGTTTTCGAGGTCGTCGGAAACGGCCTTGGCGTTGAAGCGATAGCCTTCGCGGCAGACGATGCCGACCACCGAGCCGTCTTCGCCCATGACGAAATCGTCGAACTTGCAGCGCGTGCGGATGACGACGTTCTTCATGCCCTTGAGCACTTCGTGCATCGGCATGATGTAGCCCGAGCCCGTGCCCGCCTTGATTTCATAGGAACGCGGAACGGAGTGGCCGCCTTCAAAGAGCATCTTGTTCGGGACGAATTCGCAACCGCAGTCGACCACCATCTTAATGGTGTCGTTGCAACGATCGGCGATCGTGGCAAGGAGGTTCGTGTGGTTGATGCCGAGGCCGTCCTTCAGGCAGTCGGCGATGAAGAGTTCCTTGCTGTCCTTGATGCCCTGGGCCTTCTGAACGGGGTTCACCGGGCAGGCGACGTTGCCGCCGCAGATCGCGGAGTTGCCGCCCACGGTCGGCATCTTTTCGATCATGAGGACCTTGAGGCCCGCCTGACCGGCCTTGAGGGCGCAGGCCATGCCGGCAAAACCGGAACCGACGATGACGACGTCGAATTCTTCGTCCCACTTTTCAACCTTGGCGGCGGGAATGCCGGCCTGGGCGGCGGCAGCAGCCATCATCGCGGTGGCGGCGGCAGCGCCCGACTTGAGGAAACTGCGGCGGCTCGTATCGATCGACATGTAATTTCTCCTAATCGTTCGTCAAGCGTGCTTCGGGTCGGAACCGGGTTTGTTCCTTCAGGAACCCGGTCCGTTGCACGCGTTGGAGTGAACTCTAAAGAATCGCGCCGTTCTTCCCCACATTCCGAGGTATAGGGGCGAGATCAAGGGAAACCCCGCATCCGCGCGGCGGTAAAACGTCATGGAAAGACGCGGGGAAAAGAGAGGCCGACGCTTCGCAATCGGATGCGGGGAGCGGAATTCCGGGGACGCTCGGCGGAAAAAGAAAGCGCCCGAAGGGAGGGGCTTCTCTTCGGGCGCGGGTTCGCTTCTTTGAGGCGTCAGAGTCGGATCCGTTCGGGTTCGTCCCCGGAGAAGTCGGTTTCTAGCACTCCGAAGCCGAGCTTTTCCAAGTGTTCGCGGCCCGCTGCGGTCGTGACGAACGTCGTGCCGCTGCCGAGGAGCACGCCGTCCTTCATGACGGTGTGCCCCGCGACGATCGTTTCCGTCGCCCGCTGCCGATCGAGGTCGACGATCGTCACGTCGGCCGCGGCACCGACGCCGAGCTGTCCGCGATCGAAAAGCCGCAGGTGTCGCGCGGGATTGAGCGAAGCCTTGAGGACGAACTCGTTCAACGTGAGGGCCCCGAATTTGACGAGCGAAAGGCCGGTCGCGAGCGTGACGTTTCTCGGGATGCAGCCGCCGTCGGTCGAGAGGGCGTCGACGAGGAACGTGCCGTCCGCGCGCTTGGCCTGCGCGAGGTAGAAGCGCGAAAGCGCGGGATTGACGGGGAAGGAGCCCGCCGTTGCGGTACCCGCCTCTTCCCAAATGCGAACGGCTTCGTCGCCGCCCGTCAATTCGGAAACGAGTCCCGTGTCGCGCACGACGAAAAGGCACCCGCGGCGGATCGCTTCGACGATGCCCCGGCGCGTGGGTTCGAGCCCGAAGGAAGCGAGACACGTCCGTGTCACGTGATCGATCACGTCGCCCTTTGCATCGCACGTGAGGATCGTGCCGTTCATGGGGGAAACATAACTCTCCGACCAGATCCCGGGGTTTTCCGCGAGCAGCGCTTCTGCTTCGAGCACTTCGTCGAGGACGGGGCGCACCCGACCGCGGCAGTAGGCGTTGATGTGCGCGAGATGGAGCTTCAACCCGCGCACGGCCTCGACCGCTTCGCGCATGCCGAGAATGTTCGAGCCCGCCGTTTCGGACCCCGCGTGCCAGGCGACGTAAGCGCCCGCTTCGTTGCAGAGTTCGACCATGCGGCGCGAGGTCGTGAGGGGCAAAGGCCAGTGGCCGCCCATGAGTTTCACCCCGATCGATCCCTTTTCGAGGGTCTTTCGGATGAAATCCCGCATTTGCGCGTCCGAGGGCGACAGAGTCCCGAAAAGTTCGCCCGGCGAAAAGCCTTCGATCGAGGCCACGTTGATACCGGAGCCCGTACGGTCGGCGTGCTCAAGCAGGTCGTCGAAGGGTCCTGCCATGTCGAGGCACGTCGTCACGCCCGCCATCGCCGCCATGCGCGCGCCGTACGGGGAGCCGAAGATGCTTCCCAGATGAAGGTGCGAATCGACGAGCCCCGGGAAGACGTGCGCGGTCGTGAAGGTCACTTCTCGCGCTTCGCCTTCCAATTTCGGTGCGACGGCCGCGATGCGACCCGCTTCGATTGCGAGATCAAACCGTCCGTACTTTCCGTTTGCGGGGTCAACCAAGAAACCCCCTTTGATCAGTCGGTCCCAAATCTTCGCCACGACAACCTCCCTTTTCCGTTGAAGTCGACAGGCAACCATTGTGACCGCGGGTACGGGACCGCCACATCGGGAAAAGCGCGCAGAGGCGGGGCTTAAAACGGAAATCCCCTTGGAAAGTCGAGCGCAACGCGCTACGCTAAGCTTCTCTTTCGACCCACCGACCGCACTAAAAACAAGACCATGGCCCCCACCGAGCCGTCCGCCCCCGACATCGGCACCGACGATCTTCGTTTTCTTTTGTCCCTCTACGAAACGCAGAGTCTCACGACGAGCGCCGCGCACCTGCAACTCAGCATGGGGGCGGCCTCTCGGCGGCTCGGGCGACTGCGCGCGGCGTTCGGGGACGAGCTTTTCGTGCGCTCCGCCCTTCTTCTGATGCCCACCGAGCGGATGCGCGCGCTTGTTCCCGAAATCCGCCGCATCCTCCTTTCGGTGCGGGAGCTGTTCGCCAACGACACGCTCGACCTCGCCACCTCGCAGCGCTCCGTGAAGATTCTCTCGATGGACAACGGCATCCTCACGCTTCTCAACGACGCGATCGGGCACTTTTATCAGTCGGCCCCGCACGCGACGATTTGCGTGGAACCCGTCGACCGGGGGCTTTTTTCGAAACTGCGCGAAGGGGACGCCGACATGGCGCTCTTTCCCGTGAACGACGTCCCGAAGGACATGCGGGTGTTGGAACTCTACCGAACGCGCCGCGGCATTCTCGTGCGCGACGGCCATCCGCTTTTGGAGGTCTATGCCGAGCGCGGGCACCTCACGCTCGAAGACCTCGCTCGATTCCGCAAGGTCGACATCTCGTTTTCGGGCGCGCCCCGTTGGGGGACCGCTTCGCGCATCGAAGCGGAACTTACGGCGGGCCTGCAGCAGACGGGCTTTTCGATGCCCTACTTTCTCGCCGTTCCGTACGTGGTCGGACAGACGGACTTCACCTACACGGCCCCCGTCATCACGTTGCAGCACTTCGTGCGGATACCCCAATTCAATCTCCGCATGCTCCCCGCACCCGCGGAGCTCGCGGAATTCGCGCCGCGTCTCATCTGGCACGAACGCACCCACACGGACCCTTTCCTTCAGTGGGTGCGTGCCATCATCACGGACAACTGCCGCGAGGCGGCCCGCCAGGCGGGGGCGCTGCTGTGAAAGACCTTTGAGCGGAAGTCGAACGTTCGTCAAAGGCCGTCGGAAAGGCCGCGAGCGAAGGTTCGGCATGCGCCATACCTCGGTATGGGCTACGTCGACCTTGGTCGAGGATTCCCCGACCTCGGGCGTATTCCCCGAGGGTTTTCACGGGGGTAATGGGGCGGTTGAGAGGACACTTCGGGACTCTCCCCTCTTGTCCGCGCAGCTCGCTTAACGTAGGCTTAAAAACCGAACGGCCCGCCCCGATTTTTCCCGGCCGCCGCGCTCATTCCGGTCTTCGCACGAGCCGCCGAGGAGGTTTTCGACCGTCCCCGCCGCCGAAGCCGGAATCCGCGCGAGCGCTTTGACTCCACCACCTTTCGGGCGCCGCCACCGGAGATAACGATGAACGTCAAACCCTTCTTTGCCGCCCTTCTTGCGGGCTCCTTCCTCTTTGCCGGCGCCTCCGCGGCCGATGCCGCCGAATTCGGTGCGGACCGCCACGTGGCCCGCGGCGTCGAATGCGCTTCCTGCCACGGGAAGAACAACGAAATCTCGACCCCGACGATCGACCAGTGCACGCAGTGCCACAAGCCCGAGGACGTCGCCGCCCGTACGAAGGACGTGAAGCCCCACAATCCGCACGTCTCGCCCCACTACGGCAACACGCTTGACTGCACGCTCTGCCACATGCAGCACGCCGAACCCGAAAACTACTGCGACCAGTGCCACCAGTTCGGCTTCAAGGTCAAGTAATTCGGAGCAATTTCGGATCGAAAGCCCGCAAACGATTCCTGCTGCTTGCGTGACGTTCGATCCCGAGATACCCGGCGGCCCGTACGAAGACGTACGGGCCGTTTGCGTTTGCGGTAAGACGATTCGCACGACCGAGGCGAAGTGCGTCGGTACGTCAATCCTTACCGCGCGAGTACGAGCCCGAGAACGCCGCACGCGACGAGCACGCACCCGCAGAGAAAGACGGAAAGGCGAAGCGTTCCGCGCGAGAACGGCATATGGGGCTTTCCGACCGGGTCGCAAAGCCAGTCCCAATCGCGGACGGACCCCACGACGAGCACGACCCCGCCCGCGATGCAAACGAGCGCGTCGTTGTCGCGAAGCCATCGGACGATGTGTTCTTCCATGGTGCGGCTCCTCACCTCTTCGTTGCGGGACCGCGGAACTCAACCCTTCGGGACGGCGTTCAAGTGCCGCGGCGAGCGCCGATTCAAGTGCTTCGGGGCACGCCATTCGATGACCTCGCGAATGAGTTGCATCGCATCCTTGTCGTCGGGCTTCAACGCAAGCCACCGATAGGCGTGCAGCAGCCCCATCTCCTCGTGCCCGGGATTCATCCATTGCGCGTAGGCCATGCGCCGCTCCCAGCGCCAGTCGCCCGCTCCCTCTTTGCGAATGCTCTCGAAAAGCTCGATCGCACGGTTCATCGCCGCTTGATCGATCTCGTCTTCGTCCTCGAGTGCTCGCGCGTCGCCCAAGACGGCCAGGTTGCTGTAGGCGCGTCCGAGCGCCAACGTCACTTCGAAATCGCGATCCTCCGGCGCCACGGCTTCGAGCTCGCGCACGCAGTCGCTGAAGCGGTCCTCGTCGTTCAACTTCTCGACGCGCTCCAAAAGTTCGGCAAAGGGGCTCGCCGGTTCCTGCTCGGTTTTCTTGACGGTATCCATATTTCACCTATACGTCGTAATTTCGATTCCTTCGGGAAGCTCGTCGACGATCCGCGTCAAAACGGCGTCAACAGTCGCATCGACGGCTTCCATGTCCGTGCCGGGTTTCAACGCGATGCGCCAGACGCAGTAGTCAAGCCTCGTGCAGTCGGAGGTCATTCCCTCAAAACCCGGAATCTCCGTAGCGCGGGCCTCCCAAAGCGTTCCGAAGCGCTCTTTGACGGCCCCCGTCAGGAACTCCCCTGCAAGGCCCTGCGCCTCGACGATGAAGTCCGCATCCTCGAAGTCCAGGAACGCGGCCGGAGTTTCGACCGAGGCGATCGCGTCGAGATTCACACCGTCGGCCGTCAAGCGCATGCGTCCCTCGTCGTCGATCGTCGCCCGAATCCTTGTTTCGTACGACTCGGGGTCGGGTGTTCGGGCCGCACCCGCAGTCTTGAGGGTTTCAAAGAATCCGCGCAACTCCCCGCCGAGCGGATCGACGCCCAAAACGCCCTCGCCTTCCTTCACGGGCGCGAGCTTTGCTTTGAGCGTCGCGTCGACGGAGAATGCGGGTTCCTGCGTGAAGTCCCCGGAAGCTTCGAGGCGTCCGCCCTTCCAGACGAGCTCAAGCACGTCGACCCGTCCCGAAAGTCCGCTCAAGGGGGCCTCGCTTCGGAGTTCGCGGGGTTTGAATAAGCGGCAGATCGGTGCGAAGACCCTCCCCTCGGCCGTCGCGTCGCTGCCCGTCCAAAGCGCGAGGAACCGGCAGGGAAGCGCCGCAGCCCCGGGACCTACCACGCTGCCGCGCGTTCGCAAATCGACGGGCGGGATGCCGAGATCGGCAACATTCACGCGCTCGACACTCGCCTCCCAGTCAAAGCGCCGGGCGAGTGTCGGAGTCGTCTCCCCGCGCGCGTCCGAGTCGTGCGCCGCTTCGATAGCTTTGCTTTCCAGCTTGAGCTTCACGGCTCCCGTCGAGAGGGGCGGCGCCAATGCCCGCAGGTCGTCCGCTTCGCTCTCGTAGTCGAGCTTGAAGTGCGCCTTGGCGAGGGAAACTTCGAGCGCAAAGCGCTTGGCGCCGATCCGCACGCGGTCCGCCTCCTCGCGACCCGCTGCGGAAGCTGCCACCTCGCCGCGTGCGACAAGCGCTCCGCCCGTACCGAGCCGCCCCTCGAAATCCGCCGTGAAGCTGCCGGCCCCGAGCACTTCGCCCTCGATCTCGACCCGATCCCAGGCGAATTCGACGGTATCGAGCGAGAAGTCTCGCTCAAAGGCGACGCGAAGCCTCGGACGAGCGTTTTTCGCGATCGCCCGTTCCTCGGGCCCGAAGGCGTCGGATTCGATCGATGTAAATTCCACCCGGGGCCGAAGCCCAGGCGTGAAGACCCCGCGGAGCGTGAATTCCGAGAGTGCGGGCGGAAGCAACACGGACCCGCCAAGCTCGGCAGGCTCGGCACTGGGGACGCTTTTCACGTGCAAACGAATATCGCGCGCGAGAAAGCGCGGCTCGGTCTCGACCGACCAGGAAATCGGTCCCGAGGCGCCCTGAGCCCGAGCGAGCACCCTCCGGTCGAAGGCGTCGAGCTGCTTTACGAGCACGCCGTAGCCCGCCGCAGCACCGAGCGCGGCAAGAAGCACGAGTGCGGCGACGAACTTTCTTCTCACGAGGCCTCCTTCCGGTTCTTCGTTCTTCGCTCTGCGATCAGGGCCGATCCTCAACATCCGTCCCGACCTCAGGGATCGGATCGGGAATCCGGCCGGCATCCGACGCCCGCGTCTTCGGACAGGCTGCGGGAGAGCCGCTCGTGTCGATGCAAAACCACGTGGGGCTCTTCCAGACGTGAAGCTCCCCGCCCGAACCCGGCACCGCTTCTTCGCGGCCCTCGAAGGTTACGAGAGCCCGCCCCTCCCGGAACGGGTACCCGAAAGCAAAGCGCGGAGCGATGACGACGCGCCCCGATGCGTCGGCGTAACCGAGTCGTCCCGCGCCGTCGAGCACGCGCACGAGCCCCTCGGACGGGATGTCGGGGCCGTTGTCGTACCGCATGACGCGAAGCTCTTGCGGCTCGGCCGCGCAGCCCGCAAGGAGCGCGGCCGCCGGGAAAAGCACGGCCGCCGAGCGGAGAAGCGTCCTCGGGCACGCCGCACGCATTCAGGCCTCCCCGCAGCCGCCCGAAGGCAACGCGCGCGACGACGGCGTCGCTTCGGGCGTCTCGAGCGCGTCGCTCTCGGACGTGCTCCCGGACGAGCTCTCGTGCGCTTCGGACTCGTCGTCCCCTTCGGCCTTCGCCACGGCCTCGGCGGGTGTCATCGTACCGTCGATCACCTCGAGAAGCATGTCGCCGTACTGTTCGAGCATCGCGGTCGGAACGAAAACGAGCGAGCGCAGGACGTCGTCGTGAGGCATCTCCGCTCCCTCCGGGCAGTCGACGTACGTGTGGTAGCGCACCTCGCCGTCCGTCAGATCGCACTCGAACGCGCCGCGCTTGAAGCCCCAGTTCGCACGCGTGACGAATTCGATCACGGCCGGGCGGCGCGCGGCTTCGACCTTTTCGACCGCAAAGGCATAGCACTGCAGAATTTCGTCCTGCACGTCGACGACCAGGCGGCAGTTGCGAAGGCGACAGTCGAGCTGACAGCCCGTATAGAAGACGCTCTGCTCTTCGTTGAAGTCGTAGGTCCAGCCGATCGACTTGAAAAACGCGTGAACGCGTTCGATGAGTTGCTTTTGATTCATCGCTGCTCCTTATCGGAAATGGAAGGGTTGCGGGCGGGCTTTCCGCCGCCCTCTCAGGATTCGGGCTCGTCGAATCCTTCGCCGTACGACACCTTGAGGGTCATGCCGGGCAGAGCCGCGCCCTCGGAAAGTCGAATTTCATGCTTGTCGTCCTCGGTAAAGCCGATCGTTTGACCGTCGCAAAGTTCCGCCCGGCAGTCGAGCACGTACAGCACGAGCGTCCCCGCGAAGGCGAAGAGTTCGCCGGGTTCGGCATCGGCCTCAAGCACCTCGATCTCCCGACGTCCGAACTTCTCAAGTCCCGAGGTGTAGGCGCACATACCCTTTTCGCCTCGGTAGAGCCCCACCCAAACCCAGTCGCGGATGGGGTCGGACCCCGACTTCATTTCGAGCGCCCACTTGCGGTAGAAGGCGGGTTCGAGCACGGTGCCGTTCACATAGATCCCGAGCACGTTCGGGTCGTCCGCCGCCGTTGCGACGAGCTTCACGAAAAGCCGGGCGCTTTCCCAGAGATCGTCCTCGTTCTCGAAGTCACTCCCCGGCAACGTCGCGAGAAGCTGCGCGCCGTGCGCTTTTGAGGCATCCACGGCCTCGGGCCAAAGGAAGTTGCTGCGAGCGCACTCCTCGGCCTCGCCGTCGGGAACCGGGACGGGCATGAAGCTCACGGCCGCAATACGCCCGTCGATTTTTTCAAGGAAGATCGATTCGTCGTCCTCATCGTCTTCGTCGCCGTCGAGGTCGTCGTCCGCGTCCTCTTCCTCCTCGGGATCGAAGTCGATCCCCCATTCGGCGCGCAGGCGCTCCGAGAACCGCTCCCGATCCCAGACGGGATCCTTGAGAAGCAGAAACGCGAGGAAGCACCCCGGCTTTTCGGCGGTCTCGGGCAGCTCGGACGTTTCGGCTGTTTCGGGCAGCATTTCGGTCGCGGCCCCGTTCGTCGCATCCGCGTCTTCATCGGTTATTGGACGATCATGTCGGTCGTTCATAGGACCTCCTTTGCAGTTCGGGAAAGTCGGGGAAAGTTGGAGGAATGTTGCACGGGTGCTTGGGCGCCCGCTCGAAATCGTCTCGTACGTCGGACGCGGCACCGCGCTCAGTCCGCGGCGTAGGTCTTGCGAGACTTCGACGAGCGAAGCGCCCGCGCTTTTCGGCGTCCGCCCTCGGCCTTTTGGTCGCTTGCGCCCTCTGCCGAATTTTCAATACGTTCCTCGGGCGCCTTCGGAAAAGCCGTCTCTTCGACGTCCTTTATCCGCACGCCCCGAGCTCGGCGCAGAAAGCTCCGGAACCCCGCACGAAGCACGCCCTCTTCGGCCGTCACCCATTCGACGAGCTTCTCGAAGACGACGTCGCTCTTCCAGGCGACGAATTCGACGTACTCGTAGTCGATAGCGCTCCCCGAGCCCGTCGTCAGAAGAGCCTCGGGCGCGAGGCTTCGCAGACGGGCTTCGAGGAGATCGCGCAGTCGGTCGCGCTCTTGCGGCGTGTCCGTCTTCGGAACGAACCACAGGAATCCCGCCGTCGCGCCTTGGCGTTCGAGCTCCGTCATGAGGTCGGTGCGGTCCTTGAGGTAGTCGTTGTGGAGCATCGGACAGACGGTCTCGATGCGGTACGCATCAAGGAGCAGGTCGTCTTCCGTCTTCCGCTCGGGCTTTCTGTGCACCTCGGTTTTGAGGGCGAGGTAGTCGTCGAAGTCGAACCCTTCGGACTCCGGAATCGTTTCGCGAACGAACGCGGGGAACGCTTCGAGCGGCATGCCCTCCTCGGCCGCGCCCGTACGAAGCGTCATCTCGGCAAACCAGCGCATCCGGACCGCTTCACCGATCAACGTGTCGAGCATCTCACCGAGCGCTTCGAAGAGAGCGGGCGCCTCGTCTTGGGTCGCATCAAAGAGGGCGGGCCCCGTGAAGACGAGCCGCCACTCTCCGCCCGGCTTCTTCTCGGGACGGACATGCAATTCGTCGGCACGCAGAATGCGCCCGGCCGCCTCCGCCTCGACGGGGGCCGACCCTGCGCCCGAGGCTTCGGACCCCGGACCGACACCGAGCACCACGCGCCAATGGCCTCGGAGTACGTCGGGCGCGCGGTGCACGATTTCGCGAAGCGCGAGCGCGGTGAGGCGCCTGCCCGCGGGCGAAAAGACGAGGCAGAGACGCTTTCCGTCCTCTCCGTCTTCTTCGATCCGAAGCGTACGTCGGTCTTGACGGTCATTGCGGTCGTGAATCAGCCGACCGAAGATGCGTCGCACCTTCTCCTCCGCCTGCCGTCGCCCGACGGGACCCGAGGCGCAAAGTCGACGCAGTACGGCTTCGTCGGCGACGAACGCTACCCAAGCGGCGTCCGCACGTTCGGAAAAAGGTTGAAAGAAATGCTCGGCCGCAAGGCATCGCCGCGAACTTTCGATAAACGTTTCCGTATCCGAATCCCCCGGCCGGAATTTCAGTGCTTTCTCCCAGTGCGGGAGAGATTCGATGACGCGGTCGAGATAGAAGAGCGCGTACGCGCGGCGAAAATGCCAGTAATGGTTCTGCCGGTCTTTCTCGGGCACGGTATCGAGCAGGGCAAGCGCCTTTTCGAAGAGTTCCGTTTCGCCCGGTGCGGCGAGGTTGTTGTAGGCGCGGGCGAGTTGCCCGACGATCTCGGACGTGCGGCGATCCGCCGGCATCGCCTCGATGAAGTCGATGATGCCCCGGTAATCTTCCCGGGCGTTGAGCGACTCGATGTGTTCGATGGCGGAGGGGGCGGCGACAGGGTTTTCGTACATGGCCTCTCCTTTTCGTAATCGGGCGTACTCGGGCGCGGACGGCTCTCTGGCCTCGCAACACCGTTTTCGACCATCTTAGCAAGGCCCGAAAGCCTTGATAATCCCTCCGTTTCGAATGAAATACCGGGTTGCAATTGAAGAAAACTTTCCTCCCGTCGGGAGGCGTTCCTGCGCTCGGGCGACCTCCTTTCGGTTCTTTCGGGCGTGCGCCTTCAGGGACGCGACCCGAATGCACTTCCTTGCGCTTCCTTCTTCGGGGCGGGACCTCGCTTTCTTTTCGGCCTTGAAGACGGCTACACTCGGAAGAGCAAAATACAGGTGCCACTTTTTCCGCATCCGCCCTCCGCGGCGGACCCCCGAAGCCATGCGTCTACGAAATCTTTTCGCCGCACTTTTCGTTTGCCAGCTTGCGGCGGGCTGCAGCACGTACGTCACGGTTGAGAGCCGCCCCGAGGGCGCGCGCATCACCGACCTCACGGGCTCGGTCGAATACGGGATCGCGCCCGTCGAGGTGCAGTACCCGACGGACGACCTTGAAGCACGCGGCGGGAAGATCCCGGGCTTTCGCGCGACCTGGCCTTCTGGGGCGAAAGCCGAAACGGCCGCGGAACTCGTTCCCGACCCGAAGCGGGGCCTCACCGTCACGCTCGAGCGCCCGAAGGAGGCGCCGGGTTACGAAAAGGACCTTGAATTCGCGCTTGAACGCGCATCCGAGCGCGCCAAGCGCGCCGAGGCCGAACGCGATCGGATGGAGCTCTACCTCGACTCGCGCCCGTACGGCTTCTGGTTCCGGCCCTTCCCGTGAGCGTTCCCGTGAGCGGCTTCGCGAGAAGCACAAGGAAAATACGGGCCGCGAAAAGCCCGAAAGAAGCCAAACGAGCGCCCGAGCGCGTATCATGCTCACTTCCTTTCAATCTTCCGACTGCGTAATCCATGTCCAACGAACTCTTGCGAGGCCGCGCCCGGGCCGGACTTCTCATCGTCGCAGCCGTCTGCGCTGCGACGGGCAGCCTTGAGGCAGCCCCCGTCGCTTCGAGCGAACCCGTCCGAGCCGTCGAGGCCTCTTCGGGCACGGGTACGGTTGCGGCCACGGCACACCGCGCCGCGCCGATGAGTTTCGACGAAGCGCGCACGCTTCTTCATGCGCGCGCCGACATTCTTCGCGCGCACGACGCCGAAATCGCCCGCGCCGACTACGAGTCCGAAAGCGCGAAGTGGCTCGGCGGCCCGACGATCGACGTCGAGGCAATGCAGATGGAAGGGACGAAAACGATCGAGCTCGGGCTCGACACTTCGGGGATTGCCGGTGCCGTGGGCGGAATGGTCGACGCGTTGCACCCGGGGTACGGCAGCGCCGTTGCCTCGCGCATCCCCTCGAACTTTTCGATTTCCGCCAAGGAAGACATCGGCGGCCCGCGCGCGGCGATCAACATGGTGTGGCCCCTTTACACGGGGGGTGCGATTTCCGCCAAGCAGGCCGCACTCGGGCACAAAGCGACCGAAAGCCGCGCCGAGCGCGATGCGGTGCAAAACGAAATGGACGCGGACCTCGCTCGGAAGTACTGGGCCGTACAGCTCGCGCGCTCGATCGAAAAGGTGCGAAGCGACATGCTCGCCGACGAAGAGCGGGCCGTGCACCGCGCGAAGCGCTTTGAAAAAGAGGGGCTTATTTCGAAGATCGAACGCATGAGCGTCGAAGTGTCGCGCGACGCCGCGAAGCGCGACCTCGTCGCCGCGCAGACGGACACCCGCGTGGCGGAAACCGAACTCATGCACGGGCTCAGGGAAGCGCGTCTGCCGGAGCTTTCCACGCCGCTCTTTGTCATTCGCGGCGACCTCGGGACGCTTGCCGACTGGGAAGCAGCCGCCCGTGCGTCGAGCCCCGTACTTGATCGCATCGACGCGCAGCGCCTTCAGGCGGTGCAGGGGGTGGCGGCGGCCGAGAGCCGTTTCAAGCCTCAGGTCTTTGCCTTCGGGACGAAGAACCTCATCAAACACTACTTGACGTTGCCCGAGCCCGACTGGGTCGCGGGGATCGGCGTCAAATTCACGCTCTGGAGCAATTCGGACCGCTTCGCGAGTCTTTCCGCCGCGCAGAGCGTCGTTTCGAAAGCCGAAGCGGCGCACGCCGAAGCGCAGAATACGATCACGAGCACCGTGAACGTCGCCTTCCTGCGCGTCACGCAGGCGCGCGACGAGTACGACCTTACCGATTCGACCGTGAAACTCGCGCGAGAAAACCTGCGCCTTCGCGAATCGAGCTTTGCCGAAGGTTTGTCGACGGCGCTTGACGTGAGCACCGCCCGCACGCAGCTGGCCGGAGCCGAAATCGCCAAGCGCGTCGCCGCCTACAAGTTCGTGCTCGGTTGGGCGATGCTCCACGCGGCCTCGGGTCGCATGGACCAATTCGTCGAGTCGCTCGCGCGCAACGACCTCGAGACCGAACTCTGAGAGCGAACTCCGAGACCGAATTTTGCGGCCGACGCCAAGCCTCCTCCCCGATGCACGTGATGTACTTGATGCGCTCGATGCACGGTGCAGAGCCTTCGGGGAAGGTTTCGTCAAGCCGACATCCCTTTTTCCTTTTTTCCGCAGTGGTTTTCTATGACCGACGTCGAACGTTCCGCGGCTCGTCCGAATGACGGGCTCGATTCCCGCCCGAAGGCGGTTTCCAAAGTGCCCGCGATCGCGGGTCTCGCTGTTCTGATCGGCGCCGCGGCCTTCGTGGGCTGGGGCGTCTGGAAGGCGACGAACCCCGAACCCGTGCCGCTTCAGGGTACGGTCGACGCCACGACCGTGTCGGTGGCGGCGAAGATCCCCGGGCGCATCGGCACCGTGAACGTGAAGGAAGGGGACGTCGTGAAGGCGGGCGACGTCGTCGCCGTCATCGAGATTCCCGAAATCGAAGCGCGTCTCGCGCAGGCGAGCGCCCTGAAGCGCGCCGCCGCCGCGAAGGCCGATCTCGCCGAAGAAGGCGCCCGCACGCAGGAAATCGACGCCGCGCGGGCGACCCTCGAGCGCGCCCGCGCCGGGGAGACGCTCGCGAAAAAGACGTTCGACCGCATCGACGCACTTTACCGCGAGGGGCTCATTGCCTCGCAGCGCCACGACGAAGCACGCGCGCAACTTCAAAACGCCCGCGAGCTCGTTGCGGCCGCCCGCGCACAGCTTTCGGCCCTCGAAGAAGGCGCCCGCCGTCAGGAAAAGGAAGCCGCCCGAGCGCTTCTCGCGCAGGCCGAAGGGGGAGTCTCGGAAGCGACCTCCCTTGCGGGCGAAAGCGACGTGAAGAGTCCCATTGCGGGCGAAGTGACGCGCGTCGTGATGGAACCGGGCGAAGTGGCGCCGGCGGGCTTCCCGCTCGTGCTTGTCACCGACGTCTCCGACCCCTGGGTCACCTTCAACCTGCGCGAAGACGACCTGAAGGGCGTCACCGTGGGGCGCCGTTTCCCGGCGCACGTTCCGGCGCTCGGCGGGACGTTCGACTTTTCCGTCTACTGGATCAACCCGCGGGGCGACTACGCCACGTGGCGCGCGACCCGTCAGTCCTCGGGGTACGATCTCCGGACCTTCGAAGTGCGTGCCCGCCCCGTCGAAGCGATTCCGAATCTGCGCCCGGGGATGACGGTGGTGGTGGATCGCGCGGCGCTTGAAGTCGCCGACAGTGCGGCCGACACCACGGCCCGTCACTAACCCACCGGTATCCGCCATGCGCTTCGGCTCTTTTTGCGACGCTCTCTTCAAGGTGGCCCGGCTCGAAGTCTCGGGCGTTTTCTCGCGCCCCAAGGAGTGGGTGACGGGACTTTTGCTGCCGATTTTCTGGTGCGTCGTGTTGGCGCTCACCTTCGGCAACGGCCTCATGACGCGTCTTCCCGTCGGGGTGGTGGACCTCGACCGCTCGAGCAGCTCGCGCGCCGCGATCGAGCGCGTCGAAGCGCTCCCGTCGGTGCGATCCGTGAGGTTTTCGTCGATTGCCGAAGCGAACGAGGCCCTTTCCCGAGGCGCCACCTACGGGACGATCGTCGTTCCCCCCGACTGGGAGCGCGACAACCTGCGCGGGACCGGAAGCGCGCTTTCGCTTCAGCTCAACAAGACCTACTACGCGGTGGGGACCATCCTTGAGGTCGATTTGAAGAGCGCTCTTGCCGCCGCGCGCATGGAAGAGGCCGCCGTCAAACTCACGCAAGCGGGCGGCACCTTTGCCGCGAACGCCGGACGCATGCGCGTCACGGTTCCCGACGTCGACTTCGAAGGGAACACGGCCTTCAATTTCTTTGCGTACCTGTTGCCCACACTCCTCCCCGGGGTGCTCGCCCTGGGGGCCGCGTTGATGTTCGTTTCCTCCGCCGTTCGCGAATGGCGCGACGGGGGGCTCGATCGGTTTTTCGAAGCGGCGCTGGGAAGCGCAACCGCGGTCGTACTCGGGAAGCTCCTTCCCTGGATCCTCTTTTTCGGCCTTGCGTCCACGGCCTGGGTCGGGTATTTCGCCGGGATCGAAGGCTGGAGCGCGACGGGCCCTCTCGCCCTCTGGATTGCGGGCGGCTGGGTGCTCGTTCTCGCCATGGCGGGCTTGGCCGTTCTCTTTACGGCGATTTCGCCCACGTGGGTGATCGCGGTTTCCGCTACCGTGTGTTTGATCGCTCCGACCTTCCCCTTTACGGGCTTTTCCTTCCCGCTCGAAGCGATGACGCCGGGGGCGGCCTTCTTCGGCGAACTTCTGCCCCTTACCCACTACCTGAGGCTTCAGTCGGAAGTGTGGGTCTTGGGGAGTCCCGTCGAGACGATCCTCGCAACGCTCGCGACGCTCGCCCTCTTCCCGCTCGTTTTCTTTGCGGCGGGGACTCCCCTTTTGGCTGCGAAGTGGCGCGGACGACTTCCCCTTGAAGCCACTGCCCGCGAACTCGCGCGGCTAGACGCGCCGGAAGCGAAACGGACCGAAGCGCTCGAGCGCGAAGCGGCCGCCTCGCACCCGACGGGATTCTTGGAAACCTTCGGGTGGACGTTGCGCGCGTCGATCCTCAACCGCGACACCTTTGCGGTCTTTGCGGGGGCCGTTGCGTTTTACCTCGTCTTTTACGGGTGGCCGTACGGCAATCAGCAAATCGAACGCGTGCCCGTGGCGGTCGCGGACCTCGACGGTTCGAGCGCCGCGCGGCACCTGATTGCCAAATTCGACGCCGCGTCCGTGTCGCGTATTCTCCTCGTAACGCGGGATGCGCGCGAAGCCGAAGACGCCTATCGACGCGGGAAAACCGACGTCGTCGTGACGATTCCCGAAGGGTTTGAGGAGCGCCTCGCCCGAGGGCTCAATACGACGATTCACGTGCTCGGCAACGGCGCCTACCCCGTGAAAGCGCGCGCCGTGCAGGCGGCGTTGGCCGCGATCGTCTCGGAGTCGGGCGTCCTGGAAGAGGCTTCGTTGCGCTCGCCGGGCCTTCCCGTGGCGGCCCTGGGGGCCGCTGCCGTTCGGGCGCCGAGTTTGATCGTCGACTACCGCTACAACACCAATTCGGGTTACGCCAACTACACCGTGCCGATGGTGGGCCCCGTCATCATTCAGGCCGTGATGCTCATGGGGATCACGATGGCCTTGGGCGGGTGGCTTGCGGCCGCGCGACGCCCGAGAACGGTAGCGGACGCGTTGAGACGACCCCTTACGGGAGGCTTCGCGCTTTTCGCCGCCTTCTGGTTCATCGCCTTTTTCTGGTTCCTCTACATGGAAGGGTTTGCTTTCTGGGCGATGGACTACGGGAATCTCGTGAACGTCACGGGGACCGTTGCCGCGGGCTTTTTCTTTACCGGGGCGGTCGCCGCACTCGGTACGGCCGTGACGCTTGTGATCGGCACGAACGCCTGGACGACGCCCGCCGTTGTGATCGTTTCGGCTCCGGTGCTTTTCCTTTCGGGCGCCGTCTGGCCCGTGGAAGGAATCACGAACCCCGCGGCGTTGGGGCTTGCGCAGCTCCTCCCCACGACCCCGGGCATTGCCGCGATTGCCGCGACGTCCCAGGACGGCGCGACCCTCCACGCGATTCTTCCCGCCTGCGCGCACCTCTCGGGTCTCATGCTCCTTTACCTCCTGCTTGCCTACGCCGCCGCCCGACGGTTGGACGAGCGCGATGCGCGTTCGGCGTTGGCGGGCCACAGGTTCGACCGGAAGTCCCCGGGGGCGGGCGACTTCTGAATTCCTTTGCTCTCGACCGATTCATCTTTTTTTTCCATGCGACTCATCGACTCCCACGCCCACCTCAACTCCGACGCCTTTGATGCGGACATCGACGCGGTACTCGACCGCATGACCCAAGCCGGGGTCGTTGCCGCCGTCACGGTCGGGTGCGACGACGCGGACCTCCCACGCCTCGAAGCGCTCCTCGCGCGTCGCCCGGGGTTTCTCTTCGGCGCCTGGGCCGTGCATCCCGAGTACCCCGACCACCGCGAACCCGACGTCGACGAAATCGCCGAAGTGGCCTCGCGCCCGGGGATGGTGGCGGTAGGCGAAACGGGGCTCGATTTTTACTGGTGCAAGGAGCCCCTCGACTGGCAGCGGGCGCGCTTTCGCCGTCACATCGCCGCGGCGAAGATCGCGGGAAAGCCCTTGATCGTTCACGCGCGCGATGCGGAACCCGAAGCGCTTGCGATTCTCCGAGAGGAAAAGGCGGGCGAGACGGGGTTCGTGATGCATTGCTTTTCGTCGACCGTGGAAACGGCCCTCGCGGTCGTTGAGGCGGGCGGGCACGTGAGCTTTACGGGAAACCTCACCTTCAAGAAAAACGACGCGTTGCGGGAAGTGGCGCGGGCGCTGCCTCTTGAGCGCCTGATGCTTGAGACCGACTGCCCCTACATGGCGCCGGTGCCGCTGCGCGGGAAACGCTGCGAGCCGCAGTACGTCGAATACGTCGCGCGGGAAATCGCCCGCTTGAAGGGGCTTGAAGCCGAAGAAGTCGCCGAGCAGACGACGCGAAACGCGATCGACTTCTTCCGACTTCCGCTCTGAGGCTTCGAGGAGCCGCCGCGTCGCGCGGCTCCCGTGCGCACCGTGCTATTCTCACGAAAATTTTCGGGTTTTCACATTCCTTCGACCATGACGATTTCGTTCTCTTCACGCCCGGAGTTTTCCGTGCGTTCGACCGTTGCCGCGCTCGCGGGTACCGTCCTTTTTGCAGCCGCCGCTTCGGGCTTTGCGGCCGACGCGAATTCCGCGAACTCCGCGAGCGGGGTCGCGTCCGTGTTGCCGCTTACCGACGCTTCCGCCCAACACCTGACGGACGATCCCCTCACGGCCGCGCGCATTGACGAGTTGCGCCGCGCGGTTCGCACCGGGAACGCCGCGGCCGCGAAGCGCCTCTTGGCCTCGGGCCTCACCCCCAACAGCCTCATGGAAAACGGCGACACGCTCTTTACGTACGCCATGCGCTCGGACGCTCCGGAAACGGCAAAAGTCGTGATGGAAGCGGAAGGGTTCGATGCGAACGCCCTCAACCGCTTCGGCGAAACGCCTTTGATGTTGGCGGTCTTCAAGGGGAACGAAGCGATCTTCAAGCGTCTTCTTGAGCTCGGTGCCTCGACCGAAGGGGCTCCGGGGAAGTGGACGCCCTTGCACTACGCCGCAACGGAAGGCCGCCGCACGTTCGTCGAGTACCTGATCGAGCACGGCGCCGACGTGAACGCGCAGACGAAGGCGGGCGTCACACCCCTCATGATGGCGGCGCGCAAACCCTCGCGCGTCGTCGTCACGCAGCTTCTGCGTTCGGGCGCCTACCGCGACTACTGCACCGACAAGGGAATGTCGCCCGCGGACTTCGCGCGAAACGCCGGGGACGAGGAGTTGGCCGACTATCTTAAGGTCGAGCGCTGCGCCGTGAAGGGACGCCGCAACACCGTGCGCATCGGCACCGTCGAAGCGCCGTCGAATTTCCCGACGCGCTGAGCGTCGGTTGAGAGGACACATCGTGCTCAAACTTTCGGCACTCGAACTGCTTTCGCCCGCGCGCGACGCGCAAACGGGCATCGCCGCGATCGACCACGGGGCGGACGCGGTGTATATCGGCGGCCCCGCCTTCGGGGCACGCGCCGCCGCCGGGAACACCCTCGACGAAATCGCACGCTTGGCGGAATACGCCCACCGCTACGACGCGCGCGTCTTTCTCGCGCTCAACACGCTCTTTACGAACGAAGAGCTGCCGCTTGCGCGAAAACTTGCGTTTGACGCGGCAGATGCCGGGGTCGACGTTCTGATCCTTCAGGATATGGGGCTTCTTGCGGGGCCCTTGCCCGACATCGAACTTCACGCCTCGACCCAGTGCGACATCCGAACGCCCGAAAAGGCGGTGTTTCTCGAGAAAGCGGGTTTCTCGCAGATGGTGGTGGCGCGCGAACTGTCGCTTGACGAGGTCGCCCGCATCCGCGCGAGGCTGTCGCCCGAGACCCGTATCGAATACTTCATCCACGGGGCTCTGTGCGTGAGTTACTCGGGGCAGTGCTACATGAGCGAAGCGCTCGTGCACCGGTCCGCGAACCGCGGCGCCTGCGCGCAACTTTGCCGCCTGCCCTACGACGTCTCAACCGAGGCGGGCGTGCCGCTCTACAAAAAGAAGCACGTACTGTCGCTGCGCGACAACAACCAGACCGAGCACCTCGAAGCGCTCGTCGACGCGGGCGTCTCGTCCTTCAAGATCGAAGGGCGTCTGAAGGACGCGAGCTACGTGAAAAACATCACGGCCTGGTACCGCAACGCGCTCGACGCGATCATCGCGCGTCGGCCCGAACTTTCGCGCTCGTCCGCGGGGCGAAGCACCTTTACGTTCGAGCCCTCGCCCGAAAAGAGCTTCAACCGCGGTCGCACGGACTACTTTATCGACGGGCGCAAATTCGACGCCCCCTACGATTTGGCCGAACTCGAAACGCCGAAAGCGGCGGGAGCGCCCGTAGGCATCCTGCGCGCGATCGAACCCAAGAGCCTGCTTCTGAAGCCGCGCGACGGTGTGACGCTCGCCAACGGTGACGGCCTCACCTACCGCACGGCCGAAGGGGACGTGCGGGGCTTTTCCGCAAACCGCATCGAGCCCGCCGCCAAGGGGCTCGTGCGCGTTTATCCGCGCGAAGCAACCGAGCGCCTCTCGGGCCTCCTCGTCGGCGCCACGATTCTTCGCAATCGCGATCAGGCATTTTCGAAACTCATGGCGGGCGACACGGCCCGCCGCCGCATTCCGGTGACGCTCGCCTTTACGGTGACGGAGGATGCGCTCGACCTCGTCGTCACGGACGGCACCTCCTGCGGGGCGGCGTCGGTGGCGATGGAGCTCGATCCCCCGGCCAACCCCGAAAAGAACCGGGCGTCTCTGGCGGCAAACCTCGGGAAGCTCGGCGACACGGTCTACGAGGCGGCCGACATCCTCATTCCCGAAGACCTCGACGTCTTCGTTCCCGCGTCGATTGCAAACCAATTGCGCCGTGCGGCCGTCGAAGAGCTCGATCGCGAACGCATCCTGGCCCGCCGCGGAACCTCGCGCAAGACGCCCGTTGCCGCATCCGAAAACCCCTATCCCGAACCAATCTTGGGGTTCAACGCGAACGTCGCGAACGATGCCGCGCGCGACTTTTACGCGGCGCACGGCGCCCGCGTGACGGCGCCCGCTTTTGAGATCAAACCCGTGGCGAACGCCCCCTTGATGACGTGCCGCCACTGCGTGCGCGCGCAGCTGAAGCTCTGCCCGAAGATGGTGAAGGCATTCCCGGAAATTCTCGAAAAGACCGACCGGGCGCTCCTCCGTCCCGAACCCCTCATCCTCACCAATTCGGCGGGCGAAAGGTTCCGGGCGGAATTCCACTGCCGCCGCAGTCCCTGCGAAATGACGATCACCAAGTGCTGACTTTCATGACCGACGCGGACAACACCCCTTACGAAATTCTCGCCCCTTCGGCGGCGCTTCTCCCCGTTGCAACGGGCCTTCGGGCGGCCCTTGACCGCCTCTCGGCCCCGGACGCAACCGCCCCCGAGGCGCTTTACTGGGGCGAGATTCCCTTTCTCGACTTCGGGCACGAACTTGCGCGCTTCGCGCTCTGGAAGCGCGGCTGGGAGCCCGAGGGCGAAATCAACGCCTCGCGCTTCGGCGAGCGCGACCTTTACCACCATCTGCTGACGGAGCTCAACATCATGAGCGAGGCCGACCTTTGCGAGCGCTGCCGCGCGCAGACGGAAGGTGCGGGCACCTCGGCGCGCTACGCACGAATCGAAGCCGCCCCGACCGTCAAAACGCTCCTCACCGACGAGATGGCGCTCGGCTGGGGCGGAGTGGAGGTCGTGGGACGCGGAACGCCCGATCCCGAACGCGTGAAACGCGAGCGGATGTTCGTCGACTACTTCCGCGGGGCACTCTCGGGCTTTGCGCTGCGCGCATCGGACCTCTCCGAAGGGGCGTCGCTCGTTGCGGAAGCGATGGCGGGCGACATGGTGGGCCCGAAAGAAGCCGCACGGCTTTTCGAGCGCACCGTCACCGAAGCCGTCGTGCGCTTTTCCTCCTGGCACGAATGGGCGAAGTCGCTCCTTGCGGCCGAAGTCTTTCTCGCGCTTGAAACGGGCGAGGCGGCGGCCCTTGAGGTGCTCGCCGAGCGTGAGGCGCTTCTCACGAGCTTCCTCGAAGGTCCCTGGGGCAAAACCCCCTGGCCGCGCCTGAGGGCGAGCGAAGCGATGCCGCCCGTCTACGAGAAATAAATCGAGACGGGAATCCGCGCAAAAAGGCCTCCGGCGCACGGCACGCGCGGGAGGCCTTTTTCATGAGATTTTGAGGGTCGGTTCGGGGGACCTTCGCGCTCAAGACGAGGGCGTGATCCCCGCTTCGCGCGCTTCCTGCTCGCGGCGTTCCAAAAGACGCAACGTTTCCGCGTACTGCACGTAGCGCGGCGAATCGGGCTCGAGCGTCCCGAGGACGGTGCGAATCTGCTCCGCCGCAAGCTTCCAGTCCTGCGTCTGGAAGGCGGCGATCGCGAGAAGCTCGACCGCTTTCATGTTGTCGGGCTGAACGGCGAGAGCCTCCTGAAGGACGCTTTTCGCTTCGGGGAGCAGGCGCGCTTCGCCCGAGGTGAGGAGCGCCGCGCCGAATTCGAGCATGACTTCGGGGTCGTTGCGCACCTTCGTCTGCGCCTTGCGCGCTTCGCGGTAGGCGGTGGCGGCCCCGGCGTAGTCGCCCGCTTCGACGCGCTTGCGCGCAAGGAGCACCCAGGCGCGGCCGTCGCGGCTGTTGTCGCGGAGATACGTTTCGATCGCTTCCGGCGTGGCGGTGCCTTCGAGGACCTTCTGGTCTTCGGCCAGGCGCATCATTTCGGGGGCGCCCATGATCGTGTAGAGCCCCGTCGGGATCCCCACGAGGATCGCAACGACGATCACGGTGAGGGTCGCCGGGCTCATGCGAAGGGGCTTTGCGGTACCCGTTTCGGCCGCCTCTTCGGCGGTTTCCGACGGGCGCCCCTCGTGCTCTTCGAGCATGCGGCGCTCGAGGTCCGTGAGAAGCTCTTTATAGAGCGCCTCGGTGATGCGACCCGAGGCGCGGTCTTCGTCGAGACGGCGCTTTTGATCGCGCAGCGCCTCGAGGAGTTCGCGCCGGTGATCGGCCTCGTCGCTTCCCGTCTTCTCCTCGTCGAAACTTTTCGACGTGGTCGGAACGAGAAAGAGTGCGGCTACGACGAGCATCAGGCCCATCAACGCGAAAAGAATCAGGCGGTCGCTGTCAAGGTCGAACATGGCGGTGAGGCAACGTGAGGGAAAAAGGGCGAAGGAGAAGGCTCGGCGCCCTCTCGGAAACCCCAAATAATAGCGAAAACCCGCAGACGGGCGGATCGGCGAGGAGCGGATTTCGCGCGTTCTAGGTCGAAGGGCGTAAAAAGGCCCGATCCGAGGACCGGGCCTTTTCGGCTCACGTGAGTCGATTCCGGGAATCGATTACTTCGCGGCCGTCTTCTGAGTCATCGCCTTGCGCAGGAGGTCGGTGGCGTCCTGAGCGGCCTTGGCGGCCTTGGCGAGGCTGCGAACCGCCTGATCGGGATTGTGGAACCAGGCACCGTTGACGGCCGTCCAGTATTCCCAATTGATGTGCGCGGTGCTGTGGAGCTTGCGGGCTTCGTCGAGGGTCTTTTCGTCGACGCCCTGGGCGAGAGCGAGTTCGAACGCGTTGAACATGTCGTTCATGCGGGATTCGACTTCGCGGACCTTGCCGTCATAGTAGGCGTGCATCGCGTCGATCGACTTTTCCATCTGGGCTTCGGTCTTGTCCTTGTGGCAGGTCAGACACGTTTCCTTGATGTAGTGACGCGGCGACGTGGCCCAGTGGAGGGTGTAGGTCTTGCCGGTCTTTTCGTTCGTCACCTTGGGCATGTGGCAGGACTGGCAGGTGGCGCCCGCCTTTTCATGCTTCGAGCCCATGAAGGTTTCGAAGTCGGGGTGCTGCATCTTCACAAGGAGCGCGCCCGTCAAGTTGTGCTTGAAGTCGCGGTAGCCGATCTTGTCATAGTACTCTTCGATCTGGTCGGCATTCACGAACGGGAAGTGGTTCGTCAAACGATTGTCCATACCGATCTTGGCACCCGTCTTCGCATCGACGCCCGGGTTGCAGACGTACTCGACGTGGCACTGCGCGCACATGAGGTTCGAGTCGGACTTTTCCATGTAGGCGATCTTGCGCGTGAAGCCGCGAACGCCCGCGTCCTTGACGTCGATCTTGGTCTTGTGAGCGGCCACATCCGTGTAGACGGTCGGCATGTCCTTGCGTTCGAGCGCGTCGATGAGCGCGTCGCGAACGATGCGGGGCTTCGCGTTGTGCGGATCGTGGCAGAAGTTGCAGTTGATGGCGTGGTTGACTTCGCGAACGAGGTCCACAGGGTTCGAGGCGCGATTGAACTTCGCCCCTTCGACCTTGTCGCCCATGTAGGCCCAGTCGAGCATCACGTCGGTCGACTTGCAGGACCAGCAGACGGCGTTCGCAGCGGCGGCCGTACCGGGCTTGAAGGGCTTGTGTTCGTTGTTGTCGGGGTAGTTGTCCTTGAGGACGTCCCAGACCTTATAGGATTCGCCCCCTTCGAGCGTCGTGTAAAGCCAGCCTTCCTTCGGTTCGAAGCGGCCGCCGAACGCACGGTCGACGATGAACTGGTCGAGCGCCATGAAGGCGTGGGCGCGCGGCAGGTCGTGCTCCTTCGTGAAGCCGTGACCGCCGAGAGCGCGGTCGAAGAAGGGGTCGGGAGCGGGGCCGTTCGCCGACTTCTTCGAAGCGCGCGCCGTACGGTCGCTCGCCGTAAAGAGCGACTTGTACTGGTCTTCGTGGCAGGCACCGCACGTCTTCGGGTCCATGCTGACCGTCGGACGGGTCTTCATGTTCTTCAGGTGAGCGTCGACGCCCGAGTGGCACGACGTGCAGGCGACGTCCTTGTGCGCGGCACCCGCGTGGGATTCCGTGATGTTCGAGTGGCAGGTCTGGCAGGCCTTGAGGTCGGCGGCCTGCGCCGAGGCGACGAACGCAAGCGCGATCGCGGCGGCGGCAAGAGAAAGCGGCAAGTGTCGCATGGTGGCTCCTTGCTGGATGCGAGGGAATTCGGGATTTCGGGATCGACTCGGGCGGCTCGGGCGTAAATCGTTCGCCCTCGGGAAAAACCGTCGTCGGTCGTCTCTTTGTTGCCGATTGTAGGAAGTCTTAAGCACTTCTTAAAGAATCCGAAAGGACTGACATCACCCTCCTGAAGGGAACGAAAGAAATACCTCTTTAGAGATATTTTTATAGAGGACCGAAACGAAATTTTTCTGGGTTTTCAATGAATTAACTGCGTCTCTCTTTCTTAACGAAACCTTACCCGCCACCCCCTCCGGCCACCCCCGAGGTTTCCCCAATCTTGCAGACAAAACGTCGTGAAGCAAGCACTTACACGTGTTTCATCGTGTGAACCGAGGATTGGAATCGACGATCGACGGGCGCGGGGCGCAGGGAGCAAACGCGCGGAAAAACGAACGCCCCGGGTCCGCGGGGGCGGACGTCGGGGCGTCGTTCGTATCCGGAAGGACTCCCGCCCGAGGCTCGGACGGGATTCGTTCGTCGGTGTCGATCAGGCCTGATCGATTTCTTCGTCCTTGTGACGCGGCCAGGCGAGAACGCCGCGCGAGGAGGGAAGAATCGAGGGATCGAACTCGGGCTGGGCGATCCCGGCACGCTTCTGCGCGAAGTAGTCGTCGAGCACGAGGAAGGCGATGCGACCGAGCATCAGGATCGCCACGATGTTGAGGATCGCCATGAGCGCCATGAAGAGGTCGGCGAGGTTCCAGACGAGGCCGAGGCTCGCCACGGACCCGAAGAAGACCATGCAGACGACGAGCGCGCGGAAGATCTGGAGAGCAACCGGACGACGGCTGATGAAGTCCATGTTCACTTCACCGTAGAAGTAGTTGCCGATGATCGAGCTGAAGGCAAAGAAGAGAACGATCACCGTCATGAAGACGTTGGTCCATTCGCCGAGCTGGCTCGAGAGCACGTGCTGCGAGAGTTCGATCCCCGTCAAGCCCGATTCCTGCCAGCCCGGGGTGAGAAGAACGAGCATGGCGGAAGCCGTGCAGACGAAGAGCGTGTCGACGTAGACGCCCGCGGCCTGAACGAGACCCTGCTTCACGGGGTGCGTGGCATCGGCCGTGGCGGCGGCGTTCGGGATCGAGCCCATACCGGCTTCGTTCGAGAAGAGGCCGCGCTTGACGCCCGTCATGACGGCCATCGCAAAGCCCGCGCCGAGCACGGCGTCGAAGTCGAAGGCGTGACGGACGATTTCGGCGAGCACCGTCGGAACCATCTGGATGTTGAGGATCGTGACGATCGCGGCAACGAGGAGGTAAGCACCCGCCATGAAGGGAACGAGAATGCCCACCACCTTGGCGATACGGGTGACGCCGCCGAAGATGACGAGCGCCGTGAGGAGCGCGATCGCGACGCCCGTCATCGAGGGATCGAGCCCGAGCGAAGTCTGCATCGAGATGGCGATCGTGTTGGCCTGCACCGAATTGAAGATGAGGCCGTAGGTAACGGAAATGAGCACCGCGAAGACGGTGGCGAAGAAGGGCGACCCGAGCACGTTGCCGATGTAGTAGGCGGGACCGCCCACGAAGCCGCCGCCCTTTTTCGGGGCCTTGTAAATCTGGGCCAGAGTCGATTCGACGAAACCCGTCGCCGCGCCGAGCGTGGCGATCACCCACATCCAGAAGACAGCACCCGGGCCGCCCGTGGCGACCGCAATGGCGATGCCGGCGATGTTGCCCACGCCCACGCGCGACGCGGTCGAAACGCAGAAGGCCTGGAAGGTCGAGATGTGACCTTCGCGGGGTTTCGCCCCCGCGCCTTCGCCGATCAGGCGGAACATTTCGCCCAAGCGACGCAGCTGCACGAACCCGGTGCGGGCCGTGAACCACAGCCCCGAGCCGACGAGCATCAGGATGAGAACGTACGACCACAGAAAGTCGTTGATGACGGTGACGATTTCATTGAGCCAATTCACAGTTTTTTTCTCTCTTCGGATGGACCGATGTCGGGGATCGCGTCCCGGGGAAGCCGGCTCGGACGGGTCTCTCGTTTTTGCACGCACCGTTTCTCGGATTTCTTTTTTCGGGCGTCGAACGCAAAACGGGCGCCTGCTTACGGCATGAACCCGCAAAGCGAAGCGCCCGAAGGCGTTGAAAAGCGTCGCGCCCGGACGTCGTTTTTTGTCCGGAAATCGATGCCGGAGACCGCTTGTCCGACCGGTCCCGAACGGGGACCGACGGATCGGCGTGAACTCTAGCGACCCGTCAATTGTAACCCGTCATGTCCGGAGACGCCCTCCGAGGCGGAAGAAAAAATCGAGCGGGCGCTCAGTCGGCGAGTTTTCGGCGGCTTCCGTGACGACCGCACGTCACCTGTCGAACGTCCCCCTGACGCAGGGCGCGCTGACGGCGCGCCTCCTTCGGGTCGACGAGCAAAGGGGCGCACAGTTCCACGCGATCCCCCGCGCGCAGTGCGGTTTCGAGCATCGCGCGACGCCCCCAGAGTGCGATCCCCGTCCCTTCGGGGAGCGTTTCGGGCGCAAGACCCGCCGCACGGATCGCGTCTTCGACGCGGGCGCCCTCGGCGAGCGTGATGTCGGCTTGCGTCGCGCCCGAGGCGTCGACGCGGCAGAGCGTAATCTGCATGATGAAATTGATTCCCGCTAAAATTATGGGTTCCTTCGGAGTATTCGGGCCCGGTGCGCGTCAACGCGCGTCCGAGGTGATCCTCGGTCGATCCGCACCCGAGCCGCGCCCTCGTGCGGCGCGCCGCAGAGCGTCCGATACGCTCGACAAGCGTCGGGCGGATCGTCCGCGGCCCTCCATTCTTTCACGAAACCGTTCGAGATTCCAAATGGCCCTTATTCAGAACAAGCGCGCCCGCCACGATTACGCCATCGAAGAGAAGTTCGAGGCCGGGCTCGTGCTGCGCGGTTGGGAAGTGAAGAGCGTTCGCGCTTCGCGCGCACAGATCAATCTCGCGCACATCTACGTGCGCGACGGGGAGCTCTTTCTCTGCAACGCCCACATGACGCCCGCCGACCAGGTCTGCACGCACGAGACGCTCGAAACGAACCGTACGCGCAAGCTTCTCATGCACAAAAAAGAGATCGCAAAGCTCATCGGCAAATCGGAGCGCGCGGGTTACACCCTGGTGCCCCTCGACCTTCACTTCACGCGCGGTCGAGTGAAGGTGACCGTCGCGCTTGCGCGCGGGATGCGCGAATTCGAAAAGCGCGCCGACGAAAGCAAGAAGGAATGGAAGCGCGAGCAGGAACGCATCATGAAAAAGGACGCCCGAGGCCGTCACATCCTCTGACGCACCGCGCGGTCTTTCGACCGCCGCGGCTTTCCGTCCTGTTGCCACGATTTTTCCTCCGGAATTCTTCGTCATGTCCCTTTTGAAGTTCGCCCCGAAGGTTGCGCTCCTTTGCTGCTCCGCGATCCTTTCCGTCTCCTCCCTCTCGGCCCGTACCGTTACGGACGACAACGGCGACCGCGTCGAGGTGCCCGAAAAAATCGAGCGCGTCGTCGTGGCGAACATTCTGCCGCTTGCCGCCGCCCTCACCGCGTACACCGGGGACGGCTCGATCGTTGCGGGCATGCACCCCGCGAGCTACTCGGCGGCGAAAAACGGCCTGCTCGGCGAACTCTTTCCGGAGGTGCTTCGCGCCGACACGTCGTTCATTCGCGGGGCGGCCCTCAACGTCGAAGCGCTCATGGCGCTCGAGCCCGACCTGGTGCTTGTGAACGCGCCCGATCGGCGGATGCTCGAACAAGTACGCTCCGCAGGGCTTGCCGCCTATGCCGTGAGCCCCACGAAGTGGCACTACGACGTCGTTGAAACCTACCGCGGTTGGACGGCGTCGCTCGCGCAGCTTTTTCCCGAAGCAAACGGCAAGGGCGAACTCATCGAAGCGCGCACCCGCGAAATCGAGTCGCTCGTTGCGGACCGCACGAAGGACATCGCCGAAAAAGACCGCGCGCGGGTACTTTTCATCGTGCGCCTTGACGAAAAGGAAATCGTCACCTCGGGGCGCAATTTCTTCGGCGAATACTGGTGCCGCGCCGCGGGGGCCGTGAACGCCGCACACGACCTCGAAGCCGAAAACGCGAACGCGCGGCTTTCGATGGAGTCGGTCTACGGGTACGACCCCGACGTCGTGATCCTCACGAATTTCACGAAGGCCGTGCCCTCGGACCTGCGCGCAGGGAAAATCCCGGGGCAGGACTGGACGCCTCTCAAGGCCGTGGAAGAAAACCGCGTCTACAAGATGCCTCTGGGGCTCTACCGCACCTTCACGCCCGGGGCCGACACGCCGCTCACGCTCCTGTGGCTTGCGAAGACCCTCTACCCCGCGCGCTTTGAGGACGTCGACCTCGTACTTGAAACGAAGCGCTGGTACAAGGAAATCGTCGGGGTCGAACTCACGGACGCTCAGGTCGAACGCATGTATTCGCCCGACCGGTCGGCGGCTGAAGGCGCGTCGCAGGGCGTCAGAAGCACGCAGTAACCTTAGCGCCACACACGAACCATGACCCACGGAAACACCCCCGACGCGGGCTGCGACTTCGACGCGGCGCGCATCGATGCTCTCGCCCGCCGCCGCTTCGCGCTTGCAATTTCGGCCCTTTTTCTCCTGCTCGTCGTCCTCTCGGTGGCGGCCGTAGGGATGGGGCGCTTCGGCCTTGCGCCCGCCGACCTTCTTTCGACCCTTGCGGGCGAAGCGCCCTCGCGCGCCGCGGAAAACGTCGTTTGGAACGTGCGCCTTCCGCGCGTGGCGCTTGCGCTCCTCGCGGGTGCGGGGCTCGCGCTTTCGGGGGCCGCCTTTCAGTCGCTCTTTGCGAATCCCTTGGCCTCCCCCGATACGCTGGGCGTTGCGACGGGAGCGAGTTTCGGCGCGGTGCTCGGCATTCTGTGGGGGTTCCCGGGGATCGGCATTCAGGCGATGAGCCTTGCGTCGGGGCTTCTTGCCATGGGGATCGTGCTTCTCATCGCGCGCACGCGCTCCGGAACGTCGATTCTCATGACCGTTCTCGCGGGGATCGTGACGGGGGCGCTTTTCACGGCACTCGTAAGTCTCGTGAAGTACGTCGCGGACCCCCAGGACGTTCTTCCCGCGATCACTTTCTGGATGATGGGGTCGCTCACAGGCGCTTCGAAAGACGCCCTGCTTGCGGGCCTTCCGATGGTGGCCGCGGGGTCTCTGCTTCTCTGGCTTTTGCGCTGGAAACTCAACGCCGCCACGCTGCCCGCCGAAGAAGCGGCAAGTCTCGGGATTCCCGTGCGGCGCCTTCGCGCGCTCGTCATTCTTGCCGCCACCATGATCACCGCCTCGGTCGTTTCGATGTGCGGTCTCATCGGTTGGGTGGGGCTTCTCGTGCCGCACGTCGCACGCATGCTTTTCGGCTCGGACAACCGCTTCGTGCTGCCCGCTTCCGCCGTACTCGGCGCCCTTTTCATGCTCGTCATCGACACGGCCGCACGCACGCTCACGGCGAGCGAAATTCCCGTCTCGATCCTCACGGCCGTTGTCGGCGCGCCATTTTTCATCGTGCTTCTTCGTCGAACGGGAGGTGTGGCGTGATTCTCGAAGTTTGCCGCGGCACCTACGCGTGGCCGAACCATCCCCCCGTCTTCAAGGACGTCTCCTTCCGATTCGATACGGAAGCTTTCGACGGACGCGGCGGGATTTTGAGCATTCTCGGACCGAACGGTGCGGGAAAGACGACGCTCCTCAAAACCATGCTCGGACTCCTTCCCTTTACTTCCGGGCACTCGGAACTCAACGGGCGGCGCGTCGCCGACTGGCCCGCGCGCGAATTCTGGCAGTGCGTGGGCTACGTCCCGCAGGCCAAGGCCGGGGGCTTTGCGCCGCTCACGCTTGCCGAACTCGTCGTCCTCGGCCGCAGCGCCCGCATCGGCCCCTTTGCCGTTCCGGGGCGCCGCGACTGGGAAACGGTCGATCGGGTGATGGAAGCGGTCGGGATCGCGCACCTGCGCACGCGCCGCACGAACGAAGTTTCGGGCGGGCAGCTGCAACTTGCCATGGTGGCGCGCGCCCTCGCCGTGGAGCCCGAACTTCTGGTGCTCGACGAGCCCGAGAGCAACCTCGACTTTCGCAACCAGATGCTCGTTCTCGACGTCATCGAGCGACTCGTCGATCGGGGACTCTCGGTCGTTATCAACACGCACTTTCCCGCCCACGCGACGGAACTCTCCGACCGCGTGCTCCTTTTGCCGCGCGGCGAAGCGCCGATTTTCGGGCCCACCGCGGAGACGATCACCGAAGAGAACCTCACGCGCCTCTTCGGCGTACAGGTGCGCATCCGCGAGGTGCCTACCCCCGAAAAAATCGTGACGTGCGTGGCGGCCGTGAAGCTTGACGACGCGCCGTGAGCGGCCGCCCGGGAGTTGACGGCCGGTGCGTGCCGTCAAGACTCTTAGAGAAAACCCCTAAAACACCCCCTCCTCGGACGCGGGACAATGGTCTGCGACTTGCCTTTTCGGGTAGGCCTTTTTAAAAATCTCTAAGTGGTTGAAAATTATGAAATTTACCCCCCCCCAGCGCGCCTAAAGGCGCTCACTCCGATCTGACGTGCGCCAAGAAGACGCTCGTCGCTCTTGCCACGCTTTCCGCGCTCGGCATGGCCTCCGGCTCGGCCTTCGCACAGGATTACATCGAGCAGTACCCCGTCGACTCCAACTGGCAGCTGACCGTCGAGGCCTCGACTAATCCCGGCTCCGCCTGGGGGAATTTCACCCTCTCGAGTGCTTCTCAACCCCAAGACAATACCGACGCCGTCATCGACCTCACGTTCACCGACGATCTTTACGCCAAGGTGAACGCCATGAATGAAACGATGGGCAAGTGGGGCAGCCTCAACGAAGGAAAGAATGAAGATTACTGGTCGACGGTTTCCGGACTTCATTTCTACGGGACCGATTCCGCTACCTACGCCACACTCGACCTCGATTTGACGGCCAAGACCACGGACGCGTCGGAAGGCTCCTACGATCTGGTTGGGCTCTACCTGGCCGGTGTGGGCGATTTGACGGTCGGTGCTGCCGAGGGCGAGCCCGAAGGAACAACGAACATCACCGTCACGGGCAACTACGACGTTCCCGTCTCTACGCACAATCCGGTTGCGACGGTTATCGGTCTTATGGCCGAAGCCGACGGCCCGATTCAGAACGAACAAGAAATCGTCACCTTCAATACCCGGACGACGAACATCAAGGCGTCCGCAACGGGCAAGAACCTCATTCCCGTCGGCCTCTACATGAGGAACGGTTCGCACGAGCCCGTCATCGAGTTCAACGGCAACGAAACGACGATTGCCGCAGCGAGCACCGCGGGCAACGCGATCGGCGTGTTTGTCCAGCAAGACGACTTGACGGACGATCCGAATCCTGTCTCGGGCATCCTGGGTCTCAAGAGCACCACAACGACGATCACGGCCGAAGCTTCCAAAGCAATCGGCCTCTGGGCGCTGGGTGACAACACGGTTAATGTCGGGGGCGACCTCAAGGTGACGGTTCAGGGCGACAACTACGCCCTCTGGTTCGGGAGCGACGCCGAAGCTCGCAGCGAATCCTCGGGACTGGCGGACGCCTTCCGCGACATCATGAACACCTGGAGCTGGAGCCGTCCGCAACTCGGCAAAACGACCTTCCGCGTGCTTGAGGGTGCCTCCGCCACGCTCAACGGCCGGGTGCACTTTGATAAGAGCGCCGCAATTCTCCTTGGCGGCGACATGACCGTGAACGGCAAGTTCACGCTTCTCGGCACCATCGACGGCGTCGAAGGGGCCGATTCGAAGACCGTGCTCGGGAACCTCACGCTCACGCAGGGCGGCACGATCGGCGCTGCGACCGGCGCGGGCTCCCTCGACCTGACGGCGAACCTCGCGAAGCTTGCGGTGTCGGGCGACCTCACGGCGCAAAACGCCACGATCAACGCCGACGAATTCACGCTCGAAAACGGCACGCTCGACAACCTGAGCGCCGAAATCAACGGCACCAAAGCCACGCTCGGCGACGGTGCGAAGCTCGTCAACAAGGGCGGCTTCCACTACGACACCATCGTGCTCGGTGCGGGTTCGACCTACCTCGAAGAAGAAGACGAATTCTTCGATGCCGAGGGCAACCTCGGGATCGAACTTGCGGCCGACGAAGGCACGCTCGAATTCGCGGGCGGCAAGCTCGGCGCGATCGGTGCCGAATCGAAGGCGCTCACGCAAATCCGCTTCGCCGACGAGGCTCCCAATCAGAGCAGCAACTCCGACCTCACCCTGGTCCGCTTCAGCGCGAATTCATCCTACGCCCTTGACGACGTGACGTTCGCGCAAACGAAGGAAGATCGTCTTTCGGGCCTTGAGGTGACGGACGGTGCGAAGCTTGCCGTCAAGTCCTTCACGGCCGGCAACGGGAAGGCGTTCGTTAAGCAGGGCGGCGCCCTTTCGATCGACAAGCTCACCTCGACGGGTAACTTCGCGATGACGGTCCGCGATACGGGCCTTCTCACGATCGACGAGTTCGTCGGCTCCGAAGGCAGTCACTTCACGCTCGCGGAAGGTGCGGCCAACATCGGTACGCTCGACCTGACGAAGGGCGTTCTTGAAGTGGGCTCGAAGGGCAAGCTGAGCACGACGACGGGCGAAGTCTTCACGATCGCGCTGAACGCGGACGGCACGAACATCGCCGAAGCGAACGCGCTTAAGTACTCCACCGACAGTCTCGTCTTTGCCGAAGGCGGCAAGCTTGCGCTGACCGACGCCAAGTTCAATAAGGGCTACGCCGACACGGCGACGGACGTCTTCACGACGGCCTACAAGGGCGGGGCGATTACCTTCACGGGTACTCTCGTCGACGCCTCGGGCAACGTTGAAGAGTCGGTTGACATCGGCGACGTCAACGACGGTCAGATCTTCGAGAAGACCGACGTGACGGCCAAGGCCGACGAAACCGGCAAGGTTGAAGTCGACAAGTCCTTCGGCGGCCGCACGCTGCAGTTGGGCAAGGGCGTCGCGTCCGTCGACGTGACGAACGGCAACACCCTCACGCTCGTGGGCTCTGCGGAAGGCGGCGAACTCGTTGCCTATGAAGGCGACAAGGCGCCCGCTCTCAACGTCGCTGGCGGGCTCGCCCTTGGGAGTGAGACCGCCGACGTGAAGGGGTCGATCAGCGCTGCGATCGACCTGTCCGGCAAGGACGGCCTCACCGTCAAGAACGGCTCCTTTACGCTTGCGGACGTCACCGTCTCGGGCGAAACGAAGCTCGATGCCGGCAAGGCCGGGAAGCTCGATGTGACGTCCTTGAAGCTTGCAAACAACGTTGACGTTCTGGGTAACGTCAACGTTGGCACGCTGACGGTTTCGCAGGCTGCCGACCTCAGTGTCGAAAGCGGCAACCTGACGGTTGCGAAGGGTTCGCTCAAGAACGTCGCCGTTACGGTGGGCGCTCAGGCGGCTGCCGCTTACGCCGCGGCGGACGAAACCCCGGCCGCCTCTTCGACCGACGCGACGACCTTTGCGTTCGGCGGCAAGACGGTTGACGGGTCGATCAGCGCGAACGCGAACGGCGTCGTTGCGATCGGCACCACAGACCTCACGGCCTTCCACGCGGTCTTCTCCGAAGAGTTCGGTACATGGAGTGCCGGCACGGCCGCCGCTTTCGTGGCGGGTCCCGTGACGGTTGAAAAGACGGGTTCGCTCCTTGTGGGCGCCGCTGCCGGCACGAACGCTCAGGTCGCCTTCGGTAAGGATTCGGTCCTCGTGGCGGACATCACCGGCATGACGGCTGAGGACACCCTCATCACGGCCGATTCGTTCGACGTGGCGAAGGAATCCGTCGCCTACCTCGTCGGCTCCGTCAAGGACGGCGTTGCTACCTACAAGCTGACGTCCGATACGAATCCGGATGCCAAGTACTGGAACAGCAAAGAGACGCTCAAGAGCGGTTCGGCCATGCTCGAAGTCGCTTTCGACGACAAGGGTAACTGGACCGTCGCGAACGTCAATGCGCCCGAAGCCTACGGGAACCTCATGCAGGGTCATGCGCTTGCCGATGCGGGCTACCGCAGCCAAGGCGCCGAACGCGACTACGCACAGGCTCTCTTGACCGACACGACGGGTCTTTCGAACGCCGCCGTCGCTGCGCGCTTTGATGCGGCCATGAACCCGGGCGGGTCGCTTGCGGTCTTCACGACCGCCTACGACCGTGCGTCCGATCTGCGTCGCGTCGTTCGCGACGAAGCGGCCGCCGCTTCGACCGAGTCCCGTCTCTGGGCTCGCGTTACGGGCGGCATGACGAAGTTGGACGGCATCTCGACGGGCGCTCAGGCGCTCAACGTTGAAACCGACGCCTACGGTCTTGCGGTCGGTGCCGAAAGCATGCTGGGCGACTGGAAGCTCGGCGGCGCCTTCACGGCAGGTACGGGCGACACCGACAACGACGACGTTGCGGCGAAGGACGAGTTCGACTTCTACGGTCTCTCCTTCTACGGCAAGAAATCGATCGGCGCTTACGACGTGCTCTTTGACGCGACTGCGGCTTGGGTGAAGTCGGACCTTAAGGTCAACGGCGTTGCCGACCTCACGACCGATACGACGACCTCCGTCTACGGACTCGGGGCCGAAGTGCGTCGTACGGCCGATCTCGGCGCCGTGAAGCTCACGCCTTTTGTCGGCGCGAACCTCTACTACGTGACCTCCGACGGCTACACGACCAACCACGGCGTGCGCGTCGACGACGCGGACGCCACGGCGGTCGAATTCCCGATCGGGGCCGAGCTCTCGGCTGCGTTCGATACGGCGGGCGGCATGCGTCTTCTTCCGGCCTTCTCGCTGGCGGTCGTTCCGACCGCGGGCGACACCGAAGTCGACCAGACCGTCGCCTTCGCGGGTGCGACGAGCAGCTACCGCTTCACCTTCGCCGACGACGTGAAGGTCCGCTCCAACCTCGCCCTTACGGCCGAGGCGGGCGACTTCGCCTTCGGTCTCAAGGCGGGTTACGAATGGGGCGATGGGGAGCGCGGAGCGACCACGTTCTCGCTCAACGCCGCTTACCGCTTCTAACCGCGTTTGACGTCTTCGATTCGAACGCCCCGACCTCGCCCGGGGCGTTCGGGCGAAGCGGCACACGGGCGCCGCGGGCATTCCTTCGAGGATGCCCGCGGCGTTCTTTTTCGCACGTTCGAATCCGCTTTCGACGAGCGAAAATCCCCGCGGTTCGTTTTGGCAACTCGGGCGCTATTGCAACTTTTTATCTTTGCAAAAACCGAGTAGTTACTTTTCCTTATATCGAAAAATCATATACTTAGTGCATTCACAGCGCATTTTTCGCAAGTTTCCTTGACAACATAAACGGTGCGGGTGTAGGGTTCACCTACCGGCGGATGAACCGCCTTTTTTCAACCCTCATTCCGGGAGCCCGAAGATGATCGACGATATATCCGCCGAGCGCGTGGTGATTTTTGATACGACGTTGCGTGACGGCGAACAGGCGCTTGCTCAAAGCCTTTCCATGCAACAGAAGCTTCAGATCGCCCTGGCGCTCGAGGACCTCGGCGTCGACGTCATCGAGGCGGGTTTCCCGATTTCCTCCGCGGGCGACTTCGAGAGCGTGCAGACGATTGCGCGCGCTCTGCGTCGCGCCGTTCCCTGCGGGCTCGCGCGCGCCGTCCCGGGCGACGTGACCCGCGCGGCCGAAGCGCTGAAAGCGGCCGAACGCTTCCGCATTCACACGTTCATTGCGACGTCGACCCTGCACGTTGAAAAGAAACTGCGTCGGTCCTTCGACGATGTCCTCGCCATGGGGGTTGCCGCCGTGAAGGAAGCGCGCAAGTGGACGGACGACGTCGAATTCTCCTGCGAAGACGCGGGCCGCACGCCGATCGACAACCTCTGCCGCATGGTCGAGGCGGCGATCGACGCCGGGGCGACGACCGTCAATATTCCCGACACGGTCGGCTACACCTTCCCGACGGAATTCGGCGGCATCATCCGTACGCTCATGAACCGCGTCCCGAACATCGACCGCGCGGTCGTCTCCGTGCACTGCCACAACGACCTCGGGATGGCGACGGCCAACTCGCTCACGGCCCTTCAGGAAGGGGCCCGTCAGATCGAGTGCTGCATGAACGGCCTCGGCGAGCGTGCGGGGAATTGCGCCCTCGAAGAAGTCGTGACCGCCATTCGCCTGCGTCAGGCGTGGTTGAAGGGCCTCAAAACCGGGATCGTTCACGAACGCATCGCCCGCACGTCGATGCTCGTCTCGAAGATCTGTCACGAGCCCGTTCCCTCGCACAAGCCCATCGTCGGCTCGAACGCCTTCGCGCACAGCTCGGGCATCCACCAGGACGGCGTTCTCAAGAACCGCGAGACCTACGAAATCCTCACGCCCGAGAGCGTGGGCGTGCACGGCAACGTCCTTCACATGACGGCCCGTTCGGGTCGCCACATGATCAAGGCGTGCCTCGAGAAGCTCGGCTACACCGAGAGCGACTACAACATGAACGACCTCTACGCGCGCTTCTTGAAGCTCGCCGACAAGAAGGGCCAGGTCTACGACTACGACCTCGAAGCGCTCCTCTTCTTTACGAAGGTCGAAGAAGAAACGCCCACCTATCAGCTCGACCGCATGAACGTCATGTGCGGAAACGGCGAAACCCTCCCGACGGCAAGCGTCCGCTTGCGCGTGGGGAAGCGCACCCGCACCGAGTCGAGCATCGGGAACGGTCCGGTCGACGCGATCTACAACTGCATCACGCGCTTGACGGGCATTCGTTGCCGGCTCGTTTCCTACTCGATCAACGCCAACGGCGAAGGGATGGACGCGCTCGGTCAGGTGGACGTGACGGTCGAACACGAAGGCCGCATCTTCCACGGCATGGGCCTTTCGACCGACGTCCTCGAAGCCTCCGCCCGCGCGTTCGTTCACGCGATGAACGTGATCGAACAGGCGCGCGAAGTCGAGAAGAAGCGTAAGGGGACGAGCACGAACGCCCCCGCGGCCGAGCTCGAAAGCCACGAACGCCGCGGCGTCTGAGTCCGCTCGGTTCGCTCGGGCCTCTTCCGCCTCTTCGGCTTCTCCGTTTTCCTTTTTTCCCAACTCGGGCGCTCGCGCGCCCGGGTGCGGGCGAGCTCGTCCCGAAATTTCGGTTTTCGGGCGCCTTCGCCCTCGAACACGCGTTTTTCAACCTTATCCACGACCATTCCCATGCGACACCATACTTTCACCGTTCTCGCGGGCGACGGCATCGGCCCCGAAATCATGCGCGAAGCCCTGAAGGCCGTCGAGGCCGCCGCCCAACGCGAACACTTCACCTACACGGCCACCGAAGCCCTCGTCGGGGGCGCCGCGATCGACGCGGTGGGGACGCCTTTGCCCGAAGCGACGCTCGAAGCCTGCGACCGTGCGGAAGCCATCCTTTTCGGGAGCGTCGGCGGCCCCAAGTGGGACCACCTTCCCCACAAGGACCGTCCGGAAGCCGGGGCGCTCCTGCCGCTTCGCAAGCGCTACGGGCTCTTTTGCAATCTGCGTCCGGCGCGCTTTTTCCCGGGGCTCGAAGGCCTCTCTCCTCTGCGCGCGGACATTTCCGCCGCGGGGTGCGATTTGGTCGTCGTGCGAGAACTCACGGGCGGGATCTACTTCGGCACCCCCAAGGGGCGCGAAGGCGCAGGGGCGAACGAAAAGGCCTTCGACACCGAGGTCTACAGCCGTCGCGAAATCGAACGCATCGCCCGTGCGGCCTTTGAAACGGCGCGCCTGCGCCGCCGCGCGGTGACGTCGATCGACAAAGCGAACGTCTTGGCCTCGTCCGTCCTCTGGCGGGAAACGGTCGAGCGGGTGGCCGCGGACTACCCCGACGTCGCGCTCTCGCACCTCTACATCGACAACGCGACGATGCAGCTCATCAAGGCGCCGTCGCAGTTCGACGTCGTCTTGTGCTCGAACATGTTCGGCGACATCCTCTCCGACGAGTGCGCCATGATCACGGGCTCGATGGGGATGCTCCCGTCGGCTTCGATCGGCGAATCGGGTTTCGGTCTTTACGAACCCGCGGGCGGGTCCGCCCCCGACATCGCCGGGCGCAACATCGCAAACCCCATCGCGCAGATCCTCTCCGCCGCCCTCATGCTTCGCTACTCCCTCGGCGAAACGGGTGCCGCCGACCGGATCGAGCGCGCGGTCTCGCGGGTGCTCGCTTCGGGCGTTCGCACGGGCGACATCGCCCGCGCGGGCGAAGCAACGGTGAGCTGCTCGGCGATGGGCGACGCCATTGCGGCCGCCATCCAAGAAGAGCGCGACGAATCCGAAACGACCGGGGAGGCCTGAGCCATGGGTAAGACACTCTACGAAAAGGTTTTCGACGCCCACGTCGTCGCGGAACGTCCCGGGGAATTGCCGCTTCTTTACATCGACCGCCACCTCGTTCATGAGGTGACAAGCCCGCAGGCCTTTGCGGGTTTGCGCGCCGCGGGGCGCAAACCCCGTCGGCCCGACCTGATGCTCGCCACCATGGACCACGACATTTCGACCGAGTCGCCCTCTTTGGAAGCGTGCTCCCCCATGGCGCGCACCCAGGTGACGACCCTGATCGAAAACTGCCGCGAATTCGGCGTCACGCTCTACGGGCTCGGGCATCCGCGTCAGGGGATCGTGCACATTGTGGGACCCCAGACGGGCTTCACGCTCCCCGGGACGACGCTCGTGTGCGGCGACTCCCACACCGCCACCCACGGCGCGTTCGGGGCGCTTGCCTTCGGGATCGGCACGTCGGAAGTCGAACACGTGATGGCCACGCAAACCCTCAAGCAGCAGCGCCTCAAGACGATGCGCATCCGCTGCACGGGCCGCCTCGGGCGGGGCGTTTCCGCCAAGGACCTGATTCTTGCCGTGGCGGGTCGCCTCACGACCGCGGGCGGCACGGGCTACGCCGTCGAATTCGCTGGGGAAGCCGTCGAACACCTCTCGATGGAAGGCCGCATGACGCTCTCCAACATGGCGATCGAAATGGGTGCCAAGGTGGGGATGATCGCCCCCGACGAGACGACCTTCGCCTACCTAAAAGGCCGTCCCTTCGCCCCCGAAGGGAAAGCCTGGGACGAGGCGCTCGCGTACTGGAAGACCCTGCGCACGGACGACGATGCGGTGTTCGACGCGGAAATCGAAATCGATGCGGGAAGTCTTGAGCCTCAGGTCACCTGGGGAACGAACCCCGGACAGGAATGTGCCGTGACGGGGCGCGTGCCCGACCCGAGTGCAATGCAGGACGCCGTCGAAGCGGCGAGCGCGAGCGCCGCCTTGGCCTACACCGAACTCCGAGCGGGCGCCCCCTTGATCGGCACGCCCGTCGACACCGTCTTCATCGGCTCCTGCACGAACGGGCGCATCGAAGACTTCCGAGCCGCGGCTGAAATCGTACGCGGTCGGCGCGTGGCGCCGGGCGTTCGGGCGCTCGCCGTTCCGGGCTCGATGGAAGTGCGCGCCGCGGCCGAGGCCGAGGGTCTTGCCGACATCTTCAAGGCGGCGGGCTTCGAGTGGCGTCTTCCGGGCTGCTCGATGTGCCTTGCGATGAACGACGACAAGGCGCAGCCCGGCTCGCGCGTCGCCTCGACTTCGAACCGCAACTTCGTCGGTCGTCAGGGGTACGGGAGCCGCACGCACCTCATGAGTCCGGCGAGCGCCGCGGCCGCGGCCGTTACGGGCGTCATCTCCGACCCGCGCGAATTCTTGAACTGAGGCCCCAATCATGGAAAAATTCACGACGCTCACCGCCGTTGCCGCGCCGCTCGCCCGCGCGAACGTCGACACCGACCAGATCATCCCGAAGCAGTTTCTCCTTGCGGTCGACCGCAAGGGTTTCGGCAAGCACCTCTTTCACAACGACCGCTGGCTCGACGCGGAAGAGACGCGGGAGAATCCCGAGTTCGTGCTCAACCGCGAGCCCTTCCGTCACGCGCAAATCCTCGTCGCCCGGGAAAATTTCGGGAGCGGCTCCTCGCGCGAACACGCCCCGTGGGCACTTCTCGACTTCGGGCTGCGCGCGATCATCGCGCCCTCCTTTGCGGACATCTTCCGCAACAACGCCTTGGGGAACGGCCTCCTCACCGTGACGCTTCCCGAAGCGGTCGTGGAGAAGATGTTGACCGAACTCGATCGCGCTCTGGGCACGCCCGTGACGATCGACCTCGAACGCGAGACGGTTGAATTCAAGGGCGAAACCTTCCCCTTTTCGATCGACCCCTTCCGTCGGTCGATGCTCTTGAAGGGGCTCGACGCGATCGACCTGACGCTTGAAGCCTCAAGTGCGATCGACGACTACGAAACCCGCGCTCCGGCCTGGGTGCGACTCGACGGGGCGAAGCGCTGAATGCGCCGAAGGGGCTCAAGGAGCTGAAGGCGCTGAAGGCAACTTTCGGCTCCGCAGAAGTTCACGATGCCTCGAAAACGAACGGACCGTCCGACGGGCTCCCGCGAGCCTCCGGACGGTCCGTTTTCTTTGCGCGGGTTTCAATCGCGTTTCAGTCGGACTTCAGTCGAGCTGCAGTCGAACTCCAAGCACTCACTTGAGGTCCTTCACGGCGGTTTCCGCCGCAACGACGCCCGAGACGATGGCCCAGGAGTTCATCATGGCCGTCATGGAGTCCGCGCCGTTCGCGCCCCCGACAACGCACCCCGCACCGTAAAGACCGGGAATGACCTTGCCGGCGGTGTCGAGAATATGAAGACCCGCATCGGCCTTGAGGCCCCCGAGCGTCGTCTGGTAGCGCACCTTCTGCTCGACGATGTGGTAAGGCCCAACGCCAAGCCCGCCCGAGAGCTTGCGGTTGAAGTCCGTGTCCTTGCCCGCTTTGACCATCGCGTTCCAATGCGCGACCGTCTCCGTGAGCCCCTTGGGATCGATCCCCATGGTGCGCGCCGCTTCTTCGAGCGAATCCGAGACCGCCATCACGGGGCGTCCGTTGTTGACGATCTTCGTCCACCCGTCAAGCGCCGCGGCGTCGGGAACGAGCTTGTCTTCCAGAGACTTTGCGACGTACTTTTCCCAGGCGGCCTTGTCCATCACGATGTAGGCAATGGAATCGGGCTGCGCGACGGTCGCATCCGTCAGGACGCCGAGCCCCGCGTTTTCATCGACGAAGCGCTTGCCGAGGTTGTTGACGTAGATGGCGCCCGACGCCTTCATGGTGTCGGTGGAGGAAGCCGTAGCGGCCAAACCGTGATGCGGACGGGTTTCTACGCCCTGCGGGTACATCTTGACGAGGTCGAGGTTGATCGTTCCCGCATTCAAGGCACGCGCCATCTTGAGGCCGTCGCCCGTTTCGCCGTCAACGCCGTAAAAGAGGTAGTTCTTCATCGAGGGCGGCAACATCGTTTGGTCCGCCCCGAATCCGCCCGAAGCGAGAATGACCGCTTTCGACGTGAGCTCGACCGTATTGCCCGAGGCGTCCGTCGCCTTCACGCCGACCACGCGCCCGTTCGCGTCCGTGATGAAGGACTGCGCGCGGGTTTCAAGCAGGAGTTTCCCGCCCATGCCGAGGAACTTTTCCCGCATGAGGTTGAGGTAGTTGACGGAGCGCCCCGTCACGCCGAGCTGGCGGTTCGCGGAATGATCGGGGTACTGCGTTGCGGCGGGCCCGTACGGGATCTTGAGGTCGTCGATCAGCCAGTCGACGACCCCCCCGACGCGCTCCGTCACCATCCGAACGAGCACCGGGTCGTTTTTGTGCTTCCCGACGCGGAAGATGTCTTCGGCCGCAAGTTCGGGACTGTCCTTCGTTTCCTTCATCACCTCGCGCTGGTAGCGCGAGCCCGTCGCGATCAGGGTCCCCGCATTGAGGACCGTGGCGCCCCCGATCGTCGGCATCTTCTCGATGAGGATCACGGACTTGCCCAGAGTTTCCGCGCGCACGGCGGCGGAAATGCCGGATCCGCCCGCACCGACCACGACGATGTCGGCGTTCTCTTTGATCGTCTTCGCGGCCGCTTTCTTCCCGACCTTCTTCACCGCAAAGAGCGCCGGATCGCCGCCCGCTTTGCGAATCGCATCGGCGACGGCCGCTTTGATCCCGTCGCTTGTCATCGTCGCGCCCGTCACGGCGTCGACCGCCGCCGACTGCTCCGCGACGATGGCGGCGGGAACCCGCGCGAGGGCCGCGTCCGAAATGCCCGCCGTTTCACCGTGCCGAACGACGTTGACCGTTGCGAGCTTCCCTGCCTTCACCGTCAATTCGACGGCGATTTCGCCGTTGCGACCCGAACCCGTCCCCGTGTACGTGCCGTCCTTCAGGGTGGGAGTAGCGGCAGCCAGACTTCCCGAAAAGAGCGCGGCAACGGCAAGCGCCGCCATGGTTTTCGCAATCATTTGAGAGCCTCCTTTGTGACTTTCCTCGTGGTTTTCCTCTCGCCTTTCTTCGGTCTCGCTCGAACGCGGCCCGTGGTCGCGGAGCCGCCGAGCGTCGAAAGGGCGCTTCGAGGAACGGAAAAAGCCGTTTCTTTGTTTCTTCGTTCGATTATGGCCCCCGGCCTTGGCGGCGCTCTCGAAGGCACTTGGCAAACGCACGGGTGCGATTTGATCGGCGGCAAGAGGAAGTCGGACGCCCCGAATGCACGAGAAGCACAAAGGGCCGTCCGGAGGTTGCCCGACAGCCCTTTGTTGGGAAAGGAGCTCCGTTGAAGCTCCTTGGTGGTTTTGTGCGGTTTTGGCGCTTAAGCCGAACCGCTTTCCTTGTCCGCAACCGTATTGGCGGAAGGCGCGCTCGCTTCGGGGTTCGCCCCGGAGGCGGAGGAGCTTTGCGGGCCGTTCAACTCGGCCTGCAGAAGCTTCACCATCATGTAGCGGTTGAGCATCTCACGGGTAAAGAGCAGGAACCCGAGGTAGAGCTCGCTCTTGCGGAGCGAGATCGGCTCTTCGGAAAGCTGCGTCATGAAGTCGCTCTGGGCGTCCTCAAGGCGCGTGAGCAACTTCGTGCAGCGCGAGGCGGAAAAGCGCGTGCGCAGAAGTTCCATGTCTTTGGCAAGCAGAATCACGTTGTCGAGCATCCGCCCCTTGAAGGGCGAATGGCAGTTGGCAACGTAGTTTTCCGCAACGCCGAGTTCGCCCATAAGCGCGTGACTCACTTCCTTCATGCTCGTGAAGGCGCGGTAGTAGAAGCACCGCGCGTCACGGTCGCCCGAAGAGAGCACGGGTTCGTGGGACATGCGGTAGTACTCGCCTCGCCCCTGCGAGACGCGTTCGAAAAAGTCGACGCCGCGCGCTTTGAGTTCGCGAAGCTCGCGGATGTCTTCCCGCACGAACGCCTGGAGCGACTTCGAGAAGAGTTCGAGCGTCTCGTCGAGGTTCTCGTCGATCGACTGCGTGAGAAGTTCGCGCACGCTCGTACGGTCCCCGCGGTCGGTGACCTGAGCGACGGCTTCGAGGCGCTCTTCTTCGGCGGAAGGGAGAAGATTCGAGCGGATGATGATGCAAAGCGCGATCACCATCCCGGCAATCATCGCCCAGTGGCCGAGCCAGAGGAAAAGGGCCGAGACGATCGCGCAGGCGGCCGCCGCCGTAAAGGCCGTGAGGAACCAGCCGCTCACGACGGTGAGCACGCCCGAGACGCGGTAGACCGCGCTTTCACGGTCCCAGGCGCGGTCTGCAAGCGACGAGCCCATCGCGACCATGAAGGTGACATACGTGGTTGAGAGCGGCAATTTGAGGCTCGTAGCCGACGCAATGAGGGTCGCAGCAAGCACGAGGTTCACCGACGCGCGCAATTCGTCGAAGGGAAGTTCGGGTTTGCCCGGTTCCGCCGCCTTAGGCACAAAGCGCGTATCGAGCGCCCGGAAAAGCGACGCGGGCAGGATCTGATGGATGAGTTCGTTCGTGTGCAGAGCTCCCCGCACGACGAGACGCGCGGGGAGCGAAGATCCGAACTGCTCTTTGCCGCCGCGCGACGAGGAGGAAAGGTTCACGGACGTGCGGATCACGCGGTGGGCTTTCTTCGAAAACCAGAGCGTGAAGCACATCACGAGGCCCGACAGGGCGAGAAGCACGGTGGGCGTCTTTTCGACGTTGCGAAGCGCCCCCATCGTAAAGGTCGCGGGGTCGACGGGACCCGCGGCGGAGGCTTCGCGGTAGATGTTGAAGCTGTCGAGCGCCGCGATCGGCACGCCCACGAAGTTGACGAGGTCGTTCCCGGCGAAGGCAAAGGCGAGCGCGAACGTGCCCGAAAGGATGACGACGGGGAAGATGTTGGCTTTCTTCCAGAGAATGGCCGCCTGGAAAAGGCCCGAGAAGAAGAGGAAGGTGACGCCGAGGATGAGACCCGAATTTTCGTTCATCCACGCGAGCCACTCGGGGCGCATGAAGGAGGCGCCCTTGGCACCCTTCATGATGAGGAAGTAGAGAATCGCGGAGAGACAGAGACCGCCGAAGATGCCGCCCGCGCGGCGATAGACGGTTTCGTAACGGAAGGAAAAGACGATGCGGGTGAGGTATTGAATGACAAAGCCCGAGATGAAGGCAACCACGACCGAGACGAGGATCCCGAGGATCATGACGAGGGCTTTGCCGGAGTTGATGTAGAGCCCCAGATCCGTGATCGGCGCCCCCTGAGACCAGACCTTCCAACAGGCAAGCGCTCCGGCGCCGCCCAGAAGTTCAAAGAGAATCGAAACGGTGGTCGACGTGGGAAGGCCGAGGGAGTTGAAGGTGTTCAATAGGAGCACGTCGGTCACCACCACCGCGACGAACACCACCATGACATCGTTGAACGTGAGGTGCTCCGGAACGAAGACGCCCGTCTTCGCGATTTCCATCATGCCCGAGGAGAAGGTGGCGCCGAGCAGCACGCCCGCACTCGCCACGGCCATGATCACCCAGAAGGGAGCGGTGCGGGAACCGACGGCGGAGTTGAGGAAGTTGACGGCGTCGTTGCTGACGCCGACGAAAAGATCGCAACATGCGAGGAGCGCGAGCAGAGCCAGCGCCGCATAAAGGAAGAGATCCATAGAAGAAGGGCCGTCCTCGGTTCGCTGCTCCGGGGGAAGAACGCGCGAGCACACGGCGGACGGAACGATTTCGGGTTATAGGGGCATACGAAACATCGCATTTTACCACTTGTAAGGAAAAGCGACTAGTTTCGTATTTCCTTTGTTTACAACACGTACACACTCCCGTCCCCGACACGGTAGACGTGCGGAAAATCGGCAAACGAAAAAAGCGCGCCCCCGCTTTTTCGGGCGGGGCGCGCGCTTTTCGGCGTGCGAACGAGGAAGTCCGCACGAGGGGGCGGCAAGGGCCTCAACCGAGGTTGGCTTCGGTCCCCTTCGTCGAGGTTTCTTCCTTCGGACGACGCAGATAGAGGAAGACGACGAGCGGCAGCAGCACGAAGCCCGAGAAGAAGACCACGAACTTGATCCCGAACCACATCGCGAGCGCCCCGCCCAGAATCGGGCCGATGACGCTTCCCACCTGCTGCGCCGCGTAGGAGAGACCGAAAATGCGGCCGCGGTCTTCGGGGTTCGTGCTGTTCGTGAGCACCGCGTTGATGGCGGGGAAAATGCCCGCGAAGGTAAGCCCCCCGATGAAGCGCCAGATCCCGAAGGGAACGAGCGTGTCGGGAATCGACTGGATCATCCCGAAAACGGCCGTACCGAGGAGCGCCGTGTAGAGCGCGGGGCGGAACCCCCAACGCTGCCCGATCACGCCCCAGACGGGCGAGGCGATCACGCCCGAGACGCCCACGATCGAGAAAAGCAAACCCGTCACGAAGACGATGCGGTCCATGCTCCCCTGGAGTTCCCCGACGTAAAGGGGCATCACGGGCTGCTGCAGAAGGATCGTGAGCTGCACGATCCCCGCGCAAAGAAGCATGCGCTGCACGACCGGAATCTTGAGAAGGTTCGTCTTTTCCTTCGATTCGGTTTCTTTCTTTTCCTGGGGCTTCCTCTTCGGCTCCTTAATGAAGAAGATCAAAAGGAGCGTGATCACGAAGAGCGCTGCGCCGCCCAAGAAAAAGGTCGTACGCATGTCGAAGGCTTCGGCGAGAAGGCCGCCTGCGAGCGGCCCCAAGACGCCGCCTGCCGTCATCGCGCCCTGCATGGTGCCCATGCAGATCCCGACTTTGTCGCGCGGGGCGTTGCTCGCCATGATCGCAAGGCACGCGGGCCAGAGACCCGCCGCAAAACCCTGGAAGCACCGCATCGCTAGGAGCTGCCACGGGTCCTGCACGATCCCGCCCAAGGCGTAGCTGATCGCAAGAAGCACCGCGGCGCGCACGGCCATCAGTTTGCGCGACTTCTTGTCCGCCATCGCGCCCCAGATCGGGGCCATGATGCCTGAAATCAGGAAGGAGGCGGAAAAGATCACGCCCGACCAAATATTGACGTCGGCCTGAGCGACGCCGAGCTCCTGCATGAGGTACATCGGAAGGAAGGGAATGAGCATCGTGTAGCTCACCGACATGAGAATCGAGCTGAGCGACAGGATGACGAGCACGGCCTTCCAGGACTGTTGAGAATTCACGGACGGGACTCCCTCAAAGAGGTCGTCAGGGCGCTCCGGGGGATGAGGGGGCGGCGGTGACGGCCAAAGCCCGCGGACCGGTTCGACCGGACGCAGGCCACTGTGGTTTTTTATGAAACAAGGTGTTGAACGCTTCAATGATACGCCCGAAGACGGCCCCGTCCGCGTATTCGCACGTTGCACGAAAGCAACCCAACCCCCTGCGAACGGTCGGAATCACCCCGAAAGAGGCCGCTTTTGCGTCTTTTTCCAATAAAGCCCCGCACGCATCTTTCGCCTTCCGTCGCCATCTCGCGCGTAAAGCTACACATTTCGGAGGATCTCAACAAATTCCGAAAACCGTCCGTAATAATCGAACAAACAAGCGGGAATACCCTTATCAATAACAATTAGTTACATAATGCGTAAAAGAACGGGGAGTGGTCGACACTCCCCGAAGCGATGTGCGGCGTGCGTTCCGAGGGGTCGCGCGCGATGCGTCGAACGCCCTTCAAAGCACGACGGTTCCGCTGCCGCAACCGTGCGAGGCGCGCGGTCCCCGGCCTTCTGACAACTGCATCCCCCGATGCAAGGCCGACGCGCCTCTTTCGACGAACCCGTGTTCGTTCGTCGACTTGCGTATGCCCCTTCGTCCTCGACGAAGGCAACGCCCGAAGGCGTCGCGGTACTTTCCGCGTGCGTTGCGCCGGGCGTGCTTCCCGACGCGCCGCATTGAGGGTCATTTTACGCCATCCCGTCGTTTTATCTAGTCCTTTCGGAGGGTGGCAGGACGAAAAATATCCCTTTCGGGTTATATCGGTTTCCCGCGGGGGCGGTGTTCGCCGAGTTCCCCCTCTTTGCACCCTCTTCACGCACCCGTCACTTCGTGCGCTCTTCGCGGGCTCTTTACGCGCTCAATGCAGGGCGACGGGACGGGGAAAGAGCTGATCGACGAGGTCGCGCACGATCCGTTCGGGGTCCCCGAAGGGGCCGGGCGTCAAGGCGTTGCCGGCCTCGGCCGTGTCGCACTTCCAGGCCGCGCGTTTGGCTTCGCCCGTGAGGGCGTCGCGAAAGTCCAGGGTGAGCTTCTCGGGTAGCTCGCTGAAGCCCTTCGACGAAACGGCCGAAATCGTCACGGTCGTGCGGCACTGATGCGCTTCGGGGGAAGCCCCCCGATCGAGAAGTCGAACGCGAAAGCCCCGGTCGTCGAGCGCTCCGCGAACGGCCAAATCCAAGGACGGCGAATAGCCTTCGCCCGGGATCAGGCAGGCTTCCATGCCCGCTTCGGGGAAGTTCGCCAAGCGCGTGACGCGCTCGGCCGCGTCGGGGCCGCTCGGCTCGTCGCCGAACCAGGCACACCCCGAGACCGACCCCGCGAGCGCCAACGCGAGCGCCAACGTGAGCGCGCAAGGGCCGAGCGTGCGGCGGCGGTTACGCCCCCGAACGCTTTCGGGGACGTGCGACGACGGGGTTCGAAGCAGGGGAAACGAATTCGGACGGGATGACGGCATTCTCAAAAATCTCCGCTCGAGTCGGGCGCGCTTCTTCAAAAAAACGCGCTCGGAATTTATTAAGGTTAGCGCAATCGCGCGCGGAGGGCGGTCGGCTTTCGTACGAACGGAGGGGAAAAGAAGAGAGGGCGGTCGAAAACGCGTCGGGACGATCATTGAGCGCCCTTCCCGAAAAACCGTCCGACGGCGTTTCTCTTCCTTGCAACAGTCTGCAAACGCGCGAAAACACGCCGGCATCCTTCCTCTACAATGTGCGAATTTCGCGAGCCTTCCGGGCGCGACCAACACCTACGCCCGCCGCCCTCGCCCTTTCCCTTTACCTCCACACCGTCAAGCCCAGCCCCACCATGAGCTCCCCGCGCACCGCCCCCCGCACTTCCGGCCGCAACCGCACCGTCGCCCAGGAACCCCCGCATCTTTTCGAGCCGAAATGGGTGTGCGCGGCGAGTCTTCTCTTTACGCCGATCTACGGCGGCCTTTTGCAGGCCCGCAACTGGGATTCGCTCGGCAACCCCGACGAAGCCCGCGCTTCGCGCCACTGGGTACGCATGTCGATCTGGCTCGTCGTTCTTTATTTCGTCATGCAGGTGCTCTTTCGCAACGAGCCCGTCATGACGTATGCGGGCCCTTACTTCCTTGTTGTCCTCTGGGCCGCGTGGATGCTCACGAGCGGCATGCGGCAGCTCCGTTACGTGAAGGCTTCGGTCCCCGAGTACGAACGACTCCCCTTCGGGCGCACGATGTCGATGGGCGTGCTCGGTTGGGTCCTCTACGGGATGATTTCCGCCACGATCACGCTTGCACTCGTTCTGACGGGGTTCGAGCCCCTTGAGACCGCAGGCACCGCGGGTACGTCCGAAACGGGCGTCGTCATCAGCCGCGAGCCCGGAGCCGAAGAGCTCGTCGTTCGTCCGATGACGCCCGAAGAGTCCGAAGCCGCCGCCAAGCAGGTGGAGGAAGCGGGTGTGGGTCGCGTGACGGTGTCGCCCGAATTCGGCGCGAAGAACTGACCCCGCGTTCTCTTTTCGAGCACCCCGAGCGCCATGCCCCGGCGGCTTGACACGACCTTTCGCATTCCCGGGCCGCCCCGTTCGGAGACGACCCGTACGGAAGGCGGCCGCCTCCGTCCGCTTTCGGCCGCCGAAGCGTTGGAGCGCCGCGAAGCCGTCGAACGGGCGGCCGAAGCGGGCGACCCGGAAGCGCGCGTTGAACTCGCCCGACGGCTTCTCTCGGAAGCAACGCACTGGACGCACAGCCGCCGAGCCCGGCGGCTCCTCGATCGGGTGCTCGACGACCCCTCTGCGCGCATGTCGAAAGTACGTGCTCGGGCTCTCTACCTCAAAGGGCTCACGCTCTTGCGCGGTCAGGGGGTTCCCCGCGACCTCGAAGCCGGGGCGTGCGCCGTCGAAGAGGCGGCTTGGGCGGGCGTGACGGAAGCCGAAGTCGACGCCGCACGTTTGGCCCGACTCGGCTTGGGGCGCACGGTCTCCCTCGAAGACGCACTTTACTGGTGGCGGCTTGCGGCCGCGGCCGGAAACCTCGAAGCTCAACGCGAGACCGGGCGCGCCTACCGCGACGGCCTCGGCACCGCGGTCGACTTCGTGCAGGCGGCCCGATGGCTCGGCCTTGCCGCCGAAAAAGGCGACTCGGCGGCGCAATACGAATCGGCCCTTTTGCAGCTGCGGCGCGACAACCCCGACCGCGACCCCGCGGCGGCCCGCCGTTGGATGAAAGAAGCGGCGCTTTCGGGAAACGTCGACGCGCAGCATCGACTCGGCCTCTTTTACTGGTCGGGGACGGGCGGCTCCGTCAACCTGCGCCTTGCCGTTCGGTGGCTCACCCGCGCGGCCGAAGGCGAAAACGCCCGGGCGGCGGCGACGCTTGCGGGCCTGTTTCTCACTGGGAACGTGTTCGAACTCAATCGCCTCCACGCCTGGATTCTGCTGCAACGCGCGAAGGCGCTCGGCGACCCGACGGCGGACGCGACCGCCGCCGGCCTCAAAGACCTTCTCGACCCGAGGGAGCGCTCGGAGGGACGCAAACTCCTCAAACGCTGCCCCGACACGAAGTCGCTTCTCGAAGCGCTCCTTCCCAAAAACTGGAAGCGCTGAGGACGGGGCTTTCCCGAGTGTTTACCTCGCCCCCCTCCGACTGTTGGATTTTTACAACACTTCCGTCATATTTTTTCATCTTTTTTTCGACGACTTTTTCCGACCCGTTGCACTCGCCTGCCGAGCCCGCGTCCGAGGCGTCGTTCGCGTCGTTTTCAAGGAGGCGGAGCGCGACTTTCAAGCCCTTTTTCAAGGTCCGCTCGTGGTCTGTTTGACCCCTGTTCACGGCCGGTTCGGCGTCTCTTTCGGCATCCTCTTTTCGGCGGCTTTGGGGCGATTGCGAGACGACTTTCGTGACGGATTTCGGATTGGACGCGCGGGGACTTTGCGACGTGCGGCGCTCTCTTTTTTGAGCCGCCTCGCATCGACTTTGGTCGACCTCTGGGCGACTTTTTTCCGATCTGTTTTCACCGTGCTTTCGAATCCTTTCGAGCCCTTTCGAGTCTTTTCGAGCCCCCTCCGATTGCCCCTCAAGGGCCAGATCTCGACCCGCCCGCGGACGCCTTTTCGACCCCGACCGATCCTTCCCCGGACGCCCCCCGTTCGGCGTCCGTCTCGCTTTTCTTTTCCCATCGTCAACCCGGTTCGGAGCCCTTTTGAGATCTCCCGCGACGAACGACGACGCGTCGCCCGTACGCGGTCGGACGCCTCGCGTCCGGCGCGTTTTCTTCGCACGACGATCCCGTTTTTCCGACGCACCGCGCACTCCCGCATCGCGGCGGCGGACCGGGTCGGAGGGCGGAAAAAGGACGGTTGGCAGAACCGCGACACTCGCGACGACCCGCAAGCCGATGCACCCCGGCCCTTGGAAACCGTCGTGTTTTCCAGGGACTTTACCCTACCGCCAAAGGAATATCTGTTGCAGGATTTCGTCCCTTCGACGGGATCTTGGGACGCCTCCCGACGCGCGCGTTCGGATTTCGAAGTAAGCCGAAACGCTTCGGTTCCGCCCCCCCGTTCGACGCCTCTCGGCGGCTGCGCGGACGGGGTACTCGCGGCACATTTCCCGAGCCGTTCGTCCGCGTTTTTCCGCGTTCGCACCCGCCCGAACGCCTTCGCACGATTCGTCACCGGACGCCCCGTCGAAGCCGTCGGACGACATGCTCCGCCCCTTTTTTCGCCCCGTGTCGAGACCGCTTTTCTCAATGGCATGCGACCCGATCGGTGTCTTTTTCGGGAAGCACGGACCGACCGTCGGCGCTTGGTCGGCGAACCGTATTTCGAGCGGCATTCGAGTCGACATTCGGAGGTGTTTTTCGCCCCTTTTGCAAGATCCTCGAAGGGGTTTGAAGTCGCCCCCGCACGCCTCCTTTCTTATTTGACATCATCCGACGGATCCTGCCCGAAGGCATGCCGCCGCCCCCTTTCGGACGAGCGGGGAAAACCCCGAAAGAGATCCCCGAATGCACCCCGTCGGGGGCTCCGAAAGTCGTTCGCGATACCTCCTTCGGGCGACCCCCTCGATCCCATTCCCGACGTACCTCGTCCGAGCCGGAAAACGCCTTCTCGCCCCGTCCTTTTTCCTGCCGCACGGCCCGTTTCCAATGATGCAGGTAGGTTAACCCTGATGGCGCTCGGCGCCCCAGGGCCTACAATGACTTCCAAGCGGTCGATGCAACGCGTCGGCGTCTTTTCGAAGCACCCCGACGTGCGGAATCTCCGCACCGATCGGACCGGGTTCCGACTCCGTCGGCCCGCCCCCTCGGGAGGCGTTTCGAAAAGGCACCGAACCGCACTTTCCTGCGTTCGAGCCGTGACGAATGCAATTGGACGGCAAACCCTCAAGAGGTTCAGTCGCGGGTTTGTCGATTGCAGGGCCGTACCGCTGGTACGGCTCGTTGTGGCAGCAGGTCCCCGACGACCCGTTGCCGACTCAAACCTAACCGAAAGAAGGAGAGGGCCCCCGCTCGCATGTCACCGTGCGGGCAATGCGGTACCGAAAAAAATCTATGAACCGTTTGGAACTCGTTGAATGTCTGGCCGCCAAGTACGGCCATAAGATCGCCAAGACCGACATCGACCGCCTGCTTATTTCGTGCTTCGAACAGATCATCGACGCTTGCGCCGAAGGCCGCACCGTCACGCTGATCGGCTTCGGCACCTTCAAGGCCGTCGAAAGCGCCGCGCGTACGGGTCGCAACCCTTCGACGGGTCAGCTCATCCACATCCCCGCGCAGCGTAAGCCGAAGTTCATCCCGGGCACCCGCTTCAAGCAAACGCTCAACCGCAAGGACGAGGAATAAGTCGAAGCCGACGGCCTTCGGGTCGTCGGTTGCGCGTTCTTCGAGCGTTCTTCGAACTTGTCGGTCGGCCCTTCCCGGTGCGAAGGGCCGCTCGGGCCTAACGGCTTGAAAACCGCCCCTTTCGGGGCGGTTTTGCTTTATTCCGATCGTTCGCGCTCGGCCGAGAAGTCCGGCGTCCCGAAGCGCTCCGCGGCCGCTTTCTGAATGAGGCCCCGCACCCAGACGTGGGCGGGTTCGAGGTGCTGGTGTTCGGGCCAGACGAGATGCACTTCGACGTCGCGACTTCTGCCCGCTTCGAAAGGCACCCACACGACCGCATAGTGCCGGGCCGAGACGCGTCCCGCCGTTTCGGGCGCGAAGAGCACCGCATCGGTCGATTCGAGAACGGGAAGGATGTCGTAGACCGATTCGGCCGTAACGGCCGCCTCGTCGTCGCGCCGACTCCGATCGGCAGTGCCCGTCAAGACGCGCTCGTACGTCGGGCGACCCGCATCGGAATTGACGAGGACGGTGAGCCGCGGATACGCGCCCGCTTCCGCGGGCGAAATCGTGCGTCCGAGGCGCGCAAGCGGATGATCCCGGCGAACAATCACCCCGGCGGGACTGCGAAAGAGGAGCATTTTCCGCAAGCCGGGCGGCAGGCTGAAGCCCGAGACCAGAGCCATGTCGACCGTACCTTCGTGCAAGTCTTCCCAGAGATGGGGCGTGCGGTGCAGGAGCGTCAGTTTGAGGCCCGGTGCGCGAGCGAACAGTTCCGCCGCCACACGTTCGATCACCTCGGGAAAGACCGCGCCGCAGGACGCGATCACGAGCCGGCGCTCCACCGCTTCGGGCGCGAAGACGCTCGGCGCGGTGAGGCGGTCGAAAGCTTCGATGTTGCGCCGTACGGGCTCTTCGAGCCGCATCGCCGCTTCGGTGGGCGTCAATCCCGTCGGACCGCGCACGAAGAGCGGGTCGTCGAAGGCGTCGCGCAGCCGTTGAAGCATGCGCGAAGCCGTCGCCGTGCTCATGTCGAAATTCTGAGCCGTGGCGCCGAGCTTGCGCGTGTGCATGAGGTCGATCAAAAACCTCAGATGGTAGATGTCGAGGCGGTCGGGGCCGGACGGGGCGGTCATGATGGTGGCGGTCGGGGCGGTTGAAGAAGTCGAAAAGGCCGAGGCGATCAGGCAGGCCGGCGGTTCCGCGGGCGGGAAAAAAGCGGGGCGTGCGGACGATGCCGCGCTCCCTCGCTCCGGCACCCGAACGGCAAAACCCCGCCGAGCGGCGGGGCTTTCTCACGAGAAGAGCGCCTCAGAACTTGTGCGTGAGGCCCGCCGCCGCGGTCGCGCGGTTTGCAATCGCATTCGAAGCGTCCGTATTTTCGAACATCCCGTTCGCGTACGCATAGGTCCCGAGGACGTAGAAGCCCGTGCGCTTCGAGAAGCGGTACGCCCAGCGCAGAGCCCCCACCCAGCGTTCGCCTTCCGTGTCGGCCGCCGCACCGCGTTCGCCCCTCCATTCGCCCGTCACCACCTTGACGGAGCCGTGCAGCCGCCCGCCCAGAAGCGGCGCGTTCGCGCCGATCGAGAAGGCGTCCGCGCGGAAGCCTTCGCGGCTTGCGGCGCCGTCAAAGCCCATGCTCGAAGCGGAAATGACGCTCGGCACGCCGAGCATGCCGCGCGCGTTTTCGAGGTGCTGATAGGCGACGTGCACGCGCAGGTCGCCGAAGCCGCGCGAGGCGCCCGCAAAAATGTTGTGCGTAGGCTTTGCGTCGTGGGGCTGCGGGCCGTTGGCGGCGTTCGCGTAGTCGATCATCTGCCAGGCAAGGAGCGCGGTCGCGTTTTCGCCCTTCCAGCCGGCGGCGAGCGCATAGAGGTGTTCGGTGTTCGAGAAACCTTCCGATTCGGGATAGGTCGCCTGGTTCGTACTGTTCGAGAACTGGCCGAGGAGCGTGACACCGTGAATCGGCGCGCTCTTCACGACGATCGCGTTGTCCATGATGGGGCTCGACTGGAAGACGCCCGCGAGCGCCGCGTCCGGGGCGTTCGAGGCCAGAGGATTCATGCCGGTCGCGGCCCACTGGGCGTAGGTACCCGTCGATCCGAGAAAGCCCGCCGTGCGGCCGAGGGCGATTTCGCCCGTCCCTTCGCGACCGATCACGACCATCGCTTCGCGCGAAAAGAGCGCGCCCGCGCGGGCGTCGTTCGCAACGCGCCCCGTGTCGCCTTCGAATCCCGATTCAAGCACGAAGTGCACGTACCCGGTTTCGCCGAGCGATTCGCGACCGCGCAAGCCCCAGTAGGAGGACACGTCGATCGAGGGCTTCATCTCGAGCGTCGGGTTTTTGCCTTTGGAATCGACCGCATAGAACCCGGTGTCGATTTGGCCGTAGATTTCGGTTTCCGCGGCAAGAGCGGAAGTCGACGCCGCGCCGAGAGCGGCAAGGCTCGTCGCGAGGGCGAGCGCGGAAATGCGAAGTTGGGTGGTGTGCATCGTTGGGCCGCGGACGGCGGGGTCGGTCGGAGCCGTCCGGGGCTTCTCCTTTTTGGTGTGGTTTGTGAGGTTGGTCGGATTGAGGACAAGATCGCACCCGAGGGAGGCGCAAAGAGGGGCGCCGACATGCGACAGCCCCTCTGCGGTCATCGGTTCTTCATGCGAGCTTGCGTCGCCCGCGGGCCGAACACCCTGCGGGCGGGAAGCGCGCTTCGAGCGATCAGAGCTTCGGGAAGGCCTTCGTCAGGTCGAACACCCAGGCCTGGTAGCCCATCGTGTCGTTGAAGCGCATGAGGACGGACGGTTCCTTTTCACCCCACTTGTATTCCGCGAGGTAGGGGTGGATGTCAACGCGCCCCTTCTTCCCGGCGAGCGTTTCGCCGAGACCCGCGGTCGAGTAGTAAACGAGGAAGGAGTCCTTGTCGGGCATGTACTGAGCAAGACCCGTCACGGGCGAATAAAATTCATAACCCTTGTCATCGCCCACGGCGTAGACCTGCTCGACCGTCATCTTCTTCTGGTCGATCTTGTAGACGACGCCGCGCGAATACTTGTCTTCGGGCAGAGCGGGTTGCTCCATGCCGCGGCCGTCGCCGTTGTCGAAGGCCGAGACGTAGATCACGTCCGCATCGCTCTTGGCGTCGACGCGCCAGGCGGTGTGCTGGGTCCAGGTCCAGTCAAAACCGCCTTCGCAACGCGAATTTTCGCACTTCAAGGGCTTGCCGTCCTTGTCGACGGGCGTCAGGACCTTTTCCGCAAAGCCCTTCTTCCAGCCTTCGGGCGCGCCGAGAATCCACTTCACCTTCTTGTCGCGGCCGATCTTGATGATGGCGGACTGATGGCGCGAGCTGATGACGATCGAGTCGTCCGTCGGGTCGTAGTCGACCGAATTCACGTGCGCCCAGTTGCGACCCGCACCCACGCCGGTGATGTCGCCGAAGTCGTCCGACTGGTCCTGCTTTGCGAGTTCCGCCGAGGAGAGCGTCTGACCGGCCTTCGACGCGTCGATGTTGAGGCACACCGCCCCCTGGTCGAGCGCCTTGATGACGTTGTCGCGGTACGGGTCGAGAATGTCGAAAAGTTTGAATTCGTCGAAGACGTTTCCGTTCTCGTCCATTTCGACGATCACGTCGCGCACGGTGTGCACGCGCTTTTCATCGGCGCGGCGGTAGTCGGACGACGAGACGCGCAGGAACGTGTGTCCGTTTTGCGCGGCGTCGATCGCGTGCGAATAGTCGGCGTAGCCGAGGGGGAGGCGACGGTTGAAGAGTTCGCGACCGAGCATGTCGTACTTCGCGTAGCGCTGACCGTAACCCCAGAGGAGACCGCCGTCGGCGGTCTGTTGGAAGCCCATCATAATCCCCGCCTTGTAGGGCTGTTCGGGATCGTACATGTCGTCGTTGGGCATCAGGTACCAGCGCACCGTGCCCGTCGAGTCGACGATCGCGTTTTCAGGACCGAACGCCCATTCGAGCGCCCCGCCCATCGGGTTGTTCCAAACCATGCGGGACGCATCGGGGGGCGTGCGCACGATGTTATTGATGAAGTAGAGACGATCCTTGAAGGCGGGATCCGTCTTTTCGACCTTCACGTCGAAGGTCGTGTGGCTCTGGGAATTGAGCCCGTTCGAGCGAAGGAAGACGGGCGCCGTATAGAACTGGTACGTGTCCTTGAAGTGTTCGGTCTTCCCCTGGAACACGCGGTCGTATTCGACTTCGACCGTATTGACGTAGTCGGGATAGAGGCCGAAGACGGGAATGCCGCCGTGAGAGAGCACCTGACGGTCCGAAACCGCGTACTTGAGGTCCTGACCGCCCGCCTTGGGAACGACGCGAACGACGGCGTTCTTGACATCGTAGCCGCCGTTGCGAATCACGGCCGTAAGCGGAGCAACTTTATAAGGATTGACAATCACTTCGCCGATGTGACCGGTCGAACGGAAGGCCACGTGCGGCCCCGAAGCGCCGCCCGAAGCGAGGGCGGGAGCGGAAAAGGCGGCAAGCGAAGAACCGAGGGCGAGCAGGACGCCGAGCGTGAGCGTCTTGGGAGCGAATGACATGGTTGAAGTCTGTTTTATTTGAAAAGTCGGAGAACAGTTGGCCGGTCGGCCCGAGTTCCGTCGACGGCGACGTTTTCGGGCGTCCCTGCAACGTGTTCGCCCATTCTAGGAATTGCTCCCGCACTCCCCAAGACGGACGAACCCCGCCGTGTTTGCAGGATCGGCCGCGAGGTCGTTGCAGTTTCCGAAACGCCCTACCGTATTTCCACGAAAAACGAAACGACGACCGAACGTGCGCGAAGACGACGTTCGATTCTTCCGTTTCGTCGAGGATCCGATCGCCGAAAACGAACACCCCGACCGAATTCGATTCCGATCGGGGTGTCGCGCTTCATTCCGAATTTTCCGCGTCTCGTGCGTTGGCGCCTCACGCCGGGACGCCGACCGTAAAGAGGACGATCGGTTCAAGGTGTTCGGGAAGGTTCATCGCCTGACGCAGGGCCTCATGGTTGAACGAAGCCCGCACGCAACCCGCGAGTCCCAGGGCGGTTGCGGCGAGGTAGCAGGACTGCCCCATCGTGCCCGCATCGACCCAGACGCCCTGCGGACGGGCGTTTTTCGAGCGCTCCTTGTCGGCGACGAAAACGAGCGTCACGGGCGCCTTTTCGACGTATTCGAACTGGTACGCGGTCGAGACGCGGCGCACGTCCGCTTCGGCCGTTTGTTCAAGCGTCATGTCGGCCGCGTTGAAGCGCCACGCGCCGTCCGAACGCAACACGTACACCTCCACCGCGCGCAGATCAAGGGTCGACGGCGTGGTGCGCCGGCCGTCCTCGTCCGTGATGCCCGCCGCGGCCCAGAGGAGTGCGGCGAGGTCCGCCTCCTTCAGGGGGACGGCTGCGGGGTTGCGGTTCGTGCGGCGCTTCTCGAGCGCTTCCTCAAGCGTCATTGCGAGCGGCGAGCGCTCGGGCAGTCGGATCGTCTTCATTCCTATTTCTCCTTGTCGTTCGGGTTGAGACGGTTGAGACGCAGCGCGGGCAAACGGTCCCCGCACGCCGCGTCGAATCGGTCGAAACATCAAACATACGTTCCCCGCGCCGCCACGGCGCGGATGGCGTCAAGCCTGCGGGCCGCAAGGCGCGCGACGCGCTCGACGAGGCGCGCCGCCCCGGCGGGGTCCCTATCGGGAACGCTCACCCCCGCGGCACGAAGCGGCGGAAATGCAGGTTTCGCCTCTCCGGCATCGGACGCACGGGACGCATCGCCGGGCTCACTCCGGACCTCGAACGCCCGTCCCTCTCGAGAAAGCGCGTCTTCGATCGTGAGCGCGAGCATCGGGTTTTCGTCCGGCAGGAGGTGCGTACGCACGACGCACTCGGTCGCATCGAGCCGCACGAGCACGCACGGGCACCCGTCGAGTCCCTCGAATCCGACGCTTCCGGCTCCTTCGCCCGCAAAGCGCGCGCGGTAGAGCGCCCCGTCGTGCGCCCAGTCGAGCGTCCGAGCATCTCCGTGCACGGGGGCGCCGGCCGAAGCGGCAACAAGTGCGGCAAGCTCCGCGAGCACGGCGCGGGACGAGGCGTCCCTTTGAGGCTCGGCGACAACGACGAATTCCAATACGGGTCGATCCATGGTGCGAACTCCTTGCGGTCTTCAGGTTTGCAGCTGACGAATGCGACGGCGGTAAACGGCGGGCGACACCCCGAACCAAAGCGTGCAGGTGCGCGAGAAGTTCGACGGGTCGGAAAAGCCGATGTTGTAGGCGATTTCGGTAATCGAAAGTTCCGTGTGCGCAAGCGCGTCGTGAGCGAGCTGACGGCGACGGCGCTCGAAAAGTTCCGCAAACGTCACGCCTTCGCTCTCCAAGCGTCTCTGGAGCGTGCGCGCCGAAAGATTCACCCGGCGCGCGACGTCCGCAATCTTCGCGGGCTCACCCGCCGCGAGCATCGTCTGAAGTTCTTCTTCGACGCGGGCCGCAAAGCTGCTCTGTCGCACACGATTGAGGTATTGGATGACGACGCGCTCGTTCGCCTCGCGGAGCATGGCGTTCGCGCTCGCGTAAGGCTCCATCACGTCGGCGTACGAAAACCGAATCGCTCCCGGCGTCTCGCCCGAGGTGTCGACGCGGCAGCCGAAATAGTCGTCGAGTCGACGCTGAAGATTCCCGTTGATTTTGGGAACGCGCAACGCGACGGAAACCGGAACCACCCGGTGCTGCACGAGGGAGTTCGCCTGCCGGAGTACGAAAGCGAGCATCGCCGTGAGGGCGGCGCTCTTGGCTTCGTTGCCTCGCAACGTTCGCAGCGACAAAGTCGTCCCCTGCGCGTCGTGCGAAAGGATCATGTCCATCGTGCTCGAAACAATCTTGCAGTAGCGCGCCGTCAAGTCGAGCACCTGGGCGAGCGAATGACTCGTCACGATCGCAAGCCCCAGGCCGTGCAGGGCCGCGGGCTGCATTTCCTGCCCGCACCGCAAGCCCACGAGCTCGTCGCCCGTCGCGGCGATGATCGCCTCCCAGAAGCGGCGCACGGCCTGTGCGGGGTAGCGCGCGTCGGGCACGGTAAGAAGCGCTCTCTCCAACCCGGCCCGATCCATGAGCGGCTCCGGGTCCACGCCGTAACCGCGCACGGTCTGGCAGATCGATCGAATCCAACTCGCCAAAATCGAGTCGCCGATCGGCAGTGCGGCTTCTTCGACTTGAGCGAACATCCTTTTCTCCTTCGGTTCGACACCGAAAAGCGGTGGGGTTGCGGGCACGCTGAAAGGTCCTCCTTTTCCGGCTCTTTCCCCGAGAATCGGGCCGAGAGCCGCGAACATTGTACGCAAAAGAGCCTTGCAGTCTGCGCGCGAATTTTTCCGTCGTCGTGCTTGGGGTTCGTCGGGAGGCGCCTCTCCCGAGACGTGCGCTCGGGAGAGGCGCAGGCGGCAGCGGCCGAGGGACGAAAACGACCGACGTCCCTCGGACATGCTTCCAACGTCGTTCGTCAGGCGTCGTACTTCACGCCTTTTTGAGCGACGACGCGCGTGCCGGCTTCGCCCTTCAGGATCTTGTCGATTTCGTGCAGAGCGCCGATCACGGCGGTCTTGCCGCAGCGTTCGACAAAACGGCAGGCGGCTTCGACCTTCGGGCCCATGGAGCCCTTCGCGAAGTCCATGGCGCGCAGGCTCTCGGGATCGGCTTCGACGATGCGGCGCTGCGTGGGCTTGCCCCAGTCGACGTAGACGCCGTCAACGTCGGTCGCGATGATGAAGACGTCCGCTTCGACGCTCGAAGCAAGGAGCGACGACGCGAGGTCCTTGTCGATCACGGCTTCGGCGCCCACGAGGTTGCCCGCCTCGTCGAAGTAGGTCGGGATGCCGCCACCGCCGCAGCACACGACGATGTGGCCGTTCCGAACGAGGGTCTTCAGGGGATCGAGCCCCCAGATGCGCTTCGGATCCGGGCTCGGCACGACACGGCGGTACTTGTCGTTGTCGGGCGCGATCGTCCAGCCGTTCTTCGCGGCGAGCGCTTCGGCCTCTTCCTTCGTGTAGACCGGGCCCACGGGCTTCGTCGGGTGCGCAAACGCAGGGTCCTTCGGGTCGACTTCGGTCTGAGTGAGGACCGTAGCGAGCGTGGCGCTCTTCGGCACGAAGTTGACGAGCTCCTGCTGGATGAGGTAGCCGATCATCCCGATCGATTCGGCGCCGAGCACGTCGAGCGGGTACATCGGAACCGCTTTGTACGCGTCGTTCTGAAGCGCGATCAGGCCGACCTGGGGGCCGTTGCCGTGGGTGACGATGAGTTCGTTCCCTTCGTAAGCCTTGGCGATCTGTTCGGCGGCCAGACGAACGTTGGCGCGCTGGGTTTCGGCGAGCATCGGTTCGCCGCGCTTCAAAAGCGCGTTGCCGCCGAGAGCGATGACGATACGCATGATGAATTCCTTCTCGTGAATCGAAAAATCTTTCTCGTGAAAACGGAGGACCGTCCCGTTGCACCTCGAAGCGCGCGGCGGTCCCCCGCATTCCTTTCAGCCGGGCCTCAAGCGACTCAGTTCACGCCGACGACGGCGGAAAGGAGCGCCATGCGAAGCGCCACCGAGAAGCCGATCGCACGGAAGTAGAGCTGGTGCTCGGTGTTGTCGATGCCGAAGTCGAATTCGCCGGGATTGCGCGGCAGCGAGTGATGAACGCCCACGGTCTTGCCGGTCTTCGCCTTGATGTTGCGAAGCATGTCGAGCGAGACGTAGTAGTTGGCCATCTTCTTTTCGAAGTCGGCTCGGTTCGGGTCGTCCTTCTTGACGGAGCACCCCGGGAGATAAATGAGGTCCACGCCCTTATCCATGTAGAGCTCTTCGTTCTGCTTCATCGTGAGGTCGAAGTGCTCTTCGAAGTTCGCGCCCATCTTCTGGAGCTTCTGGCGAACGATTTCGGGCGTGCGCAGTTCGCTCGTGCCCGTATAGACGATCTTCGCACCCATGGCGGCAAGCGCCAGGGCGAAGGACTGACCGGAGCGGGCACGCGAGAGGTCGGGGGTGGCGATGGCGACGGTCGTCTTCGAGAGGTCGCCGAAAGCACGCCAGCAGGTGTAGGAGTCGAGCAGCCCCTGGGTCGGGTGCGTCACGTGGCCGTAGCCGCCCGAGATCACCGGAGCGCAGTGGCCTTCGATTTCCTTCAGGGCGCCGAGGGCTTCCACGTCGTTCGGGTGACGCATCACGATGACGTCGGCGTATTCGCTCGTCACACGGAGGCTGTCGGCGAGGGATTCGTTCTTCGCGACGGACGAGTTGTGCGTCGGGTCGGCTTCCGTGATCACGGAGCCGCCGAGGCGGTGCATGGCGTTTTCGTGCGAGCAGCGGGTGCGGGTCGAGGGCTGGAAGAAGAGCGTGTAGAGGACCTTGCCCTTCAGCAGATCGGTGCCGGTGCGCATGAAGGGTTCGAGCATTTCGGCCGCGCGGTAGAGGTTGAGGATCTCGTCGCGGCTGAAGTCGTCGAGGAACGTGATGTTCTTGCCCTTCATGTGGGTGGCGTCGAGCACTTCGCGAATGTCGCGGGCCTTGAAGTCGGCGGTAAGAGCCATGGTGGTTCTCCTTTGCGTCAGAGAGTTGCGTGTGAGGTCGGTGGGGTTCGAGGCGCGCCGAAGAGGTCCCGAGGATTGCAGACCTCTCCGGCAGAGCCCCTGTCGTCAGATTTCAACGTCGCGGTTGCAATCCTTCGAATAGATGTAGGAGAAGGGTTCGCGGCCGATGCCGTAGCCCGCCTGCAGCGAGAAGGCGCCCATCCAGAGGAAGTCTTCCTTCTTCGTGAGGTACCACTCGTTGTCGAGGTTGTAGGTACCCGCGCCCTCGTAGATGTAGGCGCCGTGCTCCTGCACGTGCGTTTCGACGATGTTGTGGGAAGCGCCCGGATCGAAGGAAAGGATGTGCATGTTCATGTCGAAGGCTTCTTCGAGCGGGAGGAAGTCCTTGACGTGCACGTTGGCCATGCCGTCGTAGTCGCGGAAGGGAACATCGTTGATGTTGCCGAAGACGGCGTAGGGTTCGAGTCCGGCCGGGTGCGGCACGTAGCGCTGCTTGTAGAGGAGAATGCGACCCTCTTCGCCGTTGACGTTCTTGAAGCCGATGCCGACGCCCGCGGGCGCATAGGCGTAGCCGCCCTGCGTGAGAACGCGCTTTTCGTCGCCCACGGCGACTTCGAGTTCGACCGTGCCGTCCAAGACGTAAATGAAGCTTTCTTCGTGCGCGAGGTTGGCGTAGGGAATGGTCGTGTGGGCGTTCGCGCCGAGCGTACCGATCAACTGAACGAAGCCCGCACCGATCTTGGGCGAGCAGAGGATCGTCATCTTGGCGTCGACGATCCCGGGGATCGTATTGATGACACGCCCTTCGGGCGTGATGATCGCAAAGCTGTCGCGCTTGACGATCGAGCGATTCGAGAGCAAATCGGCAGGATAACCGGGCATGATGAACTCCTTTTCCATTGGGTTGTCTTCTGCGGTGTTGGCCTTCGGGTCACCGCCGCGTTGAATTCACTATAGGCCTCGACGTGTCTTCATCCGACGCTTCGGACGTCAATATCATGTCATTTCACGCCACAAGAAAGGACGACCGACACTGCGGATCAACGCTTTTACCGTTGATTTTTATGAAATAAGAATTTGACCCCGCAACCTATGATTCGAAGATCGTGGCGTCGCAAGTCATGCAACGACACTATTCCTGTCATTTGACGACACGCCGGAAGGAAGAAAAAACGGACGGCCGCCGGGCCGTCCGCGAGGGAGTTGAGGGCGTGCGCGCACGCCCTTGCCGAGGAGAGAATGTACGAGCTCAGAACGTGATGTCGAAGACCTGCTGCAGGTAGAGCGCCGCCGACGCCATGATCCCGAGAATCACGAAGAGCGGCCCGTAAAAGCGCACCCACTTGAAGTAGTCGACCTTGGAGATCGCAAGCGTGGCGATGAAAAAGCCCGACGTCGGGAAAAGAATGTCGGTCAGCTGCCCGCCCCAGGCGTTTGCGGAGACGATCGCCTGCTGCGAGATGTCCAGAAGCGTCCCTAGAGGCGAAAGAATCGGCATCGTCAGAATGGTGAGTGCGGTAGCGCCCGGGATGAGCAGATTGAAAATCGACTGCTCCCACAAGACGGCGATGGCCGTGAGCGCGGGCGGCGTCGAAGAGAGCGCTCCTTCGAGCCAATAGACGATCGTATCGGTGATGAGGCCCTTGTCCATAACGACCGAGATCGACGCGGCCACGCCGCACAGAAGCGCCCCGACCATCAGGTCGTGCATCCCCGCGTTGATGTCGTCGCAAATTTGTTGGGCGGACTTCCCGGCGATCGCGGCCGCGATGATCCCGACCGAAAGGAAGAGCCCGCCGATCGCTTCAAAGCCGAGGTTGAGCATCAGGATGAGCGCGATGACAATCGGGAACATGACAAGGGTGGCCGCGCCCGCTGCGACCTGGCGCTTCGTGAAGACTTTGTCTTCGCCCGCCTCTTTGAGGATCTTCTCGCGCAGCTCGCGGTCGGTTTCAAAGGAGAGGCTCTTCGTCGGGTCCTTCTTGATGCGCGCCGCATAGAAGGAAACGTAGACGATTGAAACGACCACGGCGAGTACGAGGACGACGAGGCGCAGGCCCGAACCCGAGAACATCGGAATCTGCGCGATCTGCTGACCGATCCCCACCGACGCCGGGACGGTGATGCCGAAAATGAACCCCATGCAGGGCCCGAGAAGCGCCACGGCCGTGGCGGTCATGCCGTCGTAACCCAGACGGTAAAAGAGCGGCAGAAAGACGGGCAGGTATGCGAGCGACAGTTCCGGCGTGCCGATGAAGGCCGACACGATCGAGACGGCCGCCATCAGCATGGGGGCGACGAGGTAGTCGCACCGCCCACGGCACCCGAGAGTTTTTGGATCCCGAGGTCGATGATGCCGCAACGCTTCAAAAGCCCCATGCAGGCGCCGACGAGGAAGGTAAGGATGATGACGCCCGAGGCCTTTTCAAAGCCGTACGGAATCGCCGTGATGATTTCGAGCCAGCCCGCGGGATGGGGTTCGATTTCCTTATAGGTTCCGGAGACGACGAGGTTCTGCACGCCCTTGGCGGTCTCGACGAGCTGCCGCTCGTACTCGCCCGCGGGGATCACGTACGTGAGCGCCGCCATGACGAGGATGAAGGTTCCGAGAATGATGTAAATATCCGGAAGCTTGAAACGCTTTTTCGACGTGTCGCGGGCGGTCTCTTCCCGCGGCGGGGTCGCTTTCGTGGTGTCCGACATGATGGGAAACTCCTTTGAACGGATGGAGGCCGTCGCCGCGCGACGACCGTTCGTCATGCCTTCCATTCTTTCGAAATCCCCCGCAAAACTCTCCGCTCATCGACGCCAGTCGATGGTCTTTTCGCGCCACGCACTTTCTTGACGCGTACGAAGGACGTGCGTTCGCTCCGACCTGGGGGCGCACCCCCGACGAAATGCCGAAGGCGCGCACGCGCAGCGTCGGCGATCGAAAGCGAGAGCCTTGAAAAGCCGTTGTCGCGCGCATCGCAGGCTTTTCGGACCTTCCGCGCCGCAACCGACGCGGGCGCACCCTCACCCTTTCTCCGGATACGTACCCGACATTCCTTATGCGGCACGTTGCCATGTTCCGCTAAAAAAAGCGCTTGACGGAAAGCCCTGAGACTGACGTCCGGAGACACGTTTTGCTTTCGACCGACGGAACCGACATCCGACCGAACAACCGGGCACGCAGGCCTCAGAGAAGCGTCAGCACCATCGTGATCGCCAGTGCCACGCCGGTCCCGAAGAGAATCGACGGGCGCTGAAACGCATTGGCTTCCTTGAGCTCGGCCCCGGGCGTCACGGGCACGACGGTCGAGAGTGCCGCAACGGGACCGCCCGTGAGGAAGCATTGGATGACGGCCGCCCCGGAAGCCGCGGCAAACGCCGCGTCGAAAGGATCGGCTCCGGCCTCGAGCACGATTTGGAGAAAAGGAACGATCACGGCCACCGACGCCCCGTAGGACTGAGTCACGAAAGCCGTCACGCACGCTACGGCAAACATTACCGTCACGGGCGCAGCCGAAACGAGCGGTTCGACAATGCCCGCAAGCACGTCGACGAGACCGATTTCGCGAATGACGTTCGACAAAAAGAGAAACCCGAGCGTGGCGACGAGCGGCGTGGCAACAAGCCCGACGCCCCGGATCATGTCGGCTTCGGCCTTGCGGGCGGGCGCCCCCGAGAGGAGCATCGTCACCACGGCGGCGAGCACCCCCACGAGGAAAACGGGCAGCCCCGCAATAAAACCCGCGCAGAGAACGAGAAACGGGAAAAACGCCCGAACGGAAGAATCGGTCGGGGAACGCGAGGCGATTTCGCGCAGCACGGCACCGTGCGCGGCGGGGTCGACCGAAAAGCCCGAGAGCCGGAGGGCGCGAGAGGCTCTCCAGGCCGAGGCGGCGAAAACCGAGAGACCGACGACGAGCCCGAGCACGTTGAAGAGTCCGTAGCCGACGCCGGCCGTCGCAAGAATCGCTACCTGGGTCGGGTGAGTGAAGCCCGCCAGGTTGCCGATGTGTCCGGCATGCGCGATGATCCCGGCCGTTTTGTTGGGCGTCACGCCGAGGCGCACGGCGGCGGGCGCCGTCACGATCGCGGTCACCACGGGCTGCGTAAAACCCGTGAGCGCTCCGATGCAGCCCGCGGCGAGGCCGCCCGCGACGGCTACGCCCACGCCGCCCCCGAGTCGGTCGCCGATCCGAACGACGTCGCGCACCACGATGTCAAGGTAACCCGTCGATTTGAGTACGCCGATAAAAAGCAGAATCCCCGTCATGTCGACGAGCACCGGATTGAGCCCGGAAACAAGGAGCTTTGCGACCGTGAGCGGCGCCTCGCCCGTGAGCGGAATTCCCGCAATCGTCGCCGAGAGCGACGCGCCGATAATGGCGGTGAGATAAAGCGGCGTTTTGCCGGTGATCATCAAAAAGAGCGTCCCGAGCATGACGCCCTGAGCGACGATCGTTCCAAAGCCTCCTTCCATGATGCGTTTTCTCCCGTCGGTTGGCGACTGGCTTTCAACCGGTCTGACTGCGATCGACGGCAAATTCGGGAAAGTCGCTCCGCTTTCGCGGTTGTCTTTCGCTTTTGTCGTCCGACGGCCACACTTTACCGACCGCGTAACTGCGGCGCCGAGAGCTGCGAACGCCAATCGCTTGTCATTGCGCGCCACGGCGCGACTCCTCCGCGACGTCCGAAGACGGGCGGAGAACTCGAACGCATCGTCGGCGTGCGGGGGAGAAGGGAATGAGAGAGGAAGCGGGAACCGTTCAGTTGCGCCGCTCGACGTAGTGCTTCACCGCCCCTCGCAGCGCCGCGCGGGCTTCTTCCGAAGGGTAGTCGTCCCCGACCGAGCCGAAGGGGGCGATCAGCCCCGGAGGACGTCGGTAGATCTGAAGGGCGAAGTTTTCGACCTTTTCCCGTTCGAGCCAGCGGGCAAGTTGCAGGAGGTCGTCGTTTGCGAGGTAATCGGGATGCGCGGTCGTGCGGCATTCGAAGCGAACGCCCGAGTCGCGCACGAGGCGAAAAGCGTCGAGAAAGCGCGCGTACGCCCCCTTTGCGCCCACAACGGCCTCGAACTTATCGGGCGCGTCGGGCGAGGCTTTCACGTCGAGGCCCACCCACTCGAGATCGGGGAGAATCTCCGCGAGGCGCGCGGGATAAGCGCCTCCCGTGTGAAGCCCCGCCGCGAAGCCCCATTCCCGCACGCGCCGCACGGCTTCGGGAAGCGCCGGATCGATCGTGGGTTCGCCGCCCGAAAAGACAACGCCGTCCAAAAGGCCGCGGCGTCGGGCGAGAAGCCGCTCGACCTCCTCCCAGGAGCCGTGTTCGAGCTCCGGCGCAAAGTCGCGCGACTGCATCCAGGGATTGTGGCAGTATGCGCACCGCCAGGGGCAGCCCTGCACGAACACGACCGCCGAGAGTTTTCCCGGGAAGTCGATCGTCGTAAAGGGGGTGATACCCGCAACGCGAAGCGCCCCGGCCGGGCGGCTCGGGGCGACGTCGCGCGAATCGCACGATCCGCAATGCGTCATTTCGCGTCGCGGTGCGTTTCGTGGGCGCGAGCGCTCGATTCGGTAAAGCAGACGCGCTCTTCGAATTCGCCCTTCTTGCCGATGTTGAAGCTCTGCACCGGGCGGTGGTAACCCATCACGCGGGTCCAGACTTCGCAGGGCTGGCGTTCGGAATCCTTGAGTTCGAGCGTTTCGTTTTTCGTCGTTTCAGTCATTTCATGCTCCTTCGTTGATTAACCATACGGGGTCAGCTGGCCGCTTCGGCGTGCGCTTCGCGGCGCTTCTTCGCGATCAGCTCCGCGTCGCACTTCGGGCAGAAGTCGTGGCGGCCGGAAAGGTACCCGTGCTTCGGGCAGATCGAGAACGTGGGCGTCACGGTGATGTAGGGGAGACGGAAGCGCGTGAGCGCGCGGCGCACGAGGTCGCGGCACGCCTCGGGCGAAGAGAGCGCCTCGTTCATGTAGAGGTGCAACACCGTGCCGCCCGTATACTTGCGCTGCAGGTCGTCCTGACGTTCGAGCGCCTCGAAGGGGTCGTCCGTGAAGTTGACGGGAAGCTGCGAGCTGTTCGTGTAGTAGGGGTTCGAGGTCGTACCCGCCTGCAAAATGTCGGGGAAACGCTTGCGGTCTTCTTTCGCGAAGCGGTAGGTCGTTCCTTCGGCGGGGGTGGCCTCAAGGTTGTACATATGGTCCGTCTCTTCCTGGAAGGCGACGAGCCGCGCACGCACGTGATCGAGAAATTCGAGCGCGAACGCGTGCCCCTTTTCCGTCGTGATGTCTTCGGCATCGTCCGTGTAGTTGCGGATCATTTCGTTGATGCCGTTGACGCCGATCGTCGAGAAATGGTTGCGCAGCGTCCCGAGGTAGCGCTTCGTATAGGGGAAGAGCCCCTGGTCGATGTGGTGCTGGATGACCTTGCGCTTGATTTCAAGGCTCGTCTTCGCCAGATCAAGCAGGTAGTCGAGGCGCGCGAAGAGCCCCTCGCGGTCCCCCTTGAAGAGGTACCCGAGGCGAGCGCAGTTGACGGTCACGACACCGAGCGACCCGGTTTGCTCGGCCGAGCCGAAAAGGCCGTTGCCGCGCTTAAGCAACTCCCGCAGGTCGAGCTGCAACCGGCAACACATCGAGCGGATCATGTTCGGCTTCAATTCCGAATTGATGAAATTCTGGAAATACGGCAACCCGTAGCGCGCCGTCATGTCGAAGAGGCGCGTCGCGTTTTCGCTCGTCCAATCGAAGTCGGGCGTGATGTTGTAGGTCGGGATCGGGAACGTGAACACGCGTCCCTTCGCGTCGCCCTTCATCATCACTTCGATGTACGCGCGGTTGATCATGTCCATTTCGGCCTGAAGGTCCCCGTACGTGAAGGGCATTTCTTCGCCGCCGATGATCGGGCGCTGCGGCTTCAGGTCTTCCGGGCACGTCCAGTCGAAGGTGAGGTTCGTAAAGGGTGTCTGCGTCCCCCAGCGCGAAGGCACGTTGAGGTTGTAGATCAACTCCTGAATGCACTGAAGGACTTCTTCGTAGGGAAGGTTGTCCTTGCGGATGTAGGGAGCGAGGTACGTGTCGAAGGACGAAAAGGCCTGCGCGCCCGCCCATTCGTTTTGCATCGTGCCGAGGAAGTTGACGATCTGGCCCGTCGCGGACGACAAGTGCTTCGGGGGATTGGCTTCGACCTTCCCCGCGACGCCGTTCAGGCCCTCCTGAAGGAGCGTACGCAGGGACCAGCCCGCGCAGTAGCCCGAAAGCATGTCGAGATCGTGGATGTGGATGTCCGCTTCGCGGTGCGCGCGACCGACTTCCTGCGGGTAGATGTAACTCAACCAGTAGTTGGCCACGACCTTACCGGAGACGTTCAGAATGAGCCCCCCCAACGAATAGCCCTGGTTGGCGTTCGCGTTGACACGCCAGTCGATCTGATCGAGGTACTCGTTGATGGAACTTTCGACGTTCACCCAGCTCTGCTTGGCGTTGCGCACCTTGGCGCGGGATTCGCGATAGACGATGTAGGCGCGCAGCGTCGTGAAGCACCCCGCTTCGAAAAGCGCATGCTCGACCGCATCCTGCACCTCCTCGACGTGAAGCGTCCGGCCGGAGCGCACGTCCCCGAGACGCTTCATCACGATCGTCTCCACGATCTCTCGGGCGCGCTCGGCGTCGAACTCCCGCGTGGCCTTGCCGGCACGCGCCACGGCCGAGACGATTTTTTCCACGTCGAATTCCCGCACGGAGCCGTCCCGCTTCAAAAGGTGCTTCGGTCGAACCGTATTTTCCATTGCGCTCCCCGTCTTCTGAAAATTTCAAGAATCTGCGGTAGTTGCTATATATTGTGTTTCATATACAAGCAATCCACCATGAATGGTGGATTCAACCCGCAGGACCTCCACTATAGCAAGTTGCCGTCCGAACCGCGTCCTCCTTTGTGAGGAGGTGGTCCGATAAGCGCGGGCGCGACGTTGCACAAAAAAATTACACCTCCACAAGATGCGGCAACCTCTGCCGTGCGAGCCCCAAGGCTAGGCGCCGACGCGCAACCTTATCCACATACCTGGTACTTACCCTAGGCCGCATCGACCGATTCGGGTTTGTACCAATCCGCTATATGACCTGTCGTTTTCTCGCATGTGGCGCGCGCCTCGCGCTCCCTACACTTCTTCCCCGAGTGTTCTCTGCGCGCATGCGTTGCGCGCAACCTTCGACGAAGAGCCCCGAGGGGCTGCCGAAGAAAACGCACCGGGAGAAGCGCCGTCTGCGCGCTTTCCCCGCTTTTCTCCGGCAAGCATGCGGCCTCGTCGAAACTCCGTCAGCCCGGTGGCCGGAAGGTACCGGGCTCCTTTTTTTGCCCGCCGCTTTTTATGCGGCTCTTTTCACCCGCATCGGGTGAGAGCCCTCGGCCGCCGCCCGAGCCGGACGATACGGGACGGCACGACCCGTTCGGGTGCATCCTCGTCCGTTCCCGTGCGCTCCGGTGCGTCGGAGCGGGAAAGCCACCGGGGCTCTCGGGCCGCCCGCTTTCGAGCATGCACCCCCTGAAAACCCAAGGATCGGACGCTCTCCTTACGTACTTTTGCGTAAGCTGAATTCACCCCCGTCGGAAGCGTCTTCCCAAGCCGAACGCACCAAATCGGTGCGCCATACCCCGAAAAGGCGCCTTTTCGGGAAAAGACATTCTTTTTATTCTTATCAAATGTTATACGCAGTATCGCTTAGAGACCTCAAAATGCGTCGATCGAAGTGCTTTGAGACGCCTTGAGGCACCCTCCCCGCAGCGTCGATTTGGGGACTGTACGGCGTGCGGGAGGTCGCTTCGCACGCCCGTGCGTCCCGAGCACGAGCCCGGAGGTCGCGGGAGGGTCCCTGCGGCGTTGAGGCCCCTGCGAGGCATTGAGGGTGAGTGCTCCGGTGAGGTTTCCCGGACGCCCGCAAGGGCGAAAGGAGAGGCGCAGGGAAAAGCGGCACGCAAGTCGGACCGACGCGAGGGCCCGCCCCAAAAAAAGAAAAAGGCTGACGACGGTCCCTTTATCCGTCATCAGCCTTTTCTCGTCGTGCAGCTTCGTTTGTTTTGTCGGAAGCAGGACCAACCACAACCGACGTGCGCTTGAGGAGCAACGCATGGAGCTTTCGCGTGCTGCAGGACCTAAGTTACACCCCGTCATACGGATGCGCAAATTGTCTTTTTTGTGAGTTTACGCCTCGTTTCCAGTTGTTTACGCCCTGTTTTTATCTCCTTATAGGTAAGAAAATCCCCAACCGCCGAACGCGCTTTCGTTTGATGCCTTCGACCGATCCGATCGGAAAAGGGCGTCCGAACGTCTCCGTGATTACGTATTTATACGTACCCACAGCCGACTTCCCGCGTCGACGCCCGCGTACACGCAATCATCCGTACGGATGATCCCGCGTCCCTTCCATCGGGAATAGGATCGAAGAGCGGGAAGGCCCGTCGCACACCACGCGGTACACTACCCGCCACACGATACGAAGCCGGGCATCTCGTGCGCGTACTGCGCGCTTTTGTGCCCCATTCCTCACGAAAATCCATGATCGACGAAGAAAACTACGGCGGCCGCGAGCGCGTCAAAGCGCTCGACCTCCTCACCACGCTCCCCGAACTGCTCACCCATCATCTCGACAAGCGTCCCGACGATACGGCCTACAAGCAGTGGGATGCCTCGACGAAGAGCTGGCGCGACATCTCCTTCAAGGAAACGTTCGACGAAGTGCTGCGTTGGCGCCACGCCTTCGCGGGGCTCGGTCTCGCGCGCGGCGCCCGCGTGGCGATGCTCCTGCCCAACTGCGTCGACGCCGTCTACTTCGACCAGTCGGCGCTCTCGAACGCGCTTGTTCCCGTGCCGCTGCACGCGATCGACACGCCCAAGTCCTCGGCCTACATCCTGAACGACTCGGGCGCCGAAGTGCTCGTGACGAACAAGAAGCTCAAGTGGAAGGGGATCCGCGAAGCGGCCGAGACGCCGAACCTCAAGCTCGTGGTAATCACGGACGACGAGGATGCGGACGACGAAACGGGGCCGATTCCCGTTCTGAGTCTTGCGACGTGGCTCGAGCGCACGCCCCGCGCGCCGTTGCCCGAAGGGCCCAAGGCGACGGACCTCGCCTGCCTCGTCTATACGTCGGGCACGACCGGGAACCCGAAGGGCGTGATGCTCACGCACCGCAACATCCTCTCGAACGTGCGCGGCGTTCTGCGCTCGCTCCACCCGGACGAGCACGAAACGCTCCTTTCCTTCCTGCCGCTCTCGCACACGTTCGAGCGCACGACCTCCTACTACCTCGCGCTCGGTCTCGGGTACACGACCGCCTTCAACCGCTCGATCGCGACGCTCTCGGAAGACCTGAAGACGATCCGTCCGACCGTGCTCATGTCGGTACCGCGCGTCTATGAAATGATCTACGGAAAGCTGCGCGACGGGCTTGCGAAAAAGCCCGCGTACGTGCGCTACCTCTTCGACTGGGCGGTCGAGGCGGGGTGGCGTCGTTTCTGCCGTCAAAACGGTCTTCCCGTCGAACCCTCGGGGCGCGCCTGGCTCGACCCCTTCGTCGCGGGCTTTCTCGACCGCAAGATCGGCAAAACGCTGCGCGCCGTCTTCGGCGACCGCATTCACCTCTACATTTCGGGCGGCGCCGCCCTTTCGACCCCCGTCGCGAAGGTCTTCCTCGCGCTCGGTGTCGACATCTTCCAGGGTTACGGCATGACCGAAACGAGCCCCATCATCGCCGTCAACCGCGAGGGGTCGAACCACCCGAACACCGTCGGGCCGGCTCTTGAAAACCTCGAAGTCCGACTCGGCGACGGGGGTGAATTGCAGGTGCGCGGTCCCTCCGTCATGCAGGGGTACTGGAACCGCGAAGACGCCACGCGCGCGATTTTCACCGACGACGGCTGGCTCAAGACGGGCGACGTGGCCGAAATCTACAGCGACGGGCACATCCGCATCACGGGCCGCATCAAGGAAATCATCGTCACGTCGACGGGTGAAAAGGTGCCGCCCTCGGACCTCGAAGCCGCGATCGAAACCGACCGCCTCTTCGCGCAGACGATGGTGGTCGGGGACGACAAGCCCTACATCGCCGCGCTTGCGGTCGTCAACCCGGAAGCCTTCAAGGCTCTGTGCGACGAACTCGGGCTCGACCCCGACGACGACGCGTCGCTCGACGCGAAGCCCGTGCGTCAGGCCGCTCTCAAGCGCATCAAGCTCGCCACGTCGGGCTTCCCGAATTACGGCGTGCCGCGTCAGGTGAAGCTCTTGCGCGAGCCCTGGTCGATCGACAACGGTCTTCTCACCCCAACCCTCAAATTGAAGCGCAACATCATCCGTCAGCGCTACGTCGACGAAATCGACGCGCTGTACGATCTCGTCGCGAAGTAACGCGACGAGATCGATCGACGCGACGGTCGATCCGTCGACCTTCGCGTTAACCCTTAGGAAAGCCGGCGTTCGCGCGCCGGCTTTTTCGCGACAATATTTCGCTTTCGACGCCCCCTTCGGGAAGGGCGTCGAGTCTCTCGACTTTCCCGCCCGGCCGTACCTCGGAGGAATTCCGCCTTGCAACCGTCCGCTCCCACCGAAGAGAACACGACGAACGTAACGACGTGCGCTCCCTGCCCGCTTAAAACGCTTCACACCATTCCGGAAATGCTCCGCCGCACCGTGAGAGTCCATTCCGAGCGCGAAGCCTTCCGTCAGTTCGACTACCAGGAAAACGCCTGGATTTCGACCTCCTGGCACGACTTTTACGAAGGCGTCATGCGCTGGCGGCGCGCCTTTCACGCGATGGGTCTCAAGGCGGGCGACCGCGTGGCGATGCTGCTTACGAACTCGCTCGACGCCGTGACGTTCGATCAGGCGGCGCTCGCGAACGCTCTCGTTCCCGTGCCGCTTCATGCGATCGACACGCCGGGGAGTTCCGCCTACATCCTGCGCGACAGCGGGAGCCGCTTTCTCGTGACGACCTCGCGCGCCCGCTGGAACGCCATTCGCGCGACGGGTGAGGCACTCCCCGACCTTCGGGAAGTGGTCTTCACGAACGAGCTCGTCGACGCGCTCGACGGCACAACTCTGCTTTCGGGCGTCGAAGCGTGGCTTGCGCGCGGCAACCGCGTGGCGGACAACGAACTCTGTGCGGGTCCGGGCGCGGACGACCTCGCGGGCTTCGTTTATACGTCGGGGACGACGGGTCGCCCCAAGGGAGTCATGCTCACGCACCGCAACCTCGTCTCGAACGTGAAGCAGATTTCGAGCGTCTTCACCGTGACGGAAAAGGACCTCTTCCTGAGCTTCCTTCCCTTCTCGCACACGTTCGAGCGCACCGTCGCGCACTACGTCTCGGTCGCGCACGGCTCGGCCATGGCGTTCGCGCGATCGGTCGCGAACATCGAAAACGACCTTACCGACGTGAAGCCCACGCTCATGTGCTCGGTGCCGCGCGTCTACGAACGGATCTATCAGAAGCTGCAGCTCGACCTCTCGAAGCGCTCCGAAGAAAAACGACGCCTCTTCGACTGGGCGCTCGAAGTGGGCTGGCGGCGCTTCTGCCGCGAGAACGACCTGCCGGTTGTCGAGTCGGAGCGCTCGGGGCTCGACGAGACGGTCGCGAAGATGCTCGACGAGGAAGTGGGCGCCGAAGTGCGCGCGCTCTTCGGGGGGCGCCTTCGTGCGACCTTTGCGGGCGGCGCTTCGCTCAACTACACGGTCGCGAAATTCTTTTGCGCGATGGGCGTTTCCGTGCAGCAGGTCTACGGCCTCACCGAAACGAGCCCGATCGTCTCCTTCACGTCCGCGCTCAAGAACCATCCGAACTGCGTGGGGCTCCCCGTCCCCGGTACCGAAGTGCGCATCGGCGAAAACGACGAACTTCAAGTGCGCGGTCCCCAGGTCATGAAGGGCTACTGGGGCAAGCCCGCCGAAACGCGCGCGGCCTTCACCGAAGACGGCTGGTTCCGCACGGGCGACCAGGCCGACCTCACGGACGGCGGCCGCGTGCGCATCAAGGGGCGCATCAAGGAAATCATCGTCACGTCGACGGGCGAAAAGATCGCCCCCGTCGACCTCGAATTCGCCCTGCAGGAAGATCACCTCTTCGCGCAGGTCTTCGTTCTGGGCGAAAATCGCCCGTTCGTGAGCGCGCTCGTCGTTGTGGAACCCGAACGCTGGCGCGCACTCTGCGACGAAATGCAGCTCGACCCCGAGGATCCCGCCACGCTCACGAACCGCGCCATGACGCGCCTTGTGGTAAAACGCGTGCGTGCGGCCGCCAAGGACTTCCCCTCCTACGGGATTCCGCGCGCCGTGGCGATTCTGCGCGAGCCCTTCACGGTCGAGGAAGGTCTTTTGACTCCCACGATGAAGCTGCGCCGCGCCGCGATCGCGAAGCGCTACGCGCACGAAATCGACGCGCTCTACGCGGGGCACAAGTCGGCCTGAGACCGCCCGAAGCGCACCGGAATCGGTCGAATTCGACCTTTTTTCCTCGTCCTCCGACGAAAATCTTCGTCGGGGGATATTTTTTTTGCCCGTATTCCCCACAACGGCGCGGAAAAAGGGTACACTTCGTCCGCAATCAATCTCCGGTTTTCTCCGGCTGCTCCCGCGGGCTTCGAGACCCGGGTCGAGCTCCCTTGAAAACAGCGACGCGAACCCCTGCCCGTTCGCGTACGAGGAACCCCCATTCCACAAAATATGCGTCGAATCGTCCCTCAAGTCGGTCGACCCTATTTTTTTTTGCGCTAAGAGGTTGTTATGCGACTCATCCAGAAGGCCCTCACCTTCGACGACGTTCTTCTCGTCCCCGCCTACTCCGACGTTCTTCCCCGCGACACGCAGCTTCAGACGAATCTGACGCGGAACCTCCGTCTCAACATTCCGATGGTCTCCGCCTGCATGGACACGGTGACGGAGTCGCGCCTCGCCATTGCGCTCGCTCAGGAAGGCGGCGTGGGCTTCATCCACAAGAACATGTCCGCCGATCAGCAGGCGGCCGAAGTCTCCAAGGTGAAGCGCCATGAAGCCGGCGTCGTCTCCGAACCCATCACGATCGGTCCCGACATGCTCGTGGGCGACGTGATCGCCATCGCCCGCGAACACCGCATCTCCGGTCTTCCGGTCGTCGCCGCCGACAACACCGTGCTCGGCATGGTCACGAACCGCGACCTGCGCTTCGAAACCCGCATGTCGATCCCCGTGCGTGAAGTCATGACCCCGCGCGAACGTCTCGTGACGGTTCACGAAGGCGCCTCGCTCGAAGAAGCCAAGGGTCTCATGCACAAGCACCGTCTCGAACGCGTGCTCGTCGTCACGGACGACTTCAAGCTTGCGGGCCTCATGACGGTGAAGGACATCACCAAGGCCACCGACCACCCCTTCGCCGCCAAGGACAGCCAGGGCAAGCTCCTTGCGGGCGCCGCCGTGTCCGTCGGTGCGGGCACCGAAGAACGCGTTGAAAAGCTCGTCGACGCGGGCGTCGACGTCATCGTCGTCGACACGGCCCACGGCCACTCCTCGGGTGTTCTCAACCGCGTGAAGTGGGTTAAGGAACACTATCCCAACCTCCAGGTGATCGGCGGCAACATCGCCACGGCCGCGGCCGCTCTCGCGCTCGTCGATGCGGGCGCCGACGGCGTCAAGGTTGGTATCGGCCCGGGCTCCATCTGCACGACGCGCGTCGTCGCCGGCGTGGGCGTTCCCCAGGTCACCGCGATCAGCAACGTCGCCGAAGCCCTCCAGGGCACGGGCGTTCCCTGCATCGCCGACGGCGGCATCCGCTTCTCGGGCGACATCGCCAAGGCGATCGCCGCGGGCGCCAACGTCGTCATGATGGGCGGCATGTTCGCCGGCACGGACGAAGCTCCGGGCGAAGTGATCCTCTCGCAGGGCCGCTCCTACAAGTCCTACCGCGGCATGGGCTCGCTCGGTGCCATGGGCAAGGGTTCCGCCGACCGCTACTTCCAGGACAACAACCAGGGCAACCTCGACAAGTTCGTTCCCGAAGGCATCGAAGGCATGGTTCCCTACAAGGGCCCGATCGCCGCGATCATCTATCAGATGATCGGCGGTCTGCGCTCCTCGATGGGCTACTGCGGCTGCCGCACGATCGACGAAATGCGCACCCGCGCCCAGTTCGTCGAAATCACCGCGGGCGGTCTGCGCGAATCGCACGTCCACGACGTGACGATCACGAAGGAAGCTCCGAACTACCGTCGCGAACACTAATCGCACGCCGACGAAAGGAGGAGCCGCGCTCCTCCTTTCCCGCACGACGCCCGAGCGGTTTCCGCACAAGGAAACCCGCCCGGGCGTTCTTGTTTTCCGAGCCGCGTACGCTTCGCCGAGGGGCTTCTACGAGAAAGCCCCGATGCGGAACTGTTACAATACGTGCCGTTCCGCGCGGGGCTTTCAGGCCCCCCTGTTTCTCTCCGCCGAGCGCCCCGACGGCGCGCGCCGGACGAGACCGCACCGGTTTTTCAACTCTCCCTACGGATCCGACTATTCCTATGTCTCACGACCGTATTCTCATCCTCGACTTCGGCAGCCAGGTGACGCAGCTCATCGCCCGTCGCGTGCGCGAAGCGCACGTCTACTGCGAAGTGCATCCGAACGACGTCTCCGCCGACTTCATTCGCGAATTCAACCCGAAGGGCATCATCCTCTCGGGCTCGCACATGAGCGCCTATGAAGAAAGCAACGACCAGGCGAGCCCCGCCGTCTTCGAAGCCGGCGTGCCCGTTCTCGGCATTTGCTACGGCATGCAGACGATGGCCCAGCAGCTCGGCGGTCGCGTTGAAAGCGGCACGAAGCGCGAATTCGGTTACGCCGAAGTGCGCGCTCACGGTCATACCCGTCTGCTCGAAGGCATCGAAGACTTCAAGACCGAAGACGGTCACGGCATGCTCAAGGTCTGGATGTCGCACGGCGACAAGGTGACCGAACTGCCCCCGGGCTTCAAGGTGATGTGCTCGACCCCTTCGTGCCCGATCGCCGGCATGTGCAACGAAGAAAAGGGCTTCTACGCGCTTCAGTTCCACCCCGAAGTCACCCACACGGTGAAGGGGCGCGAAATGCTCGAGCGCTTCGTCATCGACATTTGCAAGTGCTCGCCCGACTGGGTCATGGGCAACTACATCGAAGAAGCCGTGGCGTCGATCCGCGAACAGGTGGGCGACGAAGAAGTCATCCTCGGCCTCTCGGGCGGCGTCGACAGCTCGGTTGCCGCCGCGCTCATCCACCGCGCCATCGGTTCGAAGCTCACCTGCGTCTTTGTCGATAACGGCCTGCTGCGCAAGAACGAACGCGAACAGGTTCGTGAAACGTTCGAAAAGAACATGGGCCTCAAGCTCATCGTCGTCGATGCCGTGGATCGCTTCATGAACGCCCTTGCCGGCGTGACCGATCCCGAACAGAAGCGCAAGATCATCGGCCGCGAATTCGTGGAAATCTTCCAGGAAGAAGCCTCGAAGCTCACCGCCGCCAAGTGGCTCGCTCAGGGCACGATCTACCCGGACGTCATCGAGTCCGCGGGCGCCAAGACGAAGAAGGCGAAGACCATCAAGTCGCACCACAACGTGGGCGGCCTCCCCGACACGCTTCACCTGAAGCTTCTCGAGCCGCTGCGCTCCCTCTTCAAGGACGAAGTCCGCGAACTCGGCGTCGAACTCGGCCTTCCCGCCGAAATGGTCTACCGTCACCCCTTCCCGGGTCCCGGTCTCGGCGTTCGCATCCTCGGTGAAGTGAAGCGCGAATACGCCGACCTTCTGCGCGAAGCCGACGCCATCTTCATCGAAGAACTGCGCGCCGCCGATCTCTACGACAAGGTGAGCCAGGCGTTCGTCGTCTTCCTCCCCGTGAAGTCCGTGGGCGTCATGGGCGACGGCCGCACCTACGAATGGGTCGTGAGCCTGCGCTGCGTCGAAACGTCCGACTTCATGACCGCGCACTGGAGCCACCTCCCCTACGATCTCCTCGGCAAGGTCTCGAACCGAATCATCAATGAAGTCCGCGGTATCAACCGCGTTGTTTACGATGTCTCGGGTAAGCCCCCCGCCACGATCGAGTGGGAGTGACCCCATTAGGTTCTAAGACGTTCTGAGAAGAACCCAAACCCCTGAGATGCCCCGGCGCTCAGGGGTTTTCAATTGTCAACCGAGCCGCCCGTCCGGGCGGCACACGCAAGGCCCCGTGCGCGTTCTCCTACATGGGATGCGGAGCCTTGCGCGTGCCAACTCACAACCGGAAGATCACGGCAAACGCGTCAACAATGATGTTTTCAGTAAAACACCAACAAGCGCATGCCGATTGGAGCGTAGCAACTTAAAGTTGCCTACAATACCTTCAGCTATATTCCAAGGAGGTTTTCATGACTTCCGTCCTGCGGATTCTCGCGAACGGCATGGCTGCCCTGGGTAGCCCCTTGATTACAAAGGGGTATCCTGAAAACAGTCGCACGCCGTTCTCCGATGACAGACGACGACTGCTCGCGGACTATCGACGAGTCGAGCGTGATCTTCGAAGAAGCATCGACAAAGTGAAGCAAGAGAATGCCTCGGAAACACACAGCCGTTGAGTTGCAAGATCGAGTTTCCTGAAAACTCGGGGGGGTTTCATCTTGCACAACATTCGAAGAGGTCTTGAGAGGGCATGGGCAGCCGTTCACTCGCAACGGTTTTTGTAACGGTCTTTTTTCAGGGTCAATTTCCCTGCGACACAGGGGATCAACAGGGCGCAACCAAAAACCGCGCAAACGCCGCCAGAAGCACCCAAAAAGACCGTTACGAAAAAGCTAAAACCCCCTTAACTCACGATTTACAGGAAGATCGGAGGTCCTGAAACACCGTTACCGATCGATCCCCCGATCGGGGCGGACTCAATGCCGAAGACGAGCGAGCCCTTGCGTTTTCTCAGGCCGTGACGCCGAGCAACCGCAAGAAGAGTTCGTCGCGTCGGGTTGTCTCCGTCGTCCAGCTCGCGGACTGCTTGCCTCCCGTTGCGGTGATGAAATCGATGCAACGGAACCGGTCCAAAATCCCGATCAGCGAAGTTTCCTCGAGCCACGAGCGGAGCTCCATCTCGAGCCCCAATTCGTCCTTCGACTTCGCAGGCTCGGGGGTGCCGAGCTTCGCCCGGAGGTCGAGGATCCGCTTCGTCAGAAAGCCGTGGTATCCCAGACCGACAAACTGAGCGAACTGGCGGCCGCGGAGGCTTTCCGGACGCGGCCTTCTCGGCTCGTTCCCGTTGAAACCCTCCTTGTAGGTTGCGAAGAGTTCCTCGGTCTTCTCGCGGGCACGGTAGACTTCGAGCGCCTCGAACGGATCCTTGATCGCGTTGCTGACGAGGATGAAGTAACCCCGGTACCGCTTCGTCTTTTGGATTTCCGCCATATTGAACCCGACCTTGACGCCCTTCGCGGTGCGGGCCACGGTGAGGTAGCAATCGATCAGCTTCTGAGCGGACGGCCGGAACTCCTCGATTCCGTTCTCCAGATCCTCCTTGAGGGAGAGGAGCTCCAGGCGCATGCGCTGCTCGTGTTCGGGAGCCTCCGCCAGATTATGAAAGACATGCACATAGAGCCGGCGGGAGCACTTCTCGGTCTCGCCGACGGCGTTCCGGCCGCCGGGCCGTCGGCGCACGGTGGCGAACTCGCGCGTGCGGGTGTGCTTTACGCCGCTCACCTCGGCGTCGAACGGGCAGATATTGGCGAAATCCGAGAGCTCGTCTCGCGCCGCATCGATCTCGTCGCGCACCCAGCTGTCCGCGTTGCTCGCCGGCATGAGGAACTTCACACGATCGCGGGCGAAGTGCGTGAGGATCTCCTGACTGTAGAGGCCGTCGTCGACCACGGTGACGGGAGACGGCAACCCGAGAACTTCAAGCTGCCGCAGCGCATTGACGAGCGCGACATTGTCGGGAATGTTTCCCGGCTGCTTGACAAACGCCACGGGCTCTCGGCTCTTGGTCGAATAGAGCACGAGGAGCTTGACCGTGTCGAGAGCGAGCAGGGGCCCCTTCGGGCCGGCGCGCTCGGCGCGCCGCCGGAAATAGGACTGAACGCCGGACTCGTCCCGCCCGACGGTATCGAAGAGCTCGCCGCAGACGTCTTCCGTCATCGGGTACGCGTACGGGAGCGGATTCATGATCTGCCAGTCGGCGAGCCGAGTCAGAGCGGCTCCGTCCGTTGCAAGCCAGTAGCGCGCAACGGATGCGAGCTTGAGCGCATCTTCCTCGCCGAAGCTGAGGAGCAGGTCTTGGTCGATGCCCGATTCGCGGCCGGTCCATTCGAGGATGGCACAAAGGCCGAAGTGCGTGCGCTCCGCCTCGACGACCGTCTTCTTACCCTCAGAAGCTTTCTTTCGAGGGCGTGTCGGGACCATTTCTTCCGTTCCGGCCGGGATCTTGCCCAAAAGTCGGGTAGAGAGCGTCTTCGTTTTCCGTGCCTTGGGGTCGTACCCGGTGATGCGCTCATACACGTAGACATCACCATTGGGGCGGCGTTCTCGTCGCGTCCCGACATGCTGTTTCCCGGTCAAAGCTCGTCCCATGATTCAACCCCTATAGTGAGCGCTTATTTTATTGTACATACACTATTGAAGTTAAGAAAAAAGCCCTTAAATTTCAAGGACTTTTTCAGGCTTTAGCCAGTCCCCTCGACTTTTAAGATGGGGGCATAATCCGACTTTTATGTTTACCAGAGCCGTAAATTAAAACAAGAGGGTATGATTAGACCGCTCGCGCCTCCCGCGCCCGCCGCTCCGCGCGGGCCCCTCCACCTTAGCCCCCGCTAACGCATCAGTCCGGCATACCGCATCACGAAAAACAAAAGGCAGCCTCATTGGGCTGCCCCCTGGAGTAACCCTCCCGGACACAAAAACCCTGACACTCCCGAGAACATTGATCATTATCAAGAGAACACAAGAAAATAGCAGAACCAACAAATAACGATCGCCGCTATAAAAGCCACGATTGTACTCAAGGTATCTAAAAGTGCCTCTAGAAATTTAAACATGGTCACCCCCGTGTCCTGCAACAAGAAGCGCCGATAACCCAAAGCCCTCCCCGGAAGTCGTCGGCGAGGCATTAGCGCAAGGCAATCACCTCCGAGGAGATTTTATATGTTCTATGGTCTAAAAACCGAAGTTGTCGACGGGAAGGTCATGTGCACCTGCCGAGACATCCCCGAGTGCGTCTACGACGCTCCTACCGTCGAAGAGGGCGAAAAGTTTGCCGCCCAGGCCTTTCCGGCCGCTCTGGAGCTTTTCTACCGCCGCAAGCGGGCGATCATCCCTCTTCCGTCTCCTCTTCAGGAGGGAGAGATTCCGATTCGTGTTCCTACGCGCGTGCAGGGAAAGATCCTGCTGTGGAACTACATGATCGAAAACCGCTATCGGCTCTCCGACCTGTCGCGGCTCCTCAACATCTCGGCCACACAGGTGCAGCGTTTCGTCGATCTGTCGAAGGACGGCGCCAGCATGGAGGCCATCGACGACGCCCTCGACGTCCTGGGGGCGCATTTCACGTTGACCCTTCAAAAGCGCTGAGACCGATCGCGGCCCTACCCGGGACACCTCGGGGATTGCCCTGGTTGCGTCAGGTGAGGTGGACCGACACCCCGCACCTGATGCGCGAAGCGACGTAGAATAGACGACATGAAAACCGCCACAGTTTCAAAGTTCGAGTACTTCCGGCGCGGTCTCCTTGACGGCCTAACCGCTCCCTTCCGGATGTTCACACCGAAGCCGACAGCACCGAAATTTGACGAGTCCCTTCTGGAAAGTTCGTATGTCGGCAATGAGGCCGACGCCGAGAACATCCGAAGCGACTTCGAGAAAGTTTTGGGGCACGCCCGAACAGAACCCAAGTTGAGCGCCCGCAAGCCCCGTTAAGGCGCGCCCGAGTACGCTCGGCGGGCGGTACCTCAGCGTTCGAGCTTCGCTTCAATCTTTGCGAGATCGACGTCGACGCTCGCCCAGGTGACGCCTGCGAATTCGGGCCTCGCCGCGAGCTCCGACGGGTCGGAGGGCTGCTGGACGGGAAGTCCCTCTTCCAACATGCCTTCGATCCAAAGTTCGACGGATGCCTTCGCCTTTGTGACGGCATCGTCAAGGTCGTCCCCCTGCGAGTAGCAGCCGGGAAGATCCGGAACGATCACACCGTAGTCGGGGTTCTCTTCCGTTCCCGGGGCAATCGCAATTCGATATTTCATTGATTTTTCCTTTTTTCGCGGGCATTCCGCGGTGTGGTGCTCGAAAAGGGTTCAGATCATTCTATTCGCCGACCGCAAGACCGTTGCGGGTCGGGCCTCCGCCGTACCGTTGTACGTTCCGTCGCGTATACCGCGCCCCATCCCGAACCTCGAAATCCGACCGATCGCGGGGTATCCAAACCCGTCCACCTACAACTATTTACCTAATCGATAACCCGTCCGACATGGGAAATTTGCAGGATAACTACCTATGGTTCGTTGAGTTTGCGTGAAATATCATGGGCGGATGTTTGCCGCAGGACCAAATACGGCAACGTCAATCCTCCGGAGGATCAGGTCGACTGAGGAGAAGACCGGCCGGAGGGGCATTTCAAGCTAATCCACATGACCAAGACTTTTCAGTTCAGCGCGCTCACTCTGAGCCTTCTCGCCGGCCTCGCCGCCTTCAACGCCAACGCCTGCTCGACGGTGATCGTCGGCAAGGACGTGAGCCAGACGGGCACGATCATCGTCGGCCACAACGAAGACAACGGCGGTCGCATTCTCACGGCCCAATATTGGGTTCCCGCCGCGGACCACAAGAAGGGCGAAACGATCAAGTTCGAACCCGCCGCGGCCGAAATCCCGCAGGTCGAACACACCTACGCCTTCTACTGGTCGCAGACCTACGACCCGGCGGGCGCCTCGTTCTCGGACGGCTTCGTCAATGAAAACGGCGTCACGATCGTCTCGAACGCCTGCACGGGCATCTACGAAGAAAACGTTCAGCCCGTCAAGGACGGCGGCATCGGCTACGGCATCCGCCGTCTGATGGCCGAACGTGCGGCGAGCGCCCGCAACGCCGTCGACATCGCCATCGACCTTCTCGGCAAGTACGGCTACTTCTCGGAAGGCCGCACCTACACGATCGCCGACGCGAACGAAGCCTGGCAGCTCGCCATCCATCAGGGGAACACCTGGGTTGCCCGTCGCGTGAAGGACAACGAAGTCGTCTACATTCCGAACAATTTCATGATGGACAAGGTCGACGCCACGGACACGGAAAACGTCATCGTCGCTCCGGGCATGATCGAACGCGCCATCGAACAGGGTCGCTACAAGCCCGCCAAGAAGGGGGTCTACAACGACTTCAACTTCCGCACGGCCGTCGCTCCCGCGGAACGCCGTTCGGCCGACTACAACCAGTCGCGCAACACGCTCGCCTGGGAAAAGATCCTCGGCGTGAAGATCACCGATCCCGAACAGTTCCCCTACAGCGCCACGCCCTCGAAGAAGTTCGGCGTTGAAGACGTGAAGGACCTCCTGCGCACGCACGAATCCGTCATCGGCGACGATCCGGGCTGGTACCACCACCGCAGTCTCGGCATCTGCCGCGCCACGACGCACGAATCCGCCGTCTTCGTCATGAACAAGAACCCGCTTCTGACGCAGGCCTGGCGCGCCCATGCGCGTCCGTGCGAAACGCCGTACGTGCCGCTCTACCCGCTCGCCGGCCCCGCCGAAGGCGCCGCCTTCCTCGATTGGCAGAACGCCACGGCCGAGCAGTTCAAGGGGACGCCTGAACACTTCTCCTACGACGCCGACTGGCCCGTGTGGTCCTTCGTGACGCACGCCAACGCGGTCGACTACCTGCGTGACGAATTCAAGGACAGTCAGGAAGCCGTCCGCGAACTCGAAGCCAAGCAGGCTGCCGAACGTCCTGCGGTCGAAGCGCGCGCCGCGGCCCTCTTTGCGATTTCGCCCGAAAAGGCCCGTGCGTATCTGCACGACTACAACGTCGCGGTCTTTGACGAAGCCCGCGCCGCCATGGCCGAAGAAACGGCCGAATTGATGCCGCACAAGATGAACGTGCTCGCCGACACGATCGACCCGAAGTCGGAAAAGACGGTTGACATCGTTCTTTACTCCGACAAGGATCTCGACGCGACGAAGATCGACCTGAAGCGCACCTACGCGGGCGTGGGTCGTGCCTCGGTCGGCAACACGGGCGTGATCTCGCAGCTCGCTCAGCCCGTCAAGCACGAAGCGCGCGACGTGGACGGCGACGGGAAGACGGACCTCGTCCTTTCGTTCAAGATGAAGCCTCTGACGCTCAATATGCTCGCGGGTGCCAACTACGACCTGTGGCTCTACACGTACTCGGGCGACGAACGCATCGCCGCGATGGACGACGTGCTCGTTCGGGGCGAAGCCTACAAGGGCGCCCAGGAACGCAAGGAAAACGCCGACGTCTGAGTCGCGTTGACCGACAAAACCCGACGCGATCACCGGCTGCGATCGCGTCGTTCGGGAAGGAGTTGAGAGCGTACGGCGCTCTTTGACACCTTCCCGTGCGCGGAGAGGTCCGACGGGATCTCTCCGCTTTTTTTGCGTGCGCTCGAGGTCGAAGCGGCTTTCTTGTGATGCGGGTTTCCGAGTCGCTATCATGACCGCGCGCATCCCCGGGGCCGTCCCGGGGCTTTCGACTCCTTTTTTGCCTTTCACACCTCCTTCACGAGGACGAGCTCATGCACGCCGCGACGACTTCGACCGACAGTCTGCTTCGACTTTCGCTCAACGACCTTCTCTTTCTCGAAGCGCTCGTGCGGCTCGAATCGCTCAAAGATGCGGCCGACGAATTCGGTCTTACGCGCGCGAGTGCGAGTCGGACGCTTGCGCGGCTGCGCGCCGCCGCGGGCGAACCCCTCTTCGTGCGCTCGAACCCCAACCTCGTGCCGACGCCCGAAGCGAGGCGCCTTGCAACCGCCGTACGCCGCCTGCGGCTCGTGGCCCGCGAGTTGTCGCCGCCCGGAGCGCCCGAGCCCCTCACGCTCGCGCGGCACTTCACGATCGGGGCGGGCGAAAACGCAACGTACGCTTTCTGCCTTCCCGTGATCGAACGACTGAACACCATCGCGCCCCGCGTCTCGGTTTCGATCGAGCACTTCGAGCCCGAGCGGCTTTTCGAACTCCTTCAAAGCGGAAAGCTCGACATCGCCTTTTATCCGCAGGAGGTGCTGCCGCCGCACTTCGAGTCCGCGGTCCTTTCGTCGAACAACATCGTCGCGATGGTGCGGCGCGAGCACCCGTTGCTCGCTCTTGCGCGCGAGCGAGAGCTGACGCTCGGGGACCTGGCGGCCTACCCGAAGATCCGCGTTTCTTCGGCGGTCGCGCGCCCCTTCGACGAAGACGACGAGTCCGACTTTGCGCCGTTCTATCACGCCTGCTGCGCATCCGACGTGCCGAGCGTTCCGTACTTTCTCTCGGCCCTGGAACTCCTCTCGCGCTCGGATGCGCTCCTATCGGTTGCGGCGCGCACGGCCGAGGCGGCGCTGCGACGCTTTTCGGACTGCGCAATCCTTCCGATTCCTCCGCTTGGGCGCCGGGACTACAAGGTGCGCGCGATCTGGCACCGGCGGCTTTCGCGTGACCCGGAATTCCTCTGGTTCAAGGGGGTGATGGCGGGCGTTCTGAAGGGGGATTGACGGGCGATCGACGCAGAAGCGCGGAGCGCGGGAAGGAGACGCAGCAAAACTGAAAAAGCCCCGGCACCCGAACGGGCACTGGGGCTTTTCTGAAGACGCGAGCGTCAGGCGGCAAGCGTCAGGCGTCAGGAGGGACCGAGGTCCCGAACCGTCACGCTTCTTCGTGTCGGGCCGACGCCGGCAAAAAGAGCGTCACGCGGGTGCCGCCGATGGGGCTCGCCTTTTCCACCTTGACGGTGGCGCCGATGCGGGAGGCGCGCTCCTTCATGATCGCCAAGCCCACGTGCTGGCCCTTGCGCTTTTGAACGAGCTCGTCGTCGATCCCGACGCCGTCGTCCGTGATGCTCACCGTCAGGTCGTCGCCGTTTTCGATTCGGACGTCGACCGTTTCGGCCTGAGCGTGCTTGCGCACGTTGGAGAGCGCCTCCTGGATGATGAAAATCGCCTGGAGCTTCTGCCGCTCGGTGAGCTCCGCCCCCTGGCCGTTGACGGAAAGGCGCGCCGACACGTGCGACTGCCCTTCGAAGCGTTCGATCACCGTGCGCACCCCCTCGACGAAGCCCTCCTTGTGGATGCGTTCGCGGAAGTTGAGGAGCAGCTCGCGCACGTCCTCGTAGCACTCCTGAACGCCCGTGCGGATGGCGTTCAGGGATTCGTCGCGGAGCTGATCGTCCTTTTTCGCGATCGCGTCGTCGAGGAACTGCACCTGAAGGTTGAGGAAGCTCAAGGCCTGCGCGATCGAGTCGTGGAGCCCCTGCGCGAGGAGCTGACGCTCCTGCACGACCGCGAACTGACGGTCGCGCTCGATCAAGCGGCGGTTCGCAATCGCCACACCCAGGTGCGTCGCGAGGCTTTCGAGCAACTGTACGAGCTGGCTCGCGAGTTCCGGTTCGTTCCGGAAGAGGAGCGTATAAATGCCGACGTCGCTCGTGCTGCTTCGGACCTGGAAGCAGTAGGCCGTGCGGAACCCCTGCTCGGCGAGACGCTGCCAGTGTTCGTCCTCGGACGCCTGAAGGCGCAGGCGGATCGGGTAGTTTTTCTCCAGCACCTCGTCGATCGTCGAGTCGGAGTAATTCAACTCGGCGTACTTCTGAAGGTACTCGGGCGAGACGCCGTAGGAGCTCGCCAAGTGCACGCGGTCGCTTCGCACGTCGATGAGGTTCACGAGGCACGCGTCCGCTTCGGTGTAGCGGATGATGCGCTCGACGAAACCGTCGGTGAGTTCTTCCAAGGGGCGCTGCTGCGAGAAGAAGGACGTGATCTCGTAGAGCTGCGCGAGGTGGCGGTTCTTTTCTTCGACCGTGACGGTCTTTTCCGCGACCTTCTGCTCGAGATTCGTGTAGAGGTCTTCGAGGCGGTCGGCCATGTGATTGAACCCGCGCGCGATGCGCCCGATTTCGTCTTCGCCTCCGACGTCGATGCGCGCTTTGAGGTTCCCGCTCGAAAGCCGCTTGATCCCGTCGCCCAGGCGTTCGACCGGTCGGATCACCCAGCGAAGCAGCAAGAACATGATCGTAAAGAGGCTCCCGATCGCAAGGACGATCAGGAGGATCTGCAAGTAGCGCAGCTGCCAGAGGTAATGCTCGCGATAGTCGTCGATTTGTGCGACGAGGAGCGAGACGTCTCTCGCGTAGCTTTCAACGAGCTGCATAGGCACGGGCCGGTGCAATTCGCGCGCATCCCGCACGACGGGCACGATCACCGTTCGCCAGGCAGTCTCCAGCTCCTCAAACCCCTTGCGAATCTCGGGATCTTCGGGAATGGCAAGCGGCAGCCACGGGTCGCCCGCCTTCAAAAGTTCGTACTGACGGTCCGAGACGCGAAGCTCCTCCGTGAAGGCCGCATCGTCGTACGAAGGCTGTGCGACGAGCGCCGCGCGGAAGGCGTGGTAGCGCAGCTCGCCCGTCGCCGCTTTCGCGGCGGCGCTCGCTTCGAGTTGCCAGTTGAGCATCATCGTGTACGCAATCGACGTGACGATGAAGCTCACCCAGAGGAGCGTCAGCAAAAGCAGTCGGGCGGAGAGACTCTTGAAGTAGAGAATCCCGCGCTCGCGCAGCGTTTTGGGCGCCGCCTCGGGAGCGGCGCCGATCGGGTTCGGGTTGGTGTTCGACATGTGCGGTTTTGTGAAATCCGTTCGGGTTTTTCAGATTTTGCGATGCGCCGGGACGGGCGGTCCCGGCGCGTGTGTCGTTTCGGAGGCGGTCAGAGGAGCTTCTTTTCTTCTTCGAGCACTTCGATGACGAGCGACGAGCCACCCGCGTCCGACTCCGCGTTGCCCTCGGAGAGCGGGAGCGCTTCGAGGCGCTCGGCGCGCCAGGCCGCGGCGAGCTGCTTCCCGCGACGGGCGCGATGCAGGAGATGGTCTTCGAACGACTTCTTCGCAAGGAGCACTTCGCGCGGCTTCGAGCCTCGGCCCGTGCCCGTGACGACGACCCCTCGGGTGTCGACGGCCTTCAGGTCGACGAGCTTTTCACTCGCCAGAAGCTGCATGAGCGAAACGCCCACGCCGCCCGCACTCAAACGTCGGATTTCTTCGAGCGGGAAGATGAGAATGCGACCGAGCGCCGAGAGGCAGGCCGCGTGCGTGCGACCCGTCGTCACGACGGGCGGAAGCGCCCGTTCGCCCGCAGCCACTTTGAGGAAGGTGCGGCCCGCTTTCATGCGGGTCGAGAGGTCGCCCAGGGTGCACACAAGCCCCATCCCGTCGCTCGTCCCGAAAAGGACGCCCGTATCGGGCGGCCCCGCGAGGAACCCGACCGCTTCGCTGCCGCGTTCCATTTCGATGAAGGCCGAGAGCGGAGAGCCGTCCCCGCGTCCGCCCGGAAGGCTCGCGACGGGAACGTTGTAGACGCGCCCCTTGTCGTCGACGACGACGAGCGTGTCGACCGAACGGCATTCGACTTGCGTCAAGAAGCCGTCCCCCATCTTGAAGCTCATGAGCGAACCGTCGTGACCGTGCCCGGTGCGGGCGCGCACGAAGCCCTTCTTCGAGACGACCACCGTGACGGGTTCGTCGGCCACGGCGGGCTCGGCGGCGGCCACGGCCGCTTCTTCGATCACGGTGCGGCGCGCGTCGCCGAACTTCTTCGCGGCGGCATCGATTTCTTTCGCGACCGCGCGCTTCAAGGCGCTTTCGCTCGAGAGGAGCCGCTCGAGAGAAGCGCGTTCCTTCGTGAGTTCGGCGAGTTCCCGTTCGATCGCAATCGCCGCTAGGCGCGCCAATTGGCGGAGACGAATTTCAAGAATGTCTTCCGCCTGACGGGCCGTGAGCGAAAACTCCGTCATGAGCGCTTCTTTCGGCTCGTCGTGGTTGCGGATGATTTCGATCACTCGATCAAGGTTCAAAAGCGCGATCGAGCGGCCTTCGAGCACGTGAATGCGGTCGTTCACCTTCTCAAGGCGGGCGCTCGTGCGACGACGCACGGTCTTCAAACGGAAGTCGAGCCACTCGGCAACGATTTCGAGGAGGCCCTTCTGACGGGGCTTCCCGTCGATGCCGAGCATGACGAGGTTGACGGGAACGTTCGCCTCGAGTTCGGTCTGAACGAGAAGCGTCTGCACGAACTCTTCCCGGTCGATGCGGCTCGACTTCGGTTCGAAGACGAGGCGCACGGGCACGTCCTTGCCGGACTCGTCGCGCACGCGTTCGAGCACGGCGAGCATCGCGCCCTTCGCCTGCTGCTGCTTGGCGGTGAGGGACTTCTTGTCTTTTCTTACCTTCGGGTTCGTGATCTGCTCGATTTTGTCGAGAACGAGCTTCGACGAGCACGCGGGCGGCAGTTCGTCGACGACGAGCTGCCACTGACCGCGGGCAAGCTCCTCGAAGTGGTAGCGCGCGCGAACGCGCAGACGGCCTCGACCCGTGCGGTAGACCTGACGGATTTCGTCGCGCGAGGAGATGATCTGACCGCCGCACGGGAAGTCGGGCCCGGGCATGAGGGCGAGCACTTCGTCGAGCGTCGCTTCGGGCTTTTCAAGAAGGAGCGTGCAGGCGGCGGCCACCTCGGTCAGGTTGTGCGAGGGGATTTCGGTCGCCATACCGACGGCAATACCCGAGGAGCCGTTCAAAAGGACGAACGGGAGCTGCGCGGGGAGTTCCACGGGTTCCGTGAAATTCCCGTCGTAATTCGGCACGAAGTCGACCGCCCCTTTGTCCACCTCATCGAGGAGCAGGGCCGCGATCGGCATGAGGCGCGCTTCGGTGTAACGCATGGCGGCCTGCGAGTCGCCGTCGCGCGAGCCGAAATTCCCTTCGCCCGCGACAAGCGGATAGCGAAGCGAGAAGTTCTGCGCCATGCGCACCATCGCGTCATAGACCGACTGGTCGCCGTGCGGATGGTATTTGCCGAGCACGTCGCCCACGACGCGGGCGGACTTCACGGGGCGGTTTTCGTAACGGAGCCCCATGCGGTCCATGTCGATCAGGATGCGGCGCTGCACGGGCTTTTGCCCGTCGGAGACTTCGGGGAGCGCACGGCTTTTCACAACCGACATCGCGTATTCGAGATAGGCGCGCGAAGCGTAGCGAGCAAGCATCAACGCACCGTTTTCTTCCGTGTCGCCCGTCATCGCCTGCGCCACGGGGGAGTTGCCCGGGAGATCGCCTTCGGAATCTTCGGGCTCGACCGGAGCTTCGGCCTTTGCAACGGGTTCGGCGGCTTCGACGGCTTCCACCTTGCGGTCAACCTCGGGCGCCTGCGGGACGTCCGGGGCGGACGGCATGTCGGCCGCGTCGGCAGGGGCGGAGACGGGAGCAACGAGCGCTTCGGCGGCGTCCGACGTCTTCGGCGGCGTCTTCGCGAGCGCCTTCGCGACGGTCTTCGGAGCGGCCTTGGGAGCAACCTTCACGGGCGCAACTGCTTCGAGCACGTCCGCAAAGAGGAGCCCGTCGGGGACGCTTTCGGTTTCGCGTTCGGCGCTCGCGCGGCGCGTGCGCTTTTGCGCGGCGGCCGCCTTGCGTTCCTCCGCAAGGCGCTCGGCCTTCAGTTTTTCGAGTGCGCCGTCATTCCACGGAATCCGCACCTCTTCGCCGAAGAGGTCGCCCGTAAAGTCGTACACCGGAACGGTTTTCTTCTTGCCCATGTCGATATTCCTCAGACGTCGGTTTCGGCGCGGTCGCCGTAGGCTTCCATCCATTCGCGGCGGCCGTTGGCCTGATTGCCGCTCATCAGGAGGTGCATCACGGATCGCGTGACCGCTTCGTCCATATCGCCGAGCGACACGGGAAGGAGTCGGCGCGTATCGGGGTTGAGCGTCGTTTCCGCAAGCTGTTCGGCCTGCATTTCACCGAGCCCCTTGAAGCGCGAGACCTTGAGTTCGTCCTCGCGGAAGCCTTCCTTTTTGAGCGCGTCGAGCGTTCGGGTGAGCTCCCGATCGTCGAGGCAGTAGATCTTGCGGTCCTTCTTGCGACCCTTTTTCGGCGCGTCGACGCGGTAAAGGGGCGGCATCGCCACATAGACGTGGCCGAGCTCGATCAATTTCGGAAAGTGCCGGTAAAAGAGCGTGAGAAGGAGCACCTGAATGTGGGAGCCGTCGACGTCGGCGTCCGAGAGAATGCAGATCTTCCCGTAGCGCAACCCCTTCAAATCGGGGTCACCCTCTTTCGGGTGCGGATCGACCCCGATCGCGAGCGCGATGTCGTGGATCGTGTCGGAGCCGAGCAGTTCGTCCGAGTCGACTTCCCACGTGTTGAGAATCTTCCCGCGCAGGGGAAGAATCGCCTGGAATTCCTTGTCGCGGCCCGCCTTGGCGGAGCCCCCGGCCGAGTCCCCTTCGACGATGAAAAGCTCGTTTCGGGTGATGTCGTCCGTTTCGCAGTCGGTGAGCTTGCCGGGCAGCACCGCCACGGTCGAACTCTTGCGTTTTTCGTATTTTGAGGCCTGCCGCTGACGCGCCTGCGCGACGCTCACAATGTGTTCGACGAGCTTTTTGCCGTCTTCGATGTGGTCGTTCAACCAGAATTCGAACTGCGTGCGCACGAAATTCGAGACGAGCTTCAAGGCGTCGCGGCTCGTGAGCTTTTCTTTGGTCTGCCCCTGGAATTGGGGATCGAGCGACTTCGTCGAAAGGACGAAATTCGCGCGCCCGAAGACGTCTTCGGCCAGCACCTTCACTCCCTTCGTTTGAAGGCCGTGAATTTCCATGAAGGTTTTGACGGCCTGAAAGAGCCCGTCCTTCAAGCCCGACTCGTGCGTGCCTCCCTGCGGGGTCGGGATGAGGTTCACGTAGCTTTCGCGCGTGAGCGGCCCTTCGGTCGTCCAGGCAAGCACCCAGGCGGCGCCTTCGCCCGGAGCGAAGCCCTCCGTATTTTCGTCGGCGTACCCGGACGCCTCGAAGGGTTCCACGAGGGGATCGGCGCGCAATTCCGAAAGGAGGTATTCGCGCAGACCCCCTTCGTACTTCCACGTTTGGGTTTCACCCGTCTTTTCGTTCGAATAGACGACCTCGCACCCCGGAAGGAGCACGGCCTTCGAGCGCAGAAGCCGCACGAGCGCCGCCTCGGGCACGACGGGGCTGTCGAAATACTTGGCGTCGGGCCAGCAGGTAACGCGCGTACCCGTCTGCGACTTCGGGCGCGAACTCTTTTTGTCGGACAAGGGGTCGACGACGAACCCGTCCTCGAACGCGAGGTTCGCCTCGCGCCCGTCGCGCCAGACCGTCACTTCGAGTCGCGTCGAGAGGGCGTTCGTCACCGAGACGCCCACGCCGTGAAGCCCCCCCGCGAAGGAGTAGGGACCCGAGCCGTCCGCCTTGGCGAACTTCCCGCCCGCATGCAGTCGCGTGAAAACGAGTTCGACGACAGGCGCGTGCTCTTCGGGGTGCATCCCCGTGGGAATGCCTCGCCCGTTGTCTTCGACCGTCACGCCGCCGTCGGCGCGCAACGTCACCGAAATCCGAGTCCCGAACCCGGCGAGCACTTCGTCGCTCGCGTTGTCGATGACTTCCTGCACGATGTGAAGGGGATTGTCGGTGAGCGTGTACATGCCCGGACGCTGCTTGACGGGCTCAAGCCCTTTGAGCACGCGAATGGAACCGACGTCGTAATCCTCTGCCCTCGTCTTCTTTACCACTTGACCACCTTGAAACACACCCGGGCGCTCGTTTTGGAAAGCTTCCGGGTCGACCGCGAGGGTTTGCACGACGCCGCTCGACGCCGCCGCCCCGAAAAACGCCGGAAAGCCCGCCGCGACTGACATTCGGCGGGCAAGCACCCCTCGAAAGGCCCCTATTTTACCCGACGTTTGCCGCGGGCCATGCGGGGGTGCCCGTGGGCCGACGGGATTCGGGAAGCGTACGAATTTCCCTTGAAAACCAGCGAGTTCAACGGGGTTTGCGTTCGAACGTCCGCAGGCGGGACGGCTCGCCCGACGATCGCACGGAAAAGTCGCCCGCAAAGGGCTTCGCTCTAGGCAAATCCCCTGATAAAATTCTGCTTTTCCACCCCCGGGCATCCCGCAGGGTCTCTCATTTTCCAGGGTTTACAGAGATGGATAAGAACGAGAAGTTGTACATGGGCTTTGACGCCGGCACGCAGAGCGTCAAGGTGGCGGTTTATGACGGCAATTTCCAACCCGTAGCGACCCGCAGCCTTCCGACGACCCTGCGCTATCCGCATCCGGGCTGGGTGGAAATGGATGCGGACAATTACGTGGCGGTGACGCTCGAGTGCATGAAGGGCGTGGTTGACGATCTGCGCGCGGCCGGGCGCGATCCTGCGAACATTGCTTCCGTCATGGGCGACGGGATCATCTGCGGGATCGTCGGCATCGACCGCGAAGGCCGCGCCGTCACGCCGTACATCAACTACCTCGACAGCCGCACGACCGACGACGTCGAAGCGCTCAACGCGCGCGGGCTCGAGATCTGGGGGCGCGAAACGGGCAACCCGGAAGCGAGCCCCATGTTTCCCGCGATGTTCGCGCGCTGGTTCCTGCGCAAGCACGAAGGGTTCCGCGAAAAGGGCGTGAAGTTCGTGCACAACGCTCCCTACATCCTCATGCACCTCGCGGGCCTTGCGGCCGAAGACGCCTTCATCGACTGGGGCGCCATGTCGGGCTGGGGGCTCGGCTACGACGTGAAGGAAAAGCGCTGGTCGCCCGAGCAGCTCGAAATCCTCGGGATCGATCCCGCCTACATGCCCCGGATTTTGAAGCCCTGGGACCGCGTCGGGGGGCTCTCGGAGGCCGTCGCCCGCGAAACGGGTCTTCCCGCGGGCATTCCGATTCTCGCCGGTGCGGGCGACACGATGCAGTCGATGCTCGGCTCGGGCATTTTCGAAGCCAACCAGGGGGTGGACGTCGCGGGCACCTGCGCCATGTTCTGCGTTTCGACGGACGGGATCGTCCCCGAACTCTCGAAGCCCGGCATGGGGCTCGTCTTCAATTCGGGGACCCTTCCCGACACGTACTTCTACTGGGGGTTCGTGCGTACGGGCGGGCTCGCCCTTCGCTGGTTCAAGGACCACGTCTGCCGCGAAGAAGGGAACGGCGACTACTACCGCGAACTCTCCGAGGGCGCTGCGAAAGTGCCCGCGGGCTCGAGGGGCGTCCTCTTTCTCCCCTACCTCACGGGCGGCAACGGCGACGAGAAGGACGCCTCGGGGTGCTTCCTCAACATGACGATGGACGACGATCAGTTCGTCATGTGGCGCGCCGTGCTCGAGGCGATCGGGTACGACTACATCGGGCTTGCCGACAACTACCGCAAGGCGGGGGTCGACCTCACCCGCATCACCGTGACGGAAGGAGGTTCGCGCGACGACCTCTGGAATCAGATCAAGTCCGACATGCTTGAAGCGAACATCGTGCGCTTCAAGAACCCGGGCGGCGCCGTGCTCACGAACTGCATCTTCGGCGCCTGGGCGACAGGCGGCCTCGGCGGCGAAGCGGAGGATCCGGCGCCGCTTCGCGAAGCGCTCGCCGCGGCGATCACGCCTTCGGGCGCGTTCGAGCCCGACGCCGCACGCTCGCGCGCCTACCGCGAACTCTACGAAATGCGCCGTTCGCTCGTGGCCGTCGACATGAAGGCGGCCTTCGCGAAGCTCGTTCGCATGCGCGACGTGCACTGAGCGATTCCGATACGCCGAAGGACGTCGACATCCCGACGCTCACCGAACGCCCTTTCGACCGACCCCGGTCAAAAGGGCGTTCGTGTTTTTACACCTTCCGTTTTCGTTTTTTCCCGCGTCCTGCCGCTCCGTTGCGTTCTTTTTCGTCCTTTTTCGCGTTTGAGCTTCTTCCGCAGGCGACGACGCCCTAAAATGAATTTTCAAGTCATGCAAACCGACGGATGTGTCAACGCCTACCGTCGGCGCCTTCGGGCAAAACGGACGTGCGGACGACCGCCCCTTTTTGCTCCCGCATCGAATACTTCGCGTTGAACTCTCGCTAGGAATCTAAAAACATGAACGAAACGACGAAATACGGTCTCATCTTCCTCGGCGGCGTGGTGGTCGGCGCGCTCGGCGCCTGCGCGATTTCCCGCGGCAAGCTCAACATCAAGCCCCTTGCGGCCGACCTCGTCTCGGGCGGTCTGGAGCTACGCGAAAAGGCGCTTGCCGCCGTCGAAGGCGTGAAGGAAGACCTCGCCGACGTGGTCGCCGAAGCCCAGGTGAAGGCCCAGGAACGCCGCGAAGCCGCGGAACTGCGTGAAGCCGCGGCCGCCGAAGCCGCCGCGCCCGAAGCGGCCGAAACGGTTGAAGCGAAGCCCGCTCCCGCCGTGACGCCCGCCTGCTGATCGAGCCGGGCTCTTTCCGACTCTTTCCGGCTCTTTTCCTTACGCCTGCGACTAAGTCCCGAGGCGCGCCCTGCGCGCGCCCCGGCTTTTTCCGCCGACTTTCTCCGCCCGGAGCGCCGCGTGCGCCCCGGGCGTCGGGTGCATTATGAATTTCGAACTTGTTCATGCGGCCGGCACGCGCGAACGTTGGAAGACAACGAGTACGCTCACGCGTGCGTCGGCCGCATTGCTTGCCGACGAGGTGGCCGCCATCGAGGGCGTGACGGGCGTTACCGTCAACGCCCGCACGGGCTCGGTCGTCCTCACGGTTGCGAGCGCCGCGGCGAAAACCCGCACGTACCTTTACTTCGAATCGCTGAAGCGCGTGCCGCCCGTTCGGCGCCGTCAGCCGCGCACGAGCGCGGACAACGAGGCGCTGCGCGAAAAAGCGCGCGACGACGCCCGCAAGCTCCTTCACGCCGATGCGGCGACGCTCGTTCGCGAAACGCTTCCGAGCACGGAACGCTGGATTCCGGCCGAAGGCACCGAACCCGGTGCGACGGCGGGCGCCCCGCAACCCGCGCGCACCCGCATCGGGCGCTTCGTCGAGACGCTCGTTCGGGGCTTCGCGCATATGCCGATTCTCGAACTGATCGACCGCATCAAGGCGCTTTTCGCGCACGCGTTGCCGCTCGGACGCGCCGGCGCTCGGGGTGCTCGGGCTCTTCAGGCCGCGCCCGCGGGGGTTCCCGCTGCGGCTTCGGTTGCGGATGAAAACGACGCCTCGGCGGAACTCGACTTCGCGCCGCTTGCGCGCTACGTCTTCCTGCGCCCGATGCTCCCGATGCTCGTCAACACGGCAAACGCCGTGCTCGGCGCGATTCCGCGTCTCGTCGACGCCGCGAAGGAGCTCATGCACGGTCGACTCAACGTCGAAGTGCTCGACGGCGCGGCCATTCTCATTTCGCTTTTGCGGCGCGACTTCCGTACGGTGGGGCTTCTCGTGCTTCTGCTTGGCCTCGGCGAGATGCTTGAAAATTACACCCGCAAGAAGTCGCTCGCGTCGCTTGCCGATCAGCTTGCGATCAAGGTCGACCGCGTCTGGATCCGCTCCGAAGGCAAGGTCCGCTCGATTCCGCTTTCCGAACTTTCGGACGACGACGTCGTGGTCGTGCGTTCAGGCTCCGTCATTCCCGTCGACGGCGTGGTGCTTGCCGGGGATGCCGCCGTCAATCAGGCGACGATGACGGGCGAGCCCCTCCCCGTGCACCGCACGACGGGCGGGAGCGTCTTTGCGGGGACCGTGGTCGAAGACGGCGAAATCGACATTCGCCCGACCGCCCGCGGCGACCGCTCGCGCCTCTCGAAGATCGTGCGCTTCATCGAAAATTCCGAAGCCGCCAAGGCGGGGATTCAAGGGAAGGCAGAGCGCCTCGCCGACGCGATCGTCCCTTACAACCTGCTTCTCGCGGGGCTCGTTTTCCTCGTGACGCGCGACCTCACGCGCACGGCCTCCGTGCTGCTTGTCGACTACTCGTGTGCGCTCCGACTCGCGACTCCGCTTGCGATTCTCACCGCCATGCGTACCGGCACCGAAAAGGGCGTGCTCGTGAAGGGCGGCCGGTTCCTCGAAGCGCTCTCCGAAGTCGACACCGTGGTCTTTGACAAGACGGGCACCCTCACCTCGGCCGCGCCCGTGCTCTCCGACGTCGTGCCGCTTTCGCCCGACTACGACCGCGATTCGATTCTGCGCCTTGCAGCCTGCCTCGAAGAGCACTTCCCGCATCCCGTCTCGCGCGCGGTCGTGCGTGCCGCCACCGCCGAAGGGCTCTTTCACGACGACGAGCCGCACGACACCGAAGTGCGCTACATCGCCGCGCACGGCATCTGCTCCGCGGTGCGGGGCGAAAAGGTCGTGCTCGGGAGCCGTCACTTCGTCGAGGACGACGAAGGGGTCGACGTCACGCCCGCCGATGCGGCCGTGGCGACGCTTGCCGACCAAGGGAAGTCGATTCTCTACATGGCCGTGGGCGGACGCATTGCGGGCGTTCTCGGGATCGAAGACCCCATACGCGAAGAAGCCCGCGAAACGATTGCGCGACTGCGCGAGAGCGGCATTCGCAAAATCGTGATGCTCACGGGCGACGGCGAACGCACCGCGCGCCACGTGGCCGAGTCGCTCGGGCTCGACGACTTCCGCGCGCAGGTGCTCCCCGAAGACAAGGCAAAGCACGTCGAGGCGCTCAAGCGCTCGGGCGCCAAAGTCCTCATGGTCGGGGACGGCATCAACGATTCGCCCGCGCTTTCCGCCGCCCACGTGGGCGTGACGCTGCGCGACGGGACCGACATCGCCCAGGAAGTGGCGGACGTCGTGCTCACCGAAAACCGTCTGAGCGACCTCGTTACCGCAATCGACCTCGGGAAAGCCTCCATGCGCCGCGTGAAGCAGAATTTCACGCTTTCCGTCGGGCTCAACACCGCGTTTCTCGCGGGGGGTCTTACGGGGACGCTCACGCCCGCGGCGGGTGCGCTTTTGCACAACGCCACGACGATCGGCGTTTGCCTCAACGCGATGCGCTCGCCCGTCGAGCCGCTCGAGCCGCGTCGGTCGCTTGCGCACGCGATCGAAGACATCACGTCGAACGTGCGTTCGACGGTGAGCGACATCGAAGCGAAACTTGCTCCGACCGTTGCCGCCGCCGACGCTCCGGTCGTCGCCCGTACGTAAAGGAGATTCGCCATGACGATTTACGAATCCGTCCGTTCGCTCACGCCCGGCCGCGCCCGACTGCGCCACGAGGCGCTCCGGGGGCTTGCAACCGACGAGGTCGAGTCGCTCGTTGAAACCGTCCGCAACATGGACGGGATCACCGGCGTCACGATCAACCCTCGGGTCGGGAGTTTGCTTGTCACCTGGGATACGGAGAAGACCGACGCCCGGACGCTCCTTGAGGCGGCGGAGTGGTTCCTCGCGAGCCGCGAAGCGTTGGTTTCGACGGAAGCTGCCGAAGCCTCGTGCGACGCCGCGAGTGAAACCTCCTGCAGTTGCTTTTCCGCTCTCAAAGCGGGAGCCGAAATGCTCGATCGCGTCGAGCACCTGATCGAGCCCGCGGGCGGGCGCATTCTCGACGGACTCAGTCCCTTCCTTGCGCCCGACGTCAAGAAGGGCGGTCGCGCACGACGCGTCACGCAAAACCGCTTGATGCTCGCGGGCTTTGCAGGAAGTCTTGCCGCACTTGCCGTTCGCGGTACCGCCGCGCACGTCGTTTTGGGCGGCGTCTTCACGGCCCTTTTGACGGTGCACCTCTGGCAGCACCGGCGCGTACTCTGAGGTTACCCCCGTGACGATTTTTCAAACCGGCATTCGGGGTCTCGGGGGCTTGCTGCTCCTTGCCGCGGGAGCAGCGCTCGTACTTCTTGCGGGGGCGTTGCTTCTTGCCTTCGGCGTTCTCGTACTCGTTGCGCTCGGGGGGCTTTACCTCACGTCGCCCGAAGAGAGTCGGACGCTCGTCAAAGCCGTCCCTCGAAAGATTTCCGAGTGGATGCGCGAGATGCGCGCCATGGTGGAATACGCGGGAAACGTTCTGCTGACGGCGCTCGGAAAGCGCCCGCCGCAGGCCGCAGAAGCCACAGAAGCCGCCGAGGCCGCTAAGGCTGCTCCCGAAGCATCCTCGGCGGAGTCGACCGACTCGGAGGGCTCCGCCCCTCGGGAAGTGCTTCCCGAAGCGCCCGAGACGCGATCCCGCGAAAGCGACCCCCGCTGAAGCGTTTTTGACACACTTCCGCTCCGCGAAGCCCGTCCGACCCGCGTGTCCGACGGGCTTTCTTTCGCTCGGGGACGCAACGTCCTTGTCATCCATTCGTCATCGTTTTTCGATCTTCGAGGATGTTTACGACGGTTTTTCGGGGGTGTTTCCGCGAATGTCACAGTTCTGTCATAAAGTTGTCATATTCGACCACTACCATTCGGGAGCCTCTTACTCGGAGCAGTACCTCCCATGGATCCGTTTCTTTTGACAGCTCTCGGTCTTCTCGGCCTTCTCGCCGTGCTCGACCTCTTCGTCGGCGTGAGCAACGACGCCGTCAACTTCCTCAACAGCGCCGTCGGTTCGCGCACGGCCCCCTTCCGCATCGTGCTCACGGTCGCCGCGGCGGGCGTGCTGCTCGGCGCGACCTTCTCCTCGGGCATGATGGAAGTCGCCCGCTCGGGCGTGCTGATGCCCGAAAAGTTCACCTTCAACGACGTGATGGTGGTCTTTTGCGCCGTCATGGTCGCGGACGTTCTCCTTCTGAACCTCTTCAACGCGCTCGGGCTTCCGACGTCGACCACGGTGTCGATCATCTTCGAGCTCCTCGGCGCAACGGCGACCCTCGCCTTCTGGAAGATCTGGCAGGCGGGCGAACCCCTGGCCGACATCGGCGCCTACGTCAACAGCGGCAAAGCGCTCTCGATGATCATGGCGATTCTCGTCTCGGTGGCGGTGGCCTTCGTGGCGGGTCTCGTGGTGCAGTTCCTCCTGCGTCTCGTCTTCTCCTTCCGCTACGAAAAAGCCTACCGCTACCTCGGGGGGCTCTTCGGCGGCATTGCGATGACGTCGCTCTTTTACTTCCTCATCATGAAGGGCGCCAAGGGGGCTTCTTTCATGACGCCCGAGCGACTCGCCTTCTTGAAGGACAATTCCGACCTCATCCTCTGGAGTTGCTTCATCGGTTTCACGGTCGTCTTCCAGGCCCTCATCACGTTCTTCAACACGAACGTGCTCCGTTACGTGATCCTTGCGGGGACGTTCTCGCTGGCGTTTGCCTTTGCCGGCAACGACCTCGTCAACTTCGTGGGCGTGCCGCTTGCGGCTCTTGACTCCTGGCACATCTTCAGCGCGGCGCCCGGTGCCGACCCCGCCGTCTTTACGATGGAAGGTCTTCGCGAACCCTTCGCCGCCTCGACGGGCTGGCTCGTCGCTTCGGGCCTCGTGATGGTGGTGACGCTTTACTGCTCGAAGAAGGCCCACCGCGTCATCCGCACGTCGGTGAACCTTTCCTCGTCGACTCGCGGCGGTCGCGAGCAGTTCGGCTCGTCCTTGCCCGCCCGCGTGCTCGTTCGTGCGTCGCTTAACGCCAACACGCTCATCCGTCAGTTCCTCCCCGAGTCCGTGCTCGAAGGGATCGGCTCGCGCTACAAGAAAAAGACCCTGCAGCCGGGCGAACGCGAACTTCCGTTCGACGAAATCCGCGCCTGCGTGAACCTCGTCGTCGCCGCGGCCCTCATCGCGTCGGCTACGAGCCTGAAGCTTCCGCTCTCGACCACGTACGTCACCTTCATGGTTGCGATGGGCTCGTCGCTTGCCGACGGCGCCTGGGACCGTGAAAGCGCCGTCTATCGCATCTCGGGCGTTCTCACCGTGATTTCGGGCTGGTTCATGACGGCGCTTTCCGCCGCCACGCTCTGCGCGGTCGTGACGCTTCTTTTCCAGACCTTCGGCATGGGTCTCATGATCGCCGGCATGGTGGTGGCCCTTGTCGTCATCATCAAGACGAACTTCCTCACAAAGGAAAAGGAAAAGTCGATCGAAGAAGACGAAGGCATCGCCGGGGGCGACGTCGAAACGATCCGCACGCTCCTCAAGGAAGCGATTCCCGTCGAGCGCGCCCGCACGATCGAGCTCCTTGCCGACTCGATCGACGCCTTCCTCGTCGCCGACGCTCAGAAGCTCACGGACTGCCGCGACGCGGCCGTCGATCTTCTCGAAGAAGTGTCCGTTGCCCGCGGCAACTACTACCGCATGGCGCTTTACCAGGGCACCAAGGCCGACCGCGACGCGCGCAACTTCTACTACCGCTCCTACTCCGCGATGAAGGATCTCGCCCACGGTCTGCGCGACCAGGTGAGCGTCACGGAAAACTACGTGAAGAACAGCCACTCCGCGATGACGGGGCTCATGGCCGAAAATCTCAAGCAGATTTCCGCCGAACTCAATCGTCTCAAGGCGGACTTCACGACCGAACGCGCTCAGGCGCTCCTCACGCTCCTCGACAAGGCGCAAAGCGACTACCTCGTGCAGTCGAACGCCGAGTCGGTGTCTCTCCGCAAGAGCGAACTCTACCTCGGGAAGATCCTCTACACGCGCGAACTCGTGACGCGCTACCAGATGGTTAGCTTCCTCGAAGCGCGCCTCAACTTCCAAGCTTAATCTCGCTCGATCCGTCGGACTCGGCGCATACCTCCCGGCGAGGGAGCGCCGCGAGACCGAAATCGCAAAAGGCCTCGCTTTCCCGGAAGCGAGGCCTTTCTCTTTTTCCTGCTTTCGTGCGAATCGTTTCTCACACCGCCAGGCGGTAGCCCACGCCGATTTCGGTCACGAACCACTTCGGGCGCGCGGGATCGTCTTCGAGCTTCGTACGCAGGTGCTGCATGTAGATGCGAAGGTAGTGAGGCCGGTCCGCATAGGGCGACCCCCAGACCTGCTGCAAGAGGACGCGTTGCGTAAGGACCTTGCCGCGCGATTCGACGAGGACCTGCAGCAAACGGAATTCGAGCTTTGTGAGGTGAACGGATTCGCCTCGCTTCTTAACCGTGCGGGCGGCGAGATCCACCTCGACGTCTCCGATATGCACCACCGAGCCGTCGGCGCCCGCCACCGCCGTAAGCCCCCGGCGGCGCATCTGCGCGCGCACGCGAGCGAGAAGTTCCGCCATCCCGAAGGGTTTCGTGAGGTAGTCGTCCGCACCGAGGTCGAGCGCCTTCACTTTCTGGGCTTCCTCCGTACGAGCCGAAAGGACGATGATCGGCACGGCCGATTCGGCGCGCGCGCGGGCGATGATTTCGGAGCCGTCCCCGTCGGGAAGGCCCAGGTCGACGATCAGCAGGTCCGCGCGGCTCAGGCGCACGGCGCGCAGTCCCTCGCGGAGGGTCCCGGCGGACTCGGTCGTAAAACCTTCGCGCCTCAGGGCTTCTTCCACGAAGCGGGCGATGGCGGGTTCGTCTTCGACGACGACGGCATGCGGTTCGGCGGCGGTATTCGTTTCGGTCATGCGCGGGGCTCCTCGGGGGCTTTTGCGGGTGCGGGCGACTGATCGGGTTGAGCGATCTCGGACGGTTCGAGCGATTCGTGAGATTCGAGAGCTTCGATCGGCTCGTCTTCGTCGCCCAACACCGTCTCCTCATTGTCGAGCGTCTCGACGGGAACGTGGGGAAGAACAACCGTAAAGGCGGCACCGCCCATGCCGGAGGTCGTTGCGAAAATCTCCGCCCCGTGTGCGCGGGCGATCGTGCGGCAGATGGCAAGCCCGAGGCCCACGCCCGTCACGTTGAATTCTTTCTGCCCGCGCCGGAAGGGATCAAAGAGCCTCTGGGGATTCCCCTGCGGCAACCCCGGCCCGTTGTCGGCCACGCCGAGGACGACGGAATTGCCGCGACGCACGGCGCTGCAGACGATGTGCGTGCCCGCGGGAGTGTATTTCACGGCGTTGTCCAGGAGGTTCGCAAGCACCCGCACCATGAGCACTTCGTCGCAATAGACGAGCGGGCAGTCGGGTTCGACCTCGACCGTCACGACGTAACGGTCGAGCCTCTCGCCCAACTCCGAAATGCCGATTCCGAAAAGCTCCTCGGCGGGAATCCAGTTGAGGTTGAGTTTGATGCGCCCCGACTGAAGGCGCGCCATCTCCAGGAGGTTTCCGACCAAGCGCTCCATGCGCACGGCGTCGGCTCGGAGGTTTTCGGAGTCCTCAAGAATTTTGCGCTCGAGCGCCGCGTCCCGACGGTTCGGCTCGGACGCAACGAGCTGCTCCGCGGAGGCGCAGAGCTCTTCGCTCGCGAGTCGAAAGCCCGTGATCGGGGTTCTCAGATCGTGGGAGAGCGACTGAATGAGGGTGAAGCGCATGCGCTCGGCTTCCATCGAAACGAGTGCCCTACGGGCTTCTTCGCCCGAGGCGATGCGCTCAAGGGTCAGCGCCCCGAGCGCTGCAAGCGCTTCGACAAGGCGAATGCCGGTGCCGTCCGCGGGCTCTGAGAAACTCACGACCATGACCGCCCTCACGTGCCCGCCCGACATGAGGGGGACGTAGCGGTACGGGGAGGAAGAGAGCGTTTGCGTTCCCGCACCCGCTTCGCCCCCGTGGTCGAAACACCACCGCACGACGGCGGGGTCGACCCGAGAAAGGGAGGCGTCGATCCTCTCCAACTCCCAGTCGCCTTCGGTGCGCTCCTCTTCGGGATCATCCGAGGCGGTCGGGCGCCAGTATTCGCTTTCGACATTCATGTGGCGGTGAAGCCTCCCGCGCAGCACCGCATAGACGTCCTCTTCAAGGACCGCACCCGAGAGTTCGCGCGCCGCGTCAAAGAGCATTCGCGTCTGGTGTTCGCGCTCGTTGATCGACTTCACAAGGCGCTGTCGGTGAGCGACAAGCTGCCCGGCCGCAAGACCCACGATCAGCATCACGGCGAAGGTGATGAGGTACTGCGTGTCGCTCACGGCAAAGGACCAGCGCGGTTGCACGATCGAGATGTCGAACGCCAACACCGAGAGAACGGCCGCGAGCGCGGCCGGACCGCTCCCGTAGCGAATCCCGCAAAAGAGCACGCCGAGCAGATAAAGCATCGCGTGGTTCGTGGGCTCCATCACCGAGGTAAGCGGCAAAAGGAGCCCCAGCGTCAGTAGGACGATCACCACCGCCTGCACGTACCCGTCGAACCCCGGGCGAAATTCTCCGAAGACGTCTTTGAAAAGCGCGATGGGACCCGTCGCATCGCCGCGGCGGGAGAGTTCGAGCAGATGCAGCTCGGGGGCGCTTCGGCGCAGCGCGCGGCGCCTCGCCTCCTCGATCCAGCGGTTCGCGGCCACGACGTCGACGAGCGAGAGGTTGTGTTCGCGCGCGTAGCGGCTCACTTCGTCCGCGTAGGTGCCCGCGAGCACGTCGACCTTCGCCCCCAATTCGCCCGCAAAGCGCAGAAGCGCTTCGACTTCGGGGTTCGAGGCGAACTTTCGCCCCGACTCCATCCAGACGACGTGCCAGGGCGACGAGAGCGAGCGCGCCATGCGGGCCGCTTCGCGAACGGCGCTCTCCGAAACGCTTTCAAGCACGACGAGAAGGCCGAATCCCGTGTCGTCGATCGAGCGGCGGGTGGAGCGGCGCCGCTCGGTGCGGATCTGCGTCTCCATGCGGCTCGTCATGATGCGAAGCGCCAGTTCGCGCAACGCAATCAGGTTGCTGCGGCGGAAGTACGCGTCGCGCGCCCGCTCGACCACCTCGGGCAAATAGATCTTCCCCGCATTGAGGCGCACGAGCAGGTCGTCGGGCGGGAGATCGATGAGGCGCACTTCGTCCGCCTCGTCGAAAATGCGGTCGGGGACGGTCTCGGTGACGGCCACGCCCGTCACCCGCTCGACCACGTCGTTGAGGCTTTCCAAATGCTGGATGTTGAGGGCGCTCCAGACGTCGATCCCCGCTTCGAGAAGCTCTTCGATGTCCTGCCAGCGCTTCGCGTGGCGCGATCCGGGCGGATTGCTGTGCGGCATCTCGTCGATCACCGCGACGGAGGGGCGCCGGCGGAGAATCTCATCGAGGTCGAGCGTTTCTTCGACGACGGGACCGCGCTTGACGCGCAGGCGCGGAAGGATCTCAAGACCCCGCGTCAGCGCGTCCGTTTCCTTGCGCTTGTGCGTATCCACCCACCCGATGAGGACGTCGTAGCCCGCCGCGCGCCGTTGGTGCGCCTCGGAGAGCATGGCGTAGGTTTTACCCACGCCGGGCGCCATGCCGAGAAAAAGACGCAGTTTGCCGCGGCGGTGCTTGCGCGCCTCGGAAAGCATGGCCTCGGGATTGGGCCTCAGGTCGTCGCTCATCGGGGGTGGGACTCCGAAAAAAGTGGATCAGGAACCGCGGGCGGTCGAATCGACGCCGTCAAGCGGTTCAGACGGCTCGGACGGCCGGGACGCTTCTCTCGCCGCAGTCGCTTCGTGCGTTGCGAAGCTTTCGAGCATCTTTCCCGCCGCATCCGCAACGCGCAGGTTCAATTCCAGCACGTTCACGAGGGGCTCGGGCCCCATGGCCAGGAAAGGTTCGCGCGCCGTCTCGCGCACGAGCGCTTCGAGCCGTTCGGGGGCGAGCCCGCTCGTGCGGGCGACCCGGGGAATCTGGTAGAGCGCGGCCGAAAGCGAAATGTCGGGGTCGAGCCCCGAGCCCGAGGCCGCGAGCAGCTCGGCGGGAACGGGGGCCGCGGAGCCCGTGAGGCGCTGCCAACGCTCGGCCCGCTCCGTCATCAACCGGGCAAGTTCGGGATTCGTCATCGCGAGGTTGCTCCCCGACGAACCCTTGGCATTGTAGTCGACCGCCGAAGGTCGGCCTTCGAAGAGCCCCGAATCGGTCCAATTCTGTCCGATGAGGCGCGATCCCACGGGACGCCCGTCGACGCGCACGACGCTCCCGTTTGCGCTCTCGGGCACGACGAGTTGAGCGACGCCCGTCACGAGCGCCGGGTAGCCTAGCCCCAAAACCGCGCTCAGAAAGAGGAAGATCCCGAGCGCCTTGCCGAGCGCAGCGCCCGCCGAGAGGGCGCTCGCTTCGGAGCGCGCACCCGTCGTTTCTTCGGTTCGCATGGTGTTCATACGTTGTTTCCTTTGCAATTCGTCAAACCAAGCCCAGACCCGAAATCAGAAGGTCGATCGCCTTGATGCCGGCAAACGGAATCACGACGCCCCCGAACCCGTAGACGAGGAGGTTGTGCCGCAGGAGTTCCGCGGCAGGCGCCGTGCGGTACCGAACCCCCTTGAGCGCGAGCGGAATGAGAGCGACGATTACGAGCGCGTTGAAAATCACGGCGGACAAAAGCGCCGAAGCGGGGCTTGCCAAGTGCATCACGTTGAGGACCGAAAGCCCCGGGTAGACCCCGGAGAAGGCCGCGGGGATGATGGCGAAATACTTTGCGATGTCGTTTGCGAGCGAAAAGGTCGTGAGCGACCCGCGCGTCATGAGCATTTGCTTGCCGACCCGCACGACCTCGATCAATTTCGTCGGGCTCGAGTCGAGGTCCACCATGTTCGCCGCCTCTTTCGCGGCGTTCGTCCCGGAATTCATCGCAACCGCCACGTCGGCCTGCGCGAGCGCGGGCGCGTCGTTCGTGCCGTCGCCCGTCATAGCAACGAGGTGCCCTTCCTTCTGGTAGCGGCGAATGGCTGCGAGCTTCGACTCCGGCGTCGCTTCGGCGAGAAAGTCGTCGACGCCCGCTTCGCTCGCGATCGCAGCGGCCGTGAGGTGGTTGTCGCCCGTGATCATGACGGTCTTGATCCCCATGCGACGCAGGTCCGCGAAGCGCTCCGAAATTCCGGGCTTCACGATGTCCTTGAGTTCGACGACACCGAGCACCCGACCGTTGACGGCAACGACAAGAGGGGTCGAGCCGCGCGAGGCCACCGCATCGACCTGACGGTCCGTTTCGCGCGGCAAGGTCTTGCCGCATTGCGCAACGAGCGAGCGAAGTGCGTCGGGGGAGCCTTTGCGGATTTCACGCCCGTCGGGGAGGTTCACTCCCGACATGCGCGTCTGGGCCGAGAAGGGAACGAAGGCCGCACCCTTCGGGAGTTCGTTCGCCCAGCGAGCGTTCGCTTCCGAGCGGGCGAGTTCGACGATCGACTTCCCTTCGGGCGTATCGTCGGCGAGCGACGCCAGGAAACTCGCTTCGAGGAGCATTTCGCGTGCGACCCCGGGCGCGGGGTAAAAGGCCGAAGCGCGGCGGTTCCCGAACGTGATCGTCCCCGTTTTGTCGAGCATCAGGACGTCGATGTCGCCCGCAGCTTCGACCGCACGGCCCGAACGCGCGATGACGTTCGCAGCCATGAGGCGCGACATCCCCGCGACGCCGATCGACGACAAAAGTCCCCCGATCGTCGTCGGGATGAGGCAGACGAGAAGCCCCACGAGCACGGTGTAACCGATCACTTCGCCCGAGCCGCTTGCGGCAACGGCAAAGTCCGAGAAAGGAAGAAGCGTCGCCGTCACAAGCAAAAAGACGATTGTGAGCGCGACAAGCAAGGTGGAAAGCGCCGCTTCGTTCGGGGTCTTCCCGCGCTTGGCCCCTTCGACCATCGCGATCATGCGCTCGATGAAGGATTCGCCCGGCTCGACCGCAGCACGGACAACCAACCAGTCGGAGACGACCGTCGTACCGCCCGTCACGGACGAGAAGTCTCCGCCGTTCTCGCGAATAACGGGCGCGGATTCGCCCGTGATCGCCGACTCGTCGACGGACGCGACCCCGAGAATCACTTCGCCGTCGCACGGGACGACTTCACCCGCCTTGACGAGGACGACGTCCCCTTTGCGAAGTTCCGTCGAATCGATGCAAACGCAAGGGGCATCGGGCCCGAGCGTCGCGGCGTCGGGATTCTCGATTCGGTGCGCGACCGTTTTCTTGCGAAGCCCCTTGAGGGCCCGCGCCTGGGCTTTTGCCTGACCTTCCGCCATCGATTCGGCGAAATTCGCAAAGAGCACCGTGAACCAGAGCCAGAGCGCCGTTTGGAGCGCAAAGGAAGCGTCGTCGCGCCCGTACCCGGCAAAGCTCGCGGCGGCAATCGCCGTCGTGAAGATGGCGCCCAGGTAGACGAGGAACATCACCGGGTTTTGCAACTGCACGCGGGGGTCGAGCTTCTTGAAGCTTTCCCCGAGTGCTTCCTTCAATACGACCGCGTCGAAAAGCGGTCTTTGGGTTTTCTTACTCATCTTTTTTTCTCATCAGAAGGCGGGGAGCATGAGGTATTCGGCCGCCGCGCCGAGCGCGAGGGCGGGTACGTAGGTGAGCGCTCCGACCAAGAGCACGACGCCGACGAGAAGTCCGCAAAAGAGGATCCCGTACGTGGCGAGCGTCCCCGAGGAGGGCGGCACCGCACGCAGCCGGCTCAAAGAGCCCGCGAGCGCGAGCACCACCGCGATGACGGCGAAGCGCCCGAACCACATCGCCAGACCGAGCCCGATGTTGTACCAGGGGGTGTTGGCATTGAGCCCCGCAAAGGCCGAGCCGTTGTTGTTCGCGGCGGACGCCCAGGCGTAGAGAATTTGGGAGAACCCGTGGGGGCCGGGGTTCGTGATCGAGCTCGTACCCGCATCGAATAGGACCGAGGCCGCAACGCCCGCAAGCACGATGACGGGAGTGACGAGCATCCCGAGGGAGGCGAGCTTCATCGACGAGACACCGATCTTCTTTCCGACGTACTCGGGCGTGCGCCCCACCATGAGACCCGCCACGAAGACCGTGACGACGATGAAAATCATGATCCCGTAAAAGCCCGCACCGACCCCGCCGAAGACGACTTCTCCGAGCAGCATCAAAAGCGTCGGCACGAGCCCGGCCAAGGGCGAGAGCGAATCGTGCATGTTGTTGACCGCACCGCACGACGCGGACGTGGTCACAACCGAAAAGAGGGACGAGTGCGAAAGCGCAAAGCGCATTTCCTTCCCTTCGAGGTGCATTTGCGAGGCCGCAGCGCCGAAATTCGTCGCAAAGCTCCCCGCTTCGCTCTCAAACCAGGCAAAGACGAGCACCGCCGCGACGAACATCACGGCCATCGCGCCCCAGACGGTCCAGCCCTGACGGGTGTCGCGCACGAGGCACCCGAACGTGTAGCAAAGGCCAGCGGAAATGATGAAGATCGCGAGACATTCGCCGAAATTCGCGAGAGCCGTCGGGTTCTCAAAGGGATGCGCGGAATTCACGTTGAAAAAGCCCCCGCCGTTCGTGCCGAGAAGTTTGATCGCTTCCTGGCTCGCCACGGGCCCCGTGGAAGCAACCGCAGCGGGGTCGGTCCAAGAGCCGATCGTCGTTGCCGCGTTCCACGTCTGCACGACCCCTTCGCTCGCGAGAAAGAGGGCGAAGAGGACGCTCATCGGAAGAAGGAGCCACAAGTTGATGCGCACGACGTCAGCCCAGAAATTTCCGAGTTCGTGCGTTTCCGAGCGGGCGATGCCGCGCATCACGACGAAGGCAACCGCGATCCCGGTGGCGGCGGAGACGAAATTCTGCACCGTCAGACCGAGCATCTGAGAAAGGGGCGAGAGCGTGGTTTCACCGCCGTAGGACTGCCAGTTGGTGTTCGTCACGAAGGAAATCGCCGTATTGAAGGCCTGATCGGGCGCCATGCCCGCAAAGCCTTCCGGGTTGAGCGGCAGATACCCCTGCACGCGCAGAAGAAGGTACAAAGCCGCAACGCCGATCACGTTGAAGCTCACGAGCGACACGGCGTAGGTCGCCCAGGTCTGCTCGTGCGCGGGGTCGATGCGAAGAAAGCGCATCAACGCTGCGTCGACGCGTCGGACGCACGCGGGGGCACGCCCCTCGGCCATCGGGAGCATCCAAAGGCCGACGGGCTTCGTAAGGAGTGCGAGCGTCAGAAGAAAAATCAAAAGAAGTTCGATCGTTGAAAACATGGTGAACCTCGTCGGGGTGCGAAAGGGACGCATCGCGTCCCGCGCCCTCAGGCGTCAAGGAGCGCCCGCAGGAGCCACACGAGCAAAAGCGCACACGCCAAGAGAAATAGCAGTTCGGTCATCGGGGACCTCAAAACCCGCAAAGAAAAAAGGCGACGCTGCGGGAGGAGGCGTCGCTCGAAGGCGGGGTGCGGCAGGGCGCCGTTCGCCCCTCCGACCCCTCGGAGCACGCTCCGAACACTCGGGGATCCTCAACGGCCCCGGTTCGCGTGCATGAAAGACGTAAAAAATTTCAGGAGTCCGTAGGTTGCGGCGGCCGCAACGAGAACGCCCAGAACCACGGCTTCGGACATGTTTCCTCCGTTGACTGGCTTTACGTACGGAACCCATTCTAGGAATCCGTCCGTAAAAGCCGAATAAAAACTCATACGAGGCCGCGAGCGCTCAGGAATTCGCGCGCAACGTCCGCGGCGTTCTTCCCCTCGACGTCGACCGCGCGGTTCATGCGGCGCATGTCTTCGTCGCTTACCGCCCCCGCCAGGAGCTCAAGCGCGTCGAGCACTTCGGGGCGCTGCGACTCGAGTTCGCCCCGCACGACGTAAATCGCGTCGTAGGGCGGGAAAATGCGGTCCGCGTCCTTCAAAAGCACCGAGGGCGTTTTGGTGAGGAGCGCGTCCGTCGCGAAGCCGTCCACGACGTCGACCTCGCCCGAGGCGAGCGCCTCGTAGCGAAGCGCAGAATCGAGGCCGCGCACTTCGGTAAAATCCGCCGAGCCGTAAAACGACTTCATTTTCGGAAGGCCGTCCTCGCGCTCGATGAAGTCGACCGTGGCGCCGAGCCGCAGGTGCGGCGCCGCACGCACAAGGTCCCGCACGGTCGTGAGACCGAGCGCTCGGGCCTTCTCCGCCGCAACCGCCATCACGTACGTATTGTTGAAGCCGAGGGGCTTCGTGACCGCCGCGCCGTACGAGCGGCGCATCCCGTCGACCACACGCCGGTAGACCGTGTCGGGATCGGTCGTGTCGACGTTTTCCTTGAGGATGTTGGCAAGGGCCGTCCCCGTATAGACGGGCAGGATGTCGACGTCGCCCGACTCCAGAGCGGCCGTACCGAGACGAAGGCCGCCAAGGTTGAAGCGTCGTTCGACCGCCAGGCCCGTACGCGCTTCGATGAGTTGGGCGGCCAGATGACCGACGATCGTGCTCTCCGTGAAATTGAACGACCCGACGACGATGCGGGGCTCGGATGCGGCCGCCGCCGAACGCACCCCCTGAACGACCGGAACCGCGAGAAGCGCGGCCGCAACCGCCGCCAGAAGGAGCGCCTCGCACCGCCGGCGGGGGCGTTCCGCGTGTTTGGCCGGACGTGCGAGCGCTTCCATGCGCCCGAGCAGAAAATCGAGCCCGATCGCCGTGAGCGACGCGGGAATCGCCCCGAGAAGGACGAGTTCTGTGCTCTGCGAATTGAGCCCGACATTCACGAACCAGCCGAGACCGCCCGCGCCGGCAAAGGCGGCGATCGTCATCGTGCCGACGCTCGAGACGGCCGAGACGCGAACGCCCGACATGATGTAGGGAAAGGCGAGCGGCAGCGACACCCTGCGAAGGCGCTGCCACTCGCTCATGCCCATGCCGCGCGCGACCTCAAGGAGTTTCGGATCGACCCCTTGGAGTCCGGTGTACGTCCCCTTCAGAATCGGAAGGAGCGCGTAGACGATCACCATCAGCACCGCCGACGGCGCGCCGATCCCGACGACGGGAACGAAGAAGGCGAGAAGCGCGATGCTCGGAATCGATTGCAGCACGTTCGCCGCGCCGAGCAGGACGCCCGCGAGCGCGCGCGAGCGCTGCATGCGGATGCCGAGCGGTATGCCGATCAGAAGCGACACGACGACCGCCGCCATCGTCATCCCGAGGTGATCAAGGAAGAGGTCGCCGAGTTCCGCGCGGCGCTCGAGAAAGACTCGAATGAAAGCATCGAACATCATGCGGCCTCCCCGCTCTGCGCGGCACCCTTCGGGAGGACGCTTCGCGACATCATCGCGAGGAAGGTCGCGTGTTCGATCGAACCGAGAAGCTTTTCATCCGCGTCGACGACCGCAATCGGCGCGTCGCTCCGGTAGAGCTCCCGCTCGACCATGGCTTCGAACGTGGTCGAGCGTTCGACGACGGCTTCGACCGGTCGGACGGAGCGTGCGATCGAGGTCGGCAGGAAAAAGCGCGCCCGAAGGTCTTTTGCGGTGACGCGTCCGAGGAGTCGTTCCTCGTCGGAAACAACGAAGAGCGTTTCCGTTTCAAAGGCCTTCATCGTACGCAGCGCCTCGCGCACCGAGCGATCGGGGCGGATCGTCGGGCACTCGGCTGCCGTCAGTTCTTCGGCCCGGATGAGGTCGGGGTTCTGCCAGAGCTTCTCTTTCCCGATGAAGCGCCGAACGCCCGCCGTGGCCGGGTGCTTCAGAATCTCTTCGGGCGCGGCGTTTTGCACGATGCGACCGTTTTCGAGAACGCAAATCCGATCGGCCATGCGAATCGCTTCGTCCATGTCGTGCGTGACGAAAAGCACCGTCTTGCCGAAGGCCTCCTTGAGCCGCACGACCGCGTCCTGCAGACTCGTACGCGTCACGGGGTCGAGCGCCGAGAACGGTTCGTCCATGAGCACGATCGGAGGCTCGGGCGCGAAGGCGCGTGCAATCCCCACGCGTTGACGCTGCCCGCCCGAGAGTTCCGCGGGGTAGGCGTCGCGATGGATCGCGGGGTCGAGCCCCACGAGTTCGAGCATTTCGTCGATGCGACGCTCAAGCGCCTCGGTTTTGCCGGCAAGTTCGAGCGCGAGCCGGATGTTTTCCGACGCGCTCAGATGCGGAAAAAGCCCGCCCTCCTGCACGACATAGCCGATGAAGCCCGGAAGACGCGCGAGCGGAAACTCGGTGACGGGACGACCGTCGACGAGCACCTCGCCCGAATCGGGCGCATGGAGGCGGTTGACGAGTTTCAGAAGCGTGGTTTTGCCCGAGCCGCTCGCGCCGATCAGGGCGCAGAGTTCGCGGTCGGGTACGGTGAGGTCGATCCCGCGCAAAACGGGACGATCCCGATAGGCGAGCGTGACATTGCGAAATTCGATCATATCGACGGAAATGAGGCCGATCCCGCGGCCTTGTTGCAATCCCGTCACTCTAGAGGTCGCGCCGTAAAAACCGTCTATGAATGTGCGCCTTGGGCCTAAAAGCCGTATAAAAAGCCCGCCTCGGCTTTCGCCGGGCGGGCTTGGACGTGAAGCCGCGTCCGATTGTGGAAACGGGGCTTACTCTTCGTTCGCCTGCGTTTCACCCTTCACGAACGCTTCGTTTTCGATGCGGGCGTTGAGCGTCGCCTTGAGCGCGTCGAGGTAGCCGATGCGGTCGGCTTCGCCGTAGATGCCGGCGAGTTCGCTCGTGAGGCTGCGGATCTGAGCTTCGGTCGGTTCGACGAGCTTCGAATCCTTCACATAGGCGATGATGTAGGCGCCCCCCTCGACCTGCGTACCGACGAAAGCGGGGAGCTTGTCGGCGGGGTAGGAGATTTCGGCGTCGATCAGCTCGACGGGCTGACCCTGCGTCTTCTGGCGCGAAACGCGCACGGGTTCGGCAAAGCCTTCGAGGCTCTTCGAAGCGCGCACTTCGGCGAGCTTCTTCTCGCCGTCCGCCTTCGCGAGTTCGCGGGCGCGTTCGAGCTTGAGCTTCTCGACGATCTGAGCCTTCACGTCTTCGTAGGGACGCACGGCCGTCGGGAAGTGTTCGAGCACGCGGGCGGAAACGAGCACGTTGGAGCGCACTTCGATCGCGCTCGTGTTGCGCTTTTCCTTGAGGCTTTCGTCGCCGAAGAGCGACTCGACGAGGTGCTCCGTGATGATCGGACGCAGTTCCGGATCCGTCACGCCTTCGCGCGTCACGTTGTCGACCGTTTCGATCTTGAGGCCGAAGCGTTCGGCGGCGGGTTCGAGACTGTCGGGCTGTTCGTAGACGATGTTCGTGAACTCTTCGGCCTTTTCCGAGAATTCGCGGATCGCCATCTGTTCGACGTACTCGTGTTCGATCTCGCCCTTCACCTCTTCGAAGCTCTTGCCGTGCTCGGGACGGATGTCGGTGACGTAGATGATGTGGTAGCCGAATTCGGATTCGACCGGACCGACGATGTCACCCTTCTTGGCGGCATAGACGGCGTCTTCGAAGGGCTTGACCATCAGGCCGCGACCGAAGAAGGAGAGGTCGCCCCCGTCGTTGGCGCTGCCGGTGTCGGCGGAATTGGCCTTGGCGAGTTCGGCGAACTTCGAGGGATCGGCCTTCGCTTCGGCAAGGAGCTTTTCGGCCGTCTTCAAGGCGGCCGCCTTGTCGTCGCCGAATTCGATCAGGATGTGGCTCGCTCGACGTTCTTCGGGCACGACCCAGCGGTTCTTGTTCTGCTCGTAGTAAGCCTTGATCTCGTCGGGATTGGGCTTCTGGTCGCGGAAGTTTTCGGGCGAGAATTCGACGTACTGAATCTTCACGTGTTCGGGCGCCATGAATTCGTCGCGGTGCGCGTCGTAATAGGCCTTCGATTCTTCGTCCTTGACGACGAGGGTATCGAGGTAGTCGGTGGCGTTCACGATGAAGGTCTGCACTTCGCGCTCTTCGGTAAGCACGTTGTGGAGTTCGCGAACGAGCGCCTTCGGCACGGGATAGGTGCCCGCAACGCCCGAAAGGAGCACTTCTTTCGACAGGTCGCGGCGGATTTCGGCGACGAACTGCGCGTCGCTCTTACCCTGGCTCTGGAGGAACCGTTCGTAGAGTTCCGTGGAGAACTTGCCGTCGACCTGAAGGGCCGCGGCGTTCTTGATGAGGTTGACGGCATCGGCTTCGGAGACGTCGACGTACTCGGCCGCAACCGTCTGCGTCACGGCGGACTCGTCCATCAGAGCGCGCACGATCGCTTCACGCGCTTCGGGCGACTCGAGCATGTTGGCGCGGAAGTTTTCCCCGAGCTGCTGGCGGAAACGCTCGAGCTGCTCGCGCTTGGCGCGGTCGAAGTCCTCGGGCGTGATCGAGGCGTCGCCCACCTTGGCGATCGAGTTGTCGGCCTGAGTCATGCGGTTGTACGAGTAGATCCCCGTCACCACGAAACTCGGAATGATCAGCACCATGGCGATGAACATCAGCCAGCGCTTGTGATTGCGAAATGCCTGAAGCATGAGTCACCCTATAGATCCCGTTTCGTCTCGCGAGGGCGAAACGGCGTCGATGATTGCGTTCTTTTTTTTCGGCCGTGCGCGTCGTACGGGCAAGAAAAAAGGCGAACCCTTCGGTTCGCCTTTCCTCAAGAATTCGTTGGCGGAGTGGACGGGACTCGAACCCGCGACCCCCGGCGTGACAGGCCGGTATTCTAACCAACTGAACTACCACTCCACGCTGTGCGCGTTTGGCAGGCTTAAACCTAAGTTCGACATTTTAGCGAACTTTGCTCGATTTCGTGGATCCGTTTGTTCACAAGGGTTTCAAACCCTCGGAAGTAGTTGGCGGAGTGGACGGGACTCGAACCCGCGACCCCCGGCGTGACAGGCCGGTATTCTAACCAACTGAACTACCACTCCATTCCACTGAGCTTTGTTTCAGCCTAGAGGACGAATTATACCGATTTCGAAAAGTTTGTCAAGTCGTCTCAACAACTTTTTTATTCGGTTCTCAAAGCAGCTCTCGTCCGGGAACGTCTTTGATGCTGTCTCGTTTCCGAGGCATATAAAAGCCGTTTAACGGGCTTTTATATGCCGACCCTTTCGGATCGACGGCGGCGTTGGCGGAGTGGACGGGACTCGAACCCGCGACCCCCGGCGTGACAGGCCGGTATTCTAACCAACTGAACTACCACTCCGCAGCACGTTTTCTTTGGCGTAATCGCCGAAGAGAAGACGAATTATACGGGAACTTCGGAGATTGTCAAGAGTCGTTGAAAATTTTTTTATCGTCTCCCGATCGATTGTGGTGGGCGCTGAGAGTCTCGAACTCCCGACCTTCGCCGTGTAAAGGCGTTGCTCTACCAACTGAGCTAAGCGCCCGTCTCCGACACCGATCGACTCGGAATCGTTCCGGTTCCGCGAGTCGGAGAAGTCCGAATCGCAGAGCGGGGAACTTTACCATAACCCGATCGAATTTGCCAAACCCGACACTCGAAAAAAAATCGGAGCGGCCCCGAGGGGTCGCTCCGATGATTTCGACGCGGAATAGTTCGCTGCGGGACCGGTTCATCGAAGGGCCCTCGGGCCCTCAGGCCATCGGGCGAGGCGGTCCCCGCTGCCTTTACGCGGGCTGCGCCGACGCGGGAGCGGATTCGACGCTCGCGGGGGCGGGCGGAACCGCACCCTGAGCCTCGGGCTTCTTGTCGGTCGCCGCGGCCGTCGCGTTCGCCGCGAGCGGTTCGGGCATCCGCACGAGCGCTTCCTTCAGCACGTCGTCGATTGTCTTCACGTAGACGACCTTCAGATCCTTCAGCACGTCTTCGCCGATTTCCTTCATGTCCTTGCGGTTTTCGTCGGGGACGAGCACCGTGCGAACGCCGCCGCGGGCGGCCGCGAGGAGCTTTTCCTTCAGGCCGCCGATGGCGGTAACGCGACCGCGCAGGGTGATTTCACCCGTCATGGCGACGTCGCTGCGCACGGGGATGCCCGTGAGCGAGGACACCATGGCAGTCGTGATCGCCGCACCGGCCGAAGGACCGTCCTTCGGGGTCGCGCCTTCGGGGAAGTGCACGTGCCAGTCGGTCGAGTAGAAGACGTCGCTCGGGATGCCGAACGAGGCCGCACGCGAACGCACGACGGAGCGCGCCGCTTCGACGCTTTCCTTCATGACGTCGCCGAGGCTGCCCGTACGGATCACGTTGCCCTTGCCCGGGAACGTGACGACTTCGACGTTCAGAATGTCGCCGCCCACGCTCGACCACGCAAGACCGTTCACGTACCCCACGGCGGGAGCGCGTTCGGCTTCGGTGATATCGTACTGACGGATGCCGAGGTACTTCTCGACCGCCTTGTCGTCGACGACGATCGGCAGTTCGGGCTTCCCTTCCTTCTTTTCGAGTTCCTCAAGGAGGATCTTGCGAAGGATGCGACCGATCGTACGTTCGAGCTGGCGCACGCCCGCTTCGCGCGTGTAGTAGCGGATCACCTCAAGGATCGCCGAGCGCTCGATGCGCACTTCGTCCTCTTTGATGCCGCAGGCGCGCATCTGCTTGCCGACGAGGTGCTGTTCGGCAATGTGCACCTTCTCGTCTTCCGTGTAGCCTTCGAGGTCGATCACTTCCATACGATCGAGCAACGCCGGCGGAATGTTGTACGAATTCGAGGTCGCCACGAAGAAGACGTCCGAGAGGTCGAACGGCAGCTCGACGTAGTGGTCTTCGAACGAATTGTTCTGTTCGGGGTCGAGCACTTCGAGAAGCGCCGAATTGGGGTCGCCGCGCACGCCGCCCGAAATCTTGTCGATTTCGTCAAGGAGGAAGAGCGGATTGCGAACGCCCGCCTTCATGAGGTGCTTGATGACCTGCCCCGGCATCGCGCCCACGTACGTACGGCGATGACCGCGGATTTCCGCTTCGTCGGCGATGCCGCCGAGCGCCATGCGAACGTAGTTGCGGTTCGTCGCGCGCGCGATCGAACGACCGAGCGAGGTTTTGCCCACACCCGGACCGCCCACGAGGCAGAGAATCGGCGCCTTCATCTTGTCCTGGCGCTTCTGAACGGCCAGGTACTCGAGAATGCGTTCCTTCACCTTCTTGAGACCCCAGTGGTCCTCGTCGAGGACCTGACGGGCGTGCTCGATGTCGGAGTTGACTTCGCACTTCTTCGTCCACGGCAAGTCGAGAAGCGTGTCGACGTAGCCGCGCACCACGGCCGCTTCGGCCGCCGTGGGCGACATGCCCTTCAGACGACGCACTTCTTCGAGCGCCGCCTTTTGCACCTCGGCGGGGAGCTTTGCTTCGCGCACCTTCTTTTCGAGCGCGGCCGTGTCGTCGGGACCGTCCTCGTCCTCGGACATGCCGAGTTCCTTGCGGATGGCCTTCATCTGCTCGTTGAGGTAGTACTCGCGCTGATTGCGGTCCATCTGATCCTTGACGCGCATCTGGATGCGGCGGTCGATCTGACCGCTTTGCTGCAGGCGCTGCATGAGCTCAAGCAACATGTCGAAGCGCTTGAAGGGATCGATTTCGCGAATGAAGGCGATGCGCTCCTCGGTCGAGAGCGGAAGCACGGCCGCTGCGAGGTCGCAGCAGAGCACGGGATCCGACTCTTTCTCGATGGCTTCGAACACTTCGGCCGGAACCTTGCGGTCGCCCGAGAGGAAGTGGCGCACGCCGCTCACGAGCGACACGCGGAAGGGCGCGAGCTCGTTTTCGGGGGCGTCGAGCGTCGGAATGTCCTCAACGACCGCTTCGTAGTAATCCTTGTCGGGATCTTCCGAACCGGGGAGGACAAGGGACTTGAGCGAGCAGCGCGTCAAACCGCGCACGAGCCCCTTCACGGAGCCGTCGGGCAGGCGCAGAAGCTGCGTGATTTCACCCACGACGCCCACGTCCCAAAGGTCTTCGGCCTTCGGTTCGTCGACTTCTTTCTGGCGTTGCGTGAGCAGGACCACCTTGGCGTCCGTTTCCTTCAGCGCGGCCTGAGCGGCCGACACCGAAACCGGTCGCGACATGAAGACGGTGGTCATCGTATTGGGCCCCACCACCATGTCGCGAAGCGGCACCACGGGCAGACGCTGCGGTGTTCCCGGGGAATTGAACTTGTTGGTCAAAGTTGTAGTTCCTAAAGAATTCTGTCGGTACGTCTTATATGGGGACGGCTCCGCGGGTTTTCAATGCGAAACCGCCCGCACGACGAAATCGGCGCCGATGGGGCGAAGCCCGGCCTCCGAAAGCCGGGCGTCGGGCGCAGGCCAGTCCCCGCGAAAGGTCGCCCCGGGCGTCCGGTCGGGCACCGTCAGGCGGAAGGCGCCTGCGTGCCGCGACGGAAGATTTCGGGCTTCGCCGTCTTGCGAACGGCGTCCTTCGTCACGATCACGCGCTCGACGGGCTCTTCGGAGCCGGGGAGTTCGAACATCGTATCGAGAAGGATGTCCTCCAGAATCGAGCGAAGACCGCGGGCGCCGGTCTTGCGTTCGATCGCGCGGCGGGCGATTTCCTGCAAGGCGTCGGCCGTGAATTCGAGCTCGATCCCTTCCATCTTGAAGAGCGCCTGGAACTGACGCACGATGGCGTTTTTGGGCTCCGTCAGGATGCGGATGAGGGCCTGTTCGTCGAGGCTGTTGAGGCACGTGATGACGGGCAGACGGCCGACGAGTTCGGGGATCAGGCCGAAACGCACGAAGTCCGAGGCTTCGACCTTCGAGAAGATGTCGGTCGCTTCGCGTTCGCGCTTCCCGTGCACGGTACCGCCGAAGCCGATCGTGCTCTTTTGCGTGCGCTGCTCGATGATGCGTTCCATCCCGTCGAAGGCGCCCCCGCAGATGAAGAGAATCTGCGTCGTGTCGACTTCGATCATCGGGCGGTTCGGGTGCTTGCGCCCGCCCGCTTCGGGCATGCGCGCCACCGTCCCTTCGATGAGTTTCAGAAGCGCCTGCTGCACGCCCTCGCCCGAGACGTCGCGCGTGATCGAGGGGTTCTCGCTCTTGCGGGCGATCTTGTCGATTTCGTCGAGGTAGATGATGCCGCGCTGAGCCTTTTCGATGTCGCCGTCCGCGGCCTGAACGAGGCGCGCGACGATGTTTTCGACGTCTTCGCCCACGTAACCGGCTTCGGTGAGGGTCGTCGCGTCCGCGATCGCAAAGGGCACGTCAAGCGCGCGCGCCAGCGTCTGCGCGAGGAGCGTCTTCCCGGAGCCCGTCGGCCCCACGACGAGAACGTTCGACTTCTGAAGTTCGACTTCGCGGTCCTTTGCGGCCGCGTCGCCCTTTTCGTCGAGCGCCTTCAGACGCTTGTAGTGGTTGTAGACCGCAACGGAGAGCGTGCGCTTCGCGTGCTCCTGACCGATCACGTACTTTTCGAGGTGTTCGTAAAGTTCCTTCGGGGTCGGGAGCTTCTTGGGTTCGGCCGCGGGCGTCTCGGGCGTTTCGGCCCCGGCCCCGGCTTCGGGCGCGGAAGCGGCCGCCGCTTCGCCCGCCGACTTCGCGCGCGATTCGACGACCTTCATCATGTTGCGCACGCAACGGTCGCAGAGGTACGTGTCGGGACCGACACCGAGAAGCGTTTGGCAGGCACTCTTCGGGCGACCGCAGCACGAGCACGTCAGTTCTTTCTTGCTATCCATGGTGAACCGGGCGTCCTTCTTACGGACGCTTCGTCAAAATTTCGTCGATGAGGCCGTATTCGAGCGCTTCCTGGGCCGACATGAAGTTGTCGCGGTCCGTGTCGCGCACGAGATCTTCGTAGCTCTTTCCGGTGAATTCGGCCATGAGCTCGTTCATCTGGCGCTTGATGAGAAGCAGCTGGCGGGCGCGGATTTCCACGTCGCTCGCCTGGCCTTCGGCGCCGCCGAGCGGCTGGTGAATCATGATGCGCGAATGCGGCAGCGCGTAGCGCTTGCCCTTTTCGCCCGCCGCAAGGAGGAAGGCCCCCATCGAAGCGGCCATCCCGAGGCAGATCGTATTGACCTTGGGACGAATGAAGCGCATCGTGTCGAAAATCGCCATCCCGGCGGACACCGACCCGCCGGGGCTGTTGATGTAGAGCGAAATGTCCTTGTCGGGATCTTCGCTTTCAAGGAAAAGGAGCTGCGCGACGATGAGCGACGCCGACTGATCGTTCACGTCCGTGTTGAGAAAGACGATGCGGTCGCGCAGAAGGCGCGAGTAAATGTCGAAGCTGCGTTCGCCGCGGCCGGAATTTTCAATAACGATGGGTACGAGTGACATCGCGACCTCTGTTGATTCTTGGGGGTGTGCGACACGAGCCCCGAAGGCTCGGTTTCGCTCCTCGTTTGTTCGGAAAAGGCGCCGCGCATCCGCCCGAGGGCGGTTCGGGGCGCAAAGTGCGTCCATTATCGCGGAGAATTCGTTCCTCTGCTCGGTGGGGCGTTCGGCTTCGACGCGTTCCGTACGAATGCGCGAAGAAAGCGGCACGATCGTGTGCTCCCTTCGGTCCGCGCTCGGCGCGTTCGAGCGACTTTTTCAAAACGACAAAGGAGAGGTCCCCGCAGCGGGAAGCCTCTCCTCTTCGCTCCGAATCTTCGGGGCCGGGCGAACCCGAGCCCGAAGTCGGCAGGCGCACCCCGCCCGAAAGCGGGGCGTCCGAGAGCCTTAGAACTGGCTCTTCATCACGTCTTCGAAAGCGACCTGCTTCGTTTCGGTCTTGGCGTGAGCGAGAACCCATTCAACGAGCTTTTCTTCGAAGATCTGCGCGCCGAAGTTCTGGCGGGCGTTGGCGTTCTTCAGAGCGAAGTCGACGAATTCGGCCGGGTTTTCGTAGGAAACGGCGAAACGTTCGGCACGGGCCTTGATTTCTTCGTCCGTCACTTCGAACTTGGCTTCTTCCTGGACCTTGTCGGCGAAGAGACCGAGGCGGATGCGACGTTCGGCCTGTTCCTTGAAGAGGTCGGCGGGCGGGAGGCTCTTCATCTTCTTGACGTCGAGACCGCGGGCTTCGAGGTCGCGCAGGCTCTGCTGCAGGAGGTTCTGTTCTTCGTTGGCGACGAGGTCGGCGGGCAGACGGAAGGTGAGGACCTTCGCGACGGCTTCCATCACGCGAGCCTTCGTTTCGTTTTCGACGCGAGCCGAAACTTCACGGGCGAGGTTCGTCTTGATTTCGGCGCGCAGCGCTTCGACGCCGCCTTCGACGCCGAGGGACTTCGCGAATTCTTCGTCAACTTCCGGGTACTTCGGTTCGGCGACTTCGGTCACCTTGACTTCGAATTCGGCGGTCTTGCCGTTGAGGCTCTGGAGACCGTAGTTTTCCGGGAAGGTGAGCGGGAAGGTCTTTTCTTCGCCGGCCTTCATGCCCTTGACGGCTTCTTCGAATTCGGGGAGCATGCGGCCTTCGCCGAGAACGAAGACGTGGCCTTCGGCCGTGCCGCCCTGGAAGGCGGTGCCGTCGATCTTGCCGACGAAGTCGAGCGTGACGCGGTCTTCGTCCTGAGCGGCGCGATCACAGGCGGTGTATTCGGCACGCTGCTTGATCATCGTCTTGATCGTGGCGTCGACGGATTCGTCCGTCACTTCGCATTCGAACTTGGTGAGTTCAACCTGCGAGAGGTCGGGCAGATCGAATTCGGGGAAGACTTCGAACGTGGCGACGAAGTGCATTTCGTTTTCGTCGTTTTCCGTGCCCGGCTTGATGGCGATGCGGGGAGTACCGGCCACCTTGAGACCGGATTCGCGGGAAGCGTCGACCCAGGCCTGGGAGACGAGCTCGTTGATGGCTTCGTCAAAAGCCTGCATGCCGTACATGGCACGAACCTGCTTCATCGGAACATGGCCCTTGCGGAAGCCCGGCATGCGGACGTTCTTGGCCTGCTTCACAAGCTTGCGTTCGGCGAGTTCGTTGGCGGCGGAGGTCGCAATCGTGAGTTCGAGGGTACGCTCGAGGGGATTGACTTCGACCTGTTCGACGGCCTGTTCATTCGTTTCAGTCATCGCTATTTCTTCGCAAAAAGATCCTGGCCGGTCGGCCGGATGCGTGATGGGAAAAAGTCCGCCGACACCACCCTGGCGTCCGGCGAGAATCCGGTAGTTCCGCCCGGCTTGCGCCCGGGGCGGCGCGCCGACGCTCCGAAAAGCGTCGCGCGAGTTCGTCCGCCCGAAACCCGCACGCGGGCGGCAGACGAATCGAAGCATTGCATTATAACGGAGTCCTCCCGCCACTGCACTTCGCGGCCTCGCTCCGAGGGCCGACCGTCCCGACGGAAATCAGGAAGTTGCGTGCGTTTTTCCGTCTTTGCCCGCACGGCAGTCCCTTCGAAGAAAACGACCCGCGTTCGATCGGTAACACTTCCCGAGTCCGCCATGTATGACAAGGGGGCGTTGCCTTGGTAAACTGCATTCCCCGATGCGACGCGACGGATTTCGCGCCGCACCGCACCCGGCCTTCCGCTCCCGAATCACGACTCGGTTTCCGTTTTTCCATGACGCCTCATTTCATCCGCACGGGGAATTGCGCCCGTCTTCTCGTTGCCGCCCTCTTCATCGGAACCCTCGCGGGCTGCGCCGTTCCCCCGCCCGCCCAAACCGAGGAAGCCCCCGCCTCCGAACCCGACCCCGTCGTCAACGAGCAGGAACACCGCGCCCTTGACGCGCTTTCGGACCGTTTCGAGGCCGTGGGCGTTCGGATGCGCGCCATTTGCGTCTCGCCCGAAAACCGGGCCTACTTCAACAAAACCGCCTGTCTTCCCTCGGGCATCACCGAAGAGATGACGAAGGACACGAGTCGCATCACGAAAGCTCAGAAGCGCGCGGCCGAACAGGTCTTCAAGGCGACGCACGAGCTCAACGAAGAAACGCGCGACCTCATGCTCAAGTCCGGAATCCCGAGCTACATGGACGACGCAATCGAATCGCGCCGCACGATCGACCCCGCCATCAAGGACCTCCAGAACCGGCTCCTCTCGGGGAAAATCACCTGGGGCGAATACAACCGCGAGCGTCGCGAGCTTGCGGCCCGCAGCGCCGAGAGCCATCACGAATGATTCGCCTCACATCCGACGGGAGGAAACGCGGCGGCGCCGAATCCGCTAGAATTACCCTCCTCCCGTGCGGGAGTGGCGAAATTGGTAGACGCACCAGGTTTAGGTCCTGACGCCTTCAGGCGTGCCGGTTCGAGTCCGGCCTTCCGCACCACAATACATATATCCGCTATCGACGACCATAATCCACAACAAGATGTTGTGCGTCTTGACAGTCGGCAACAATCGCTCTCTGCAAAATCACTGCACGACTACTGCACGCAGCGGATGCGGATCGACTCCCGCCTCGGGCACGGCAACACAGCGTTCGCGCGAGCATCGGAACGCACCCATTTCTTTCGTAACGGGAGGCGTTGATGAAGAGTACAGCACTCGCTCCCCATGACAGCCTCCGCGTGATGGCCTATCTCATTCGGCGATGCCGTCGGCTGGGGATCGAAGTCGACGCAACGAAGCTCCAAAAACTCATGTACTGCTGCTACGGCGTGTGCCTGGCGATTCTCGACCACCGTCTCTGCGACGAAAGTCCGGAAGCGTGGCAGTACGGTCCGGTTTTTCCGCGAACGCTTCGGCAGTTGAAGCTCAACGGCGTCGATTTCGTCGAGACCGCATTTGAGGACCCTGCGCTCGAAACGGCGCTGCCCGAGGACGTCGTGCAGGCCGTCGATCAGACACTGACGCACTTCGGAAAACTCTCCGCCGCACAACTTTCGGTGTGGTCCCATAGTCCGGGTTCCCCGTGGAGTCTCGCTTCCGACGACGGAGCGCATCTTTACGATCAAATCCCCGACGCCACCATCCGAACCTATTTCGCAAGCAACGTCGTCACGGTCAACGCCGAAGCTTGACTTCGGTATTTGAAGCACCATGCTCGCATGGGTTTGGTAGCCGAGCCAGGCGCTAACGATGGGAACGAAGCCGCCGGGATGGGGGCCCAAAAGTCCGGAAAGCTCGACCGTTCCAGGCTCTGTAGTCTCGTCACACCAGTCTCCTCCGAAGGCATGTGTATATTGATTGCCTAACAGAAACCGTACCACCAAATGCCGAGAGGATTAAAACACGTAGCGAACGATCAAAAGAATCAGGATGGCGTAAATAATTACGCCCCAGCAAAACGACATCGTTCCCACAAAAGTTTTAATTAAGCGACCGAACATCGTGCCACCTTTGCAGTCTGACGCATAGCGCCCTAGAACCATTTTACCCGCGTAGGTAAAATGGTCGGCCTAAGGCCTCCGAGCAATCGGTAGCCTCATCAACGTCGAAGATCATTTTAACAACGTTGTTAAAATGATCGGCCAACGGTGGGAACGAAGCCGCCGGGATGAGGCGCCAAATTCGAAAAGCTCGACTGATCCAGGCTCTGTAGTCCCGTCACACCTGGCTGTCGGGCTTTTCTTTTGCCGTTGGCCGAACTGCCGCAAAGGAAGCGGGAATTTTCGGATTCGACCGCAACTTAAGGTCGCAAAAAAGCCTCGACATCGCATCGGATCGTCGAGGCTTTGCTTTTCGTCGAAGCCCAGGCGGAGGACGACGCCTCCGCCGATTTCAACTCGGGACTTCGACGGATGCGCGGCGCCTTACTTCTTGCAGCAGCAGTCGCCTTCCTGCTTCTGGGCGTTGGCTTCGTTGCCGCAGCAGCATTCGCCCTCGCCATGGTGGTGGCCTTCGCCGCCACAGCAGCATTCACCTTCACCGTGGTGGTGGCCGTGACCGCCGCAACCGCACTCGCCTTCGCCGTGGTGATGGCCGTGGCCGCCGCAACCGCATTCGCCTTCACCGTGGTGGTGATGGCCGTGACCGCCGCAGCCGCATTCGCCTTCACCGTGGTGATGGCCGTGACCGCCGCAGCCGCATTCGCCTTCACCGTGGTGGTGGCCGTGGCCGCCGCAACCGCACTCGCCTTCGCCGTGGTGATGGCCGTGGCCGCCGCAACCGCACTCGCCTTCACCGTGGTGGTGGCCGTGGCCGCCGCAACCGCACTCGCCTTCGCCGTGGTGATGGCCGTGGCCGCCGCAACCGCACTCGCCTTCACCGTGGTGGTGGCCGTGGCCGCCGCAACCGCACTCGCCTTCACCGTGGTGGTGATGGCCGTGACCGCCGCAACCGCATTCGCCTTCACCGTGGTGGTGATGGCCGTGACCGCCGCAGCCGCATTCTTCTTCACCGTGATGGTGATGATGGCCGTGGCCGCCGCCGCAACAGCAGCCGCCTTCGTGACGAACGAGACGGATCGGGTCGAACGGGGCTTCTTCTTCCGCGACTTCGAGACCGATCATGCCGAGCATCTTCGCGAGGTTCGGCAGCGGGAGAACCGCAAAGCCGTTTTCGGCGTCGGCGATGCGCACGCCGCGATTGATCAGCGCGGCGGCGGCTTCACGCATGACGTTGATGTCGCCCGTCACGTGAAGGATCGGTTCGACGGCCGGACGAACCACCCAGAGGGCGCCCGTTTCGTCGATGAACACGTCGTTCACTTCGAGCGGGCGGCGTTCTTCAACGGCCACCGTAACGTCGCCGAGTTCGGTCGAGATGACGTCGGGCCATTCGGCACGTTCGGCGGAGGTGAGAAGAAGCGCGTGGGCGCGTTCGAGAAGAACCTGAGCGGGAGCAGCCTCGGGGGGCAGGAGCTTCGTAAGGGTCGTCATGTGAATGAAACCTCTGAATGAGAGTTCGCCCCGGCAAGGCCGGGGCGAACTCGATAAAGACTGAAGTGGACCTATTTTACCCGTCGAATCTCGAACGGGAAGAGGTCGGAAACAGCCTTTTACGGCGTAGTGCGTAGGGATTAGTACCCCTATCAGGCGAGGGTCGACTTCCCTTCTCCGGCCTCGTCGCCCTCTTCATCGGGGGCGGGCTTTGCGACGGGAGCATTGCGCGCGGCGTCGAGTCGGGCGAGGTATTCGTCCGTGATGTCGCCCGTCACATAGACGCCGTCGAAGCACGAGCAGTCAAAGCGCGGCACGTCGGGGTTCATGTCGTGCAGAGCCCCCTTCAGGCCTTCGAGCGTCTGGTAGACGACGGCGTCGGCGCCGATCGCTTCCGCCACGGCCGCTTCGTCCTTGCCGTCGCCGCAGAGGAGTTCGCTCTTCGTGGGCATGTCGATCCCGTAGACGTTCGGGAACATCACGCGCGGAGCCGACGAGGCGACGAAGACCTTCTTCGCGCCCGATTCGCGGGCCATGCGCACGATTTCGCGCATGGTCGTGCCGCGCACGATCGAGTCGTCGACGAGGAGGAGGTTCTTCCCTTCGAATTCGACGGGCATCGCGTTGAGCTTCTGACGGACGCTCTTCTTGCGCACGGCCTGGCCGGGCATGATGAAGGTGCGACCGACGTAGCGGTTCTTGATGAAGCCTTCGCGGTAGGGGATGCCGAGTTCCTGCGCGAGCTGCTGGGCGCACGGACGGGAGCTGTCCGGAATCGGCATCACGACGTCGATTTCCGAGAGGTCGAGCTTTTCGCGAACGGTCTTCGCGAGGTATTCGCCGAGCTTCAAGCGCGCGCCGTAGACGTTGATGCCGTCGATCGTGGAGTCGGGACGGGCGAAGTAGACGAATTCGAAGGCGCAGGGGTTGAGTTCGGCGTGTTCGGCGCACTGACGAACGGAGACGTTCCCCTTGAGGTCGATCCAGATCGCTTCGCCCGGCGCGATGTCGCGTTCGACCTTGAACCCGAGACCGATCATCGTCACGGATTCCGAGCTCACCATGTGTTCGATCGAGCCGTCTTCGGCCACGTTCGTGCCGTAGCAAAGCGGACGGATGCCGTGCGGGTCGCGGAAGGCGAGAAGGCCCTTGCCGGCAATGACGGCGCAGCACCCGTAGGAGCCGCGCACGCGACGGTGCACGGCCGCAACGGCTTCGAACACGCCTTCGGCGTCGAGGCTCTTCGTCTGCGTGACGCGCGAGATTTCCGTGGCGAGCACGTTGAGGAGCACTTCGGAGTCGCTCGTCGTGTTGATGTGACGACGATCCGTTTCGTAGAGTTCCTGCGTGAGTTCGGCGGCGTTCGTGAGGTTGCCGTTGTGCGCGAACATGATCCCGTAGGGAGCGTTCACGTAGAAGGGCTGGGATTCCTGGTTGGAGCTTGCGCACCCCTGGGTCGGGTAGCGCACCTGACCGATCCCGATATTGCCCGTGAGGTCGCGCATGTTGCGCGTGCGAAACACGTCGCGCACGAGCCCCATGGCCTTGTACATGTGAAAGTGAAGTCCGTCGAGCGTGGCAATGCCCGCCGCGTCCTGACCGCGATGTTGCAGGAGGTGCAACGCATCGTAGATGCGCTGGTTCACCGGTTCCCGGGACATCATGGCAACGATACCGCACATAGTCGTGATCCTTGAAGAGGGAGAACTTCCCCGCACGTGAAGGGGTGCGCGGGAAGCTGGATTAACGAAAAGCGAAAAATAAAAAGACTCCGAAATTTTTTCGGAGGTTCGAAACTTTGTTCGGTCCCCAAACGACCGATGGGCCGTGAGGTCGTGCGGTCGCGCACGCCCGTGAGGCCCATCCGTAATGTCAGAGTCCGAGCTCCTTCAATTTGTCGGTCATCTCAACGGCGACCCGCCCAGCGGGCGTTCTCATCGAGGCGATGCCCTCGGGGAGGTACGGCATCGACCAGTCGATCACCGTTTCCGCGGGCGCGATGAGGATCGACTGTCGCCACATCCGGCTCGCGCGCACGTCGTCGATCATGCCGAAGACGAAAACCGCCGCACACACCGCCACGATCCCGCGGGTGAGACCGAAGACGGCGCCGAGCACCCGGTCTTCGAACGTCACTTCCGCCACTTCGAGCATCTTGCGCATGAGCGTGCCGAGAAGCCCGAACGCAAAGAGCACCGCCACCACGATGCCGGCGCCGGCAATCAGCACGCGGGGAATCGTTCCGAGGCTCTCCAACGGAATGCGATCCGCGAGTTCGGCCGAGAAATTGAGGGCGAGCAGAATGCCGACGATCCAACCGGCTACGGCGAGCGTTTCCCGGACGACGCCGCGAACGACGCCGACGATGGTGGAAAGAAAGAGAAGCGCCAGAATGATCCAGTCGATTTCCGTCATGGGAGGGCGGGGAGAAAGGTGGGCGGGTCGGGGCGGGGGAGCGCGGGAACCGAGGGCTCTCAGTGCTCCGTACGATCCGACACGAAAGGGATCCGAAAAAGTGCGCTTATTCTAGCGAAATTGCGCATAGACGGGCGTCTTTGAGGAGAGCTTTGCGTCGGGCGCAAGCTTCGCGCGCAAGGTTCCCGAAGTCGGTGCGGCACCGACAAAACGGGCCGCCCGTCATGACGCCCGAAGGGCGTCGGGAGGGAGGCCCGTTTGAAGTAAGAGCGAAGCGACAACGCTTCCGCGCTTTATTGCTGGCCGACCATCGGCTTCTGAGCGATGCCGTTCAGAACGATCGTCCCCTTGGCGCCTTCGGCTTCGCGCGCGTCCTTGAAGAGACCGACGCGAACGCGCCAGAGGGTCGCGCCCGGTCGCTCGACCGGAACGCGGTAGGCGGGCAAACCCAGAAGCGCGAGGCGCTTCACGTACTTTTCGGCTTCAAGTTCGGAGCTCGTCGCCACGATCTGCACGTAGTAGCCCTTGCCGGTCGGGGGCGTGATGCCGACCGAGCGCACGGGCTTCTTTTCCGCCTCGGCTTCGGCCTTCGGCTCGTCCTTCGCGCCTTGAGCGGGCGCCTTGGCGTCGGGCTTCGCTTCGGGCTTTTCGGGTTTGGCCGCGGACTTTGCGGGCTTTGCGGGCACTTCGGGCTTCGCGTCGACCTTGGCGGGCGGCGTAACGGGGGCGGTAACGGGCGCCGTTTCGGCGGGCGTTTCCGCGGGGGCCGTACTCGGCACCACGTCGGGCACGTCGAGCGGAGTCGACTCCGTCGGCACGGGCGGAATTTCCGTTTGCATCGGAAGCTCGTCGTAGCTCGATTCGCTGTCGAGCACGAAAGGCGCCGCCACGACCACCGCCATCAGGAGGGCCGCGGCCCCGACGAGGCGATGACGCGTGCGACGACGGGCGGCGAGCTCTTCGTCGGAGGGCACTTCAACCTGAACCATCTTCGTGCGCTTCGGCGCGACGGCCTTGTCGCGCGGCACGGGCTTAGCGATCGGGGTCTGCGCTTCCACGTCGGCGCTCTTCGCGGCGGAGGCCGCAGCCGTGAAACCGCGGGACTGAGCCGCATCGGAGGCGCTCGGCGCCGCGCGGAAGGATTCGACCGCGGGGGAGGCGGGAGCCGCAGAGGGAGCGGACGGAGCCGCAGGCGCAACGGGAGAAACGGGCGGAACCGAAGCCGCGGACGCCGCAAAACCCGCGGACGCGGTGTTCGTGCCGGTCGTGTGGCTCGTGTTGTTGCTCATACCGGCAGCCCCGAAGGAGGCGCCGAAGCCCGTACCCGCAAAGGACGAACCGGAAGCGGAGCCCGCCGTCGAAGGAGCGGTCGGAGCGGCGCTCGAAGCGGCACTCGCGGGGAACGGGGACGCACCCGTCGAGAGCGCGGCGGGCGTTCCGGGCATAGCGGGCGACGAAGGAGACGAGAAGGTCTGCCAGGGGTTCACGCTCGCCGCATCGGCCGTACCGGTCGTGGGCGCCGAGGGCATGCTCGGAATATTGAAGGGATTGGCCGCGCCGGGGGCCGTCGGAGAAGCCGGAACCGTCGGAGCGGTAAAAGCGCTCGCCACGGAGGGCGCGGCGCCCGAGATCGCGTCGACGCCCGCTTCGGGGGCGTTCGGACGGGGACTCATCCCCTCGCCGCTCGGCTGCCCGAGCACGGGCTCCTTCGGTTCGTCGAACGCATCAAGCTCGGCGCGACCGGGTTCGATGCGTTCGCCCTGCGTTTCGGACGTCTGCTTGCGAAAGCGATTGAAGAAGGACATCTCGGAATCCTCGTGCGGCTTTTTTTTGGGGGCTCTATGGGTTTTGTCGGACGTTGAGGGCGGCGCCCCCGAAGGCGTCCCGGTAGTCGGGTCTCGGGCATCCTCGTTCGGTGCCCGTCGGGGGGGGGGGGGGGGGGCCGTCGATCTCAGCGCCGAACGCCTTCGCGCGCGAGCACTTCGAGAGCCGCCGTGACGGTCACAAAGGAGCCGAACACGATGATTCTAACAGTGCGATTTCCCGCGCGAGCGCCGATTTGTAAGGCTTCGTGCCGAGCCGCGGCAAGCGCTTTCTCGACGCTCTCATACGTGCGGATGCGGTCGCTCTCGACCCCGGCTTCGCGCATCGCGCCCGAAAGCTCCTCGGCGCTTGCCGCACGCGGCCCCGTGAGGCTCGCGACGAACCATGCGTCGAAGGACGAGCGCAAAATCTCGGCCACCCGTCGCATGTCCTTGTCGTGCAGCATCCCGAAAACGGCAAGCGTCGTCTCGCCCTCGCGGCGCGTGAGGTCGATGTTGCGCCGGAGCACTTCGGCCGCCTGCGGGTTGTGACCCACGTCGAGAATCGTGCGGCAGGGGGTGTCGGTCACGTGCTCGAACCGGGCCGTGATGCGAACGTTCGTGAGGCCCGCTTCCACGGCGCGACGCTCGACGGGAAGCTTCTCGACAAGCGCGTCGACGATACCGAGCACGCCCGCGGCGTTCCGATACTGGTTTTCGCCTTCGAGCGCGGGCTTCGGGAGCGCATCGAACTTCAGCGTGCGACCGCGGAAGTCGAAGGTGCCGTCCTCGCGCACCTCAACCGCAAAGTCGCGCCCGACCCGGCGGAAGTCGGCCTTGATCGCTTCGGCATGGTCCGAAACCGTCGCGGGGACGTCCGCGTCGGCGCAAAGCGACGGAATTCCGGGACGGTAAATGTGCGCCTTTTCAAGCCCGATCGCTTCGCGGGTCGTCCCGAGAAAGGCCGTGTGGTCGATCCCGATCGTCGTGATGATCGCCGCCGTCGGGTCGATCACGTTGACGGCGTCAAGTCGCCCGCCGAGACCCACTTCGAGGATGACGACGTCGAGGTTCGAGCGTTGGAAGAGCTTCAGAATGCCGAGCGCCGTGAATTCGAAGTAGGAAAGCGTCATGTCGCCGCGCGCGCGTTCGACTTCTTCGAAAACTTCGGAAAGCTCTTCGTCCGTCGCTTCGCGCCCGAAGATGCGGGCCCGTTCGTTGAAGCGCAGCAGGTGCGGCGACGTGTGCATGCCCGTACGGTACCCGGCCGCGCCGTAGATGCTTTCGAGCATCGCACAGGTCGACCCCTTCCCGTTCGTGCCCGCCACCGTGACGACGGGGCACGAAAAGCGGATGTCCATCCGTCGAACCATTTCCCGCATGCGCTCAAGCCCCATGTCGATGGGTTTGGCGTGCAGGGCTTCGATATGAGCGAGCCAGTCGTCGAGCGTGGCGTACGAGGTCATGAGTGTGTGTCCCGAATGTGTATGTGATGAGTGTTCGTTTCCGTTTGGCGCGTCGTGCGCATTGTGCGGCCTTCCCGGTTTTCGCTTTCTTCGGCGCCGGGTCGAACGGCGCCGCAAAACGACTCCCTTCGCAAGGCCGACCTTCGAACGGAATTTCGCATGATAGCGCCGCACGGCATGGCCGACGAAAGTCGCCGCGCGTTTCATAATGTGTTGAAAGCCCCGCGCCCTCGGGCAGAGGCCGAAAACATCATCCAACGGAGGTTCTTTCATGCTCACCGACAAGGAAGATCTGGAAATCGTTCGCGAACTCGTCGAAACCCGCCGACGCATTCACCGCCGTCCCGAAGAAGGCTGGACCGAATTCGAAACGACGCACCTTGTGGCGGAGCGCCTTGAGGCGCTCGGCCTTCGCGTTCTGCTCGGCACCGACGTCATCCGACCCGAGGCCGTCATGGGGCGCGACCCGAAGCTCGTCGAAGAGGCCGTAAAGCGCGCCCTTGCGCACGGGGTCGAACGAAGTTTCATAGACCGCACCGGGGGCTTCACGGGCTGCGTCGGGATTCTCGAAACGGGGCCCCCGGGCCCGTCACGGCGTTTCGCTGTGACATGGACTGCGTGCTCGTCGGCGAAACGGACGCGCCCGAACATCTCCCGAACGCCGGGAGCTTTGCGTCCGAGCGGCCGGGCCTCATGCACGCATGCGGGCACGATGCGCATACGGCCGTGGGGCTTGCGCTCGCGCGCTGGGCGTCGGAGCACCGCAACGAACTCTGCGGCACGCTGAAGTTCCTCTTTCAGCCCGCCGAAGAAGGCGTTCGGGGCGGAGGCCCCATGGCGGCCTCGGGCATCGTCGACGACGTGGACCTTCTGGTAGGGGCGCATGTCGGGACCTTCTGCCGACTCGGCGAAATCGGGATTTGCGAAGGCGGGTTCCTCGCGACGACGAAGCTCGACGTGCATTTCACGGGCGTGCCGTCGCACGCCGGGGCCGACCCCGAAAAAGGTCGCAGCGCCCTCATGGCGGCCTGCGCCGCCGCCATGATGTTCCAGGGCATTCCGCGCAGCGGCGAAGGCGACACGCGCATTTCGGTCGGGCGACTCGTCGCGGGCGAAGGCCGCAACGTCACGCCCGTGCACGCGACCATGCAGCTCGAAGTGCGCGGGGCTACGGCCGCCGTGAACGACTACATGACCGAGAACGTGTATCGGATCGTCGACGGGATCAAAGCCGCCTACGACGTCGAAGCGCGCGTGGAAAAAGCGGGCGAAGCGACAACGCTGCCCGTGTCGCCCGCGCTCCTCGACCGGCTCGAGCGGCTTGCGGGCACGATTCCGGGCGTCAAGGTCGAGCGCATTTCCCGCCCCTCGGGCAGCGAAGACTGCACGATGCTCATGCGCCGCGTGATCGAACACGGGGGCGAAGCCGCATACGTCCTTTACGGCGCGAACCAGAAGGGGCACCACCGGGCGGACTTCGACATCGAGGACGAAAAGTCGCTTCCGATCGCGTTCGAATTCCTGCGTGCATTCCTCGCCGACGCGAACGGCGTGCGCGGGTGATCTCTGCCGACCTTTGCGCGGGATGTCCGTATGGCGTCCCGCGTCGGGTCTTCTCCGGACCGACCCCCGCCCGTCGGGCCGCGCTTTGCTACCATCCCGTGATCCGAACTGCTTTCCCACGACAAGGATCCGACCATGGCAGCACGCAAAGTTTTCGGCACGACCTGGTGGGGTCAGGCCTGGCTCAACGCCCTTCAGGCCATCGACCACGCCAACCGACTCCCCCGCGGACGCACGTATTGGAATACGGGTCGGGTCGAGCGGCTCGGTTTCGCTTCGGACGGCTCGGGTCGCATCGAAGCGCTCGTTCAGGGGAATGCCTACTACCCCTACGAAGTTTCCGTATCGATGGCGCCCCTGCCCGCCGCGGCCGTGAAGCGCCTCGTCGACCACGTGGCGCGCGACCCGAACCTCATTTCGGCGCTTCTCGAAGGGGAACTCCCCGAAGGGATCGCACGCGCCGCCGAAACGCTCGGGATCGAACTCTTCCCGAAGACCTACCGCTCGCTCAACGTCTCGTGCTCGTGCCCGGACAGCGCCCGCATCTGCAAGCACGTGGCCGCCGTCATCTACGGCATGGCCGATCTGATCGACCGCGATCCTTTCCTCGTCTTCCGCCTGCGCGGGATCGACCTCGTCGACGAGCTCCGCCGTCGCGGCATCGACCTTGCGGCCGCACGCCGCACGCGCGCGCCGAGCATCTTCCGCTACCTCCAAAACGCGCTTGAGGGCGCCCCCGACCCGAAGTTCGCGGGCGACGCCTATGCCGCGCTCGACGCTCTGCGAACGCTCCCGCTCTCGGGGATCGAGCCCGCTCTCGAGAAGATCCTCGCCCTCTGGCCCGAGCGGCATCCGCTCTCGAACGTTGCGAACTTTCCCGGCTGGTGGCGTACCGTCCAGAAGAAAATCGTCCGTTCGCTCGACGTGCGTCTCACGAAGGGCTTCGTCATTCGATTCGAAGAAAGCACGGCGGACGACACCGCCCCCCGGGCGAAGAAGGGCTTGGAGACCCTCATGCCGCTTCTCGAACGCTACCCCGCCTATGAGGGTGGAGACGCCGGGGCGCTGCGCCTGAAGCTTGTCCTCACGGGCGACCGCGCCACCTTGGAAGCGCGTGCGTCGACGAACGGAAAAGACTGGTTCCCGCTCGACCGCCGGGACCTCGTCGAGCGCCTCATCGACTTCGACGACGAGACGGCGAAAACGCTTCCCCTGGAAGTCGACGCGCTGAGAAGCCTCGTCGTAGCGGCCTCGAAACTCGTCGTGCAGGGGGCGCTCGTTCCGGTCCTGGCCGCTGCCGAAAGCAATATTGAGATCGACGATGGCATTGCCGAACCCGTACCCGTTTTCTACTGGGCGCCCGCGCTCCGGTCGGGCGACGTTGCGGCCCTGTTCGAAGCGGCCGTCGCGCCGCTCGTGCCGCTTGCGGAAACGCTTTTCGACGTGAAAACGCTCCGAGACCTCAAAGCGGACGGGGAAGAGGCCGGCAAAGAAAGCGGCGAGGGGGCTGAAAAGACCGACGAGGCCGACGAGGCTGACGAAAAGACCGCAGAAAAGCGCGCGGAACCCCGCTCGGGCACGATCCGAAAAGCCGCGCTTCTCGCGCTTTCCTGGGCCGCGACCGCGCTCGTCGCGCGCGAAGCCGAGCGTCTGCACTTCACGCCCGAGGACATCGCGCAGGCCCATCTTCTCGGCGTCGACCTTCGTGAGGTGGCCGTTCCCGACCCCGAAGCGGTCGACACGCTTTGCGCTCGCTACTTCCGCCCCTTCCTCATGGCGGACGCCTTCCCGTGGCGCCCGGTACTCACCGTGCGTTCCGGCACCGAGGACGTGACGGTGAATTTCGGGATTCTGCCGCGCGAAAGCCGCACACCCGTGCGTCTCTCCGTGCTCCTGCGCGACAAGGAATGGGCGTCGGAGCGCTTTGCCGCCTTGGGTGTACTCAAAACGCTCGAGCGCGTCGCCCCCGAAATCGCGTCGATTCGCGCCACTTCGGGCGACCCCGCGCACATCGCGCTCGAAGACCTGAAGTCCTTTCTCTTCGAAGCGGCGCCGCAGCTGCGGCTCCTCGGGGTCGTATTGCGGCTCCCGGAGTCGCTACGCAAGATGCTCAAACCACGTCTTGTCGCGCGCTTGGCCGATCCGGGCGAGAAAGCGGGCGCTTCGGGCCTTCTCGGCAAAGAGGCGCTTGCGGAATTCGAGTGGCGCGTGGCGGTCGGGAACGACCTCCTCACGCTCGAAGACCTGCGGCGCCTCATGCAGGATTCGAGCGGGATCGTGAAGTGGAAGGACGACTACGTCTACCTCGACCCCGCCGAACTCGAACGCATCGCCCGAACGCTTGAAGCCGAGCGCGAACCCTCGTACCTCGAAAAGATGCGCGGCCTTTTGACGGGCGAAATGGCGGGCGCCGAAGTGGTGGCGTCCCCCGAAATTCTGAAGCGCCTCGAAACGCTCACGGCAGTCGAATCGATCGAACCCCCGAAGGGGCTCCGAGCCGAGTTGCGCCCCTATCAGGAGCGCGGCTACGCGTGGCTCGTCAAAAACCTCAAGCTCGGTCTCGGCTCCCTCATCGCCGACGACATGGGGCTCGGGAAAACGCTCCAGGTGATTGCCGCCCTCACCTACCTCAAGGAGTCCGGGGAGCTTGCCAAGGAAAAGGCCCTCGTCGTCCTTCCGACGACCCTCATCACGAACTGGACGCGCGAACTCGCGAAGTTTTCGCCCGATCTCACCGTGGGGGTTTACCACGGTTCGGACCGTGCGTTGCCGCCCGCGAATGCCCTTCCCGACGTGACCCTCACGAGCTACGGGCTCCTCCGACGCGACGCCGAAGTGCTCGGCGCCCGACGCTGGCGACTCCTCGTTCTCGACGAAGCGCAGGCCGTCAAAAACACGACCTCCGCCCAGACCGCGGCCGTGAAGCAGTTGAAAGCCCGCCAGGTGCTCGCGATGTCGGGGACGCCCGTCGAAAACCGACTCTCCGAATACTGGTCGATTTTCTCGACCGTGCAGCCGCGTCTGCTCGGCACGCTCAAGGACTTCCGCGAAACATTCGCGCGCCCCATCGAAACGGACCACGACCCGAAGGCGGCCGAAGCCCTGAAGCGCCTCACCGCGCCCTTCATGCTGCGGCGGCTTAAGAGCGACAAGTCGATCATCGCGGACCTGCCGGAAAAGAACGTCCTCGACTACTTCACGAACCTCACGACCGAACAGGCGGCCCTCTACGCGCAGACGTTGGAGCGCCTCATGGGCGAACTCGCCGAGCTCGAAGCCCGGGCGAGCGCCTCGCCCGACGTCGAACTTACGAACGAAATCGTCGAGAACGTCTTCGAAACGGACGATCCGACCATGCCCGCCGAAACGTCCTCCCAATCGGACATCCGCGCGAAGCGCCGCGGGCTCGTTTTGCGCCTCATCACCGCCCTGAAGCAAATCTGCAACTCGCCCTCGCAGTACCTGAAGACGGACGAGCCCCGTCCCGATTCGGGCAAGGCCGCCGCGCTCCTGGAACTTCTCGCCCGCTGCCGCGACGCGGACCGCAAGGTGCTCGTCTTCACGCAGTTCCGCGAAATGGGCGAGCGGCTTCAGAACTGGATCGAGGCCGCCACGGGCGAGCGCCCCGACTTCCTCCACGGGGGCGTGAACCTCAAGGAGCGCTCCGCCATGGTGGACCGCTTCCAGACGGACCGCTCCGTGCGCGTTCTGATCGTTTCCTTGAAGGCGGGCGGCACGGGCCTCAACCTCACGGCCGCGTCCGCCGTCATCCACTACGACCTCTGGTGGAATCCGGCCGTGGAAAACCAGGCCACGGACCGCGCCTACCGCATCGGGCAGCGCCGCGACGTGCTCGTCTATCGCTTCGTGACCGCGGGCACCTTCGAAGAGAAGATCAACGCGATGCTCATGCAAAAGCGCGAGCTCGCCGACCTCACGGTCTCGACGGGCGAAGCGTGGATCGGCGACATGAAGAAGGAGGAAATCGAAGCGATCTTCCGCCTGTCGTCCGAAACGGAACGCTGAGGAGCGCTGAAACGCGGAGAAAGCGCGTGCGACACGCCGGGGCCCGAAGCCTCGGCGCCGACCGTCCGAATGCAGAAAAGCCCCGGGAAGCGATGCCTTCCGGGGCTTTTTCGTGAGGTTTGAGCCGAGACTCAGACGCCGTTCACGGGCTGCTTCTTCATGAGGAGTTGCGTGATCACGGAGATGCGCGAACGCATGTCGCGGCGGTCGACGATGAGGTCGATCTGGCCCTTCTTGAGAAGGAATTCCGAGCGCTGGAAGCCTTCGGGGAGCTTTTCGCGCACCGTCTGCTCGATGACGCGGGGACCGGCAAAGCCGACAAGCGCCTTGGGTTCCGCGATGACCACGTCGCCCATGAAGGCAAACGAGGCGGAAACGCCGCCCAGGGTCGGGTCGGTGAGAACCGAGACGAAGGGAAGGCCCGCACGGGAAAGACGCGTCACGGCGGCGGTGGTCTTCGCCATCTGCATGAGCGAGACGAGACCTTCCTGCATGCGCGCGCCGCCCGAAGCGGCAAAGCAGACGAAGGGGGCGTTGCGACGGATCGCCTCGTCGACGCCGCGCGAGAAGCGTTCGCCGACGACGCTGCCCATGGAGCCCGCCATGAACTTGAATTCGAACGCGGCCGCCACCATCGGTTCGCGGCGCAGTTCGCCCGACATCACGATGAGGGCGTCGGTTTCGCCCGTGGCGTTGCGCGCCTGTTCGTGGCGCTTCACGTAGGGCTTGCTGTCGACGAAGCCGAGCGGATCCTTCGCGCGGATTTCGCCGCCCACTTCCACCGCCGTACCCGGGTCGAGAAATGCGAGAAGACGCGCACGCGCACCGATGCGGTGATGGTAGCCGCACTTCGGGCAGACCATGAGACTGCGGTCGAGCTCCTCGGTGTAGAGCACCTGATCGCACCCGGGGCACTTCGTCCAGACGCCTTCGGGAATGGGACTCGGTTTCTTCGAGGAATCGTCTTCGCGCTTGATCTTGGGAAGAATGTGGTTGATCCAGCTCATCGTTCGTATTGCTGTGGGAGTGGAGGTCGGCCAATTATAGGGCGGCCGACCTCGGGAAAACCGCCCTGCGGGCGCTCGATCGAGACGGATTAGTCCGAAGAGGTTACGGCCGATTCTCGAAGACCGTTCGTCCGAAGGGGCCGCCCGTCTCGCGCGGGAGATCGTGTTCGGGGTACCCGACCCCCGTGAGGTAAAGGCCCGAAGGGCTGAAGGTGGGGGCCGCGACCGAACGGTTTTTCGCTTCGAGCACCTCTTTGATCCAGAGGGGGTCTTCGCGCCCCGTACCGACGTAAATCAAAGCGCCCACGATGTTGCGCACCATGTGCTGCAGGAACGCGTTCGCTTCGATTTTGACGCCCACGAGCGAGCCCACGCGCGCGACTTCGAGGCGCGTTACGGTGCGCACGGGCGTTGCCGCCTGGCACTCGGCCGCACGGAAACTCGTGAAGTCGTGTTCGCCCAGAAGGTACCGGGCCCCTTCGCGCATGCGCGCTTCGTCGAGCGGCCGGAACACCCACCCCGTTCGCCCTTCGAAGACGGGCGAACGCACGGGGTCGTTCAGGATCCAGTACTCGTACGTCCGGGAGCGCGCCGTGAAGCGGGCGTGAAAGTCGTCCGGCACCGGGCGCGCCCAGCGCACCGCCACGCTGCGCGGCAGGTACGTGTTGAGGGCGCGCACCCAGCTTTGCATCGGGCGGTCGATCTCGGTCGAGAGACTCACGACCTGATGCGTCGCATGCACGCCCGCGTCCGTGCGTCCCGCACAGATCGTGGGCGTTTCCACGCGCAGGAATTCGAAAATCGCCCGCTCGAGCGCTTCCTGCACCGAGGGTCGATCGGGCTGAACCTGCCAGCCGTTGAAAGCACTGCCGTCGTACTCGACTCCGAGAGCCAGCGTCGTCACTCGAATTCCTCCCTTCAGGCCTTGCCGATGCGTTCTTCGAGGAATTCGGCGCGCGCCTTCTGTTCGGGCGTGCCGTGCTTTTTGACTTCGACGAGGAGTTCGCGCGCTTCCTGAAGGGCGCCCAAACCGACGAAGCTGTTCGCAAGCTTCAGTTTCGCTTCGATCGACTTGCCGAGCGCTTCTTCCTTCGCGTTGGGCGCGGGCGCCTTGGGAGCGGCGGGCACCGAACTCTTGGGCTCCGCGGAGCGGCGGGAGCGCCGGGTCGACGTGCGGCTCTTCGCGGGCGCGGCGGCGGGCGCCGGAATATCTTCGACGCTTTGCGCCGCGGCCTTCGCGATCGCTTCGATGCGCGCTTCGGATTCGGGCGGCAGAGCTCCGCCCGTAAGCGAGGGCGGAACGGCCGAAGCGGGACGCAGGACGGGCTTTTGCAGGATGTCGCGCTCCGTTTCGACTTCGACGACGAGGGTCGACCCTTCGGCGTCGGCCGCCTTTTCGTCCTTCGCGCTTGCTTCGGGCTTTTCAGCCTTTTCGGCTTCAACCGTCTTTTCGCTTCCGACGGGCTCCGGCATCAGGGGCGGAATGTAGTCGTTCGTCGGCAGTTCTTCTTCCGTCACGACCACGGTCGGGCGGGCGTCCGCGTGCGGGAGCGTGAGATCGATCTTCGACACGGCCTCTTCGATCGCCGCTTCGCTCACGGTCGCGCGCATCGCTTCTTCGTCAACGGGGGGAAGCTCGTCGCTCTTCGGATCGAGCCAGGGCTGCTCGGCCGTACGCGCTTCGATCTTCTTGCGATCCTCTTCCATCTGCGCTTCGGTGAAGGCGATCGACCCCGCGCCCATGGCGCCCGCGGTCGTGCCGTTTTTCACGGCTTCGCCGACCGTGGCCTCCACGGCCTTGAGCTGCGCGGCGCTCGTCGGGGCGACCTTCTTTTGAAGTTGAACGGTCTGCGGACCCTTCGAGCCGCAGCCCTCGGACGAGCACGAGCCGCCCGCAGCGCTCGCGCCGTCGGAATCCTTGCCGTTCTTGCGACCGCGCAAGAGGAAAAGGAGCACGAGCACGATCGCCGCAAGGAGGTACCAGGCGGGATGCACGGCGGAAAGGGTCGAGAGGAAGTCCTGCTTGTCGGCGGCTTCTTCGGTGTTCGTCGCACTCGCCTTCGAGGCGTCTTCGGGAGCGTCCTTCGTCGTGTCCTTCGACGTATCCGACGAAGCGGCATCGGGTGCAGCCGCCGTCGAAGTCGACGCAGCCTGCTCGGTCGGCGCGGCGGTTTCGGTCGAAGATTGAGTCGACGGTTCCGCAGAGGTTGCGGCGGCGGAATCGACGGGGGCCGAGGTTTCCGGAGCCGTCGACGCGTTTGCGCTCGTCCCTTCGGTCGGGGTGACCGGGGCCGTGGACGACGTCGTGCCCGAGCCGCCCTCGCCCGTCGTCTTCACGGGGAAGGTTTCTTCGCTCGGGGCGCCTTCGGTGAGCGACTTCGAGAGCGTGCCGCCGTGAAGCACCGCGGGGCGCCCGGCATTGACGTCGCCCTGGAGTTCGCGTTGAAGAGCGAGTTTGGCCTTGTACTCTTCGAAGACCTGACGACCGGCTTCGGCGATTTCAAGGGCGGAGCCGCCCGCATCGCGCTTTGCGTTCTGAGCGGCGCCCACCGCGGCCGCGCATTCGCGCGAGACCATCTGGGCTTCCGCAAGATTGCGAGTCGACAGGGGAATCGCCTCCGTGGGCCCGCGCATGCGGCGGAAGGCCTCTTCGGGGTCGATCGCAAAGACCGCGTCTTCCGAGGGCGGAACGAGCGTTTCGCCGACGACGAGCAGATTGAGGTCGCCCTGCGTGAAGGCCTTGGGGTTCGCCTCGAGGAAGCCCACGGCGAGCTGCTCCATGGTCGCCCCTTCGTAGCGCGGCCAGTAGAGTTTCGCGATCGACCAGAAGGTCATGTCCTGACGAATCGGGAAGGTGCCGTGGGCGTCGAAGCCGTTGAGCGCCACGTACTCGCGCACGACGCGGGGGCCGTAGCGGCCCTTCTTGCGGGGCTTCGGAGCGGCGGTTTTTTCGGTCTTCTCCGCCTTGACGGCGTTGTCGGCCTTCGGTTCGCTCGAGGATGCGGTCGAAGAGGAGGCAGCCGCAGGCGCTTCGGAAGAAGCGGAAGCCGCGCTCGAAGCGCTCAAGCCGTTCGAAGCATTCGACACCGTCGCATCGGGCGTCGCCAGGGGCACGAGCGCGCCGCCCAAGTGCGTCGACTCGGCGACGGGTTCGACCCAGAGCCCCTCGGGGCCCGAAACGATTTCGTACCGACGAAGCGTCACCGCCCCGCCCGCGTTCAATTCGATCAGAAGCGGAAAGCGCCCCTCGGGAACGGCGTCGCCCGCCACGCGAACGCGCACGCCCCCGGGGTTCGCGTCGCGCGTGAGTCGCAGCGACCCCGCCGCTTCGGGCGGTTCGATCCCTTCGCGCTCGTACGTCGCCGCGGGCGCGATGCGCACGAGCAGCGGCGAGACGCTGAAGTCGACGTCGTGAATTTCGAGAACGGCGTCGAAAGGCTCCCCGGGAGCGCTTTCGACCTTGAGGTCGCCGAGCGAAACGGCGCCCGCGGCGGAAGCGAGGAATGCGGCAAGCGCGGCGGCGAGCGCGGCGCGGCAGGTCGGCACGGTGGTCTTCTTGGAGTGCATGACGAAGGGAGTCGACGCGACAAAGCGGGGGCGCTCGCGCGGGCGACTCGTAGACTTGGGAAAGTCCTCAGATGATACCGCACCGCCTCCGCGTCCGAAAACGGGCAACGACCCGAGGACCCCGATTCCGCCTGAGAAAACGCCCGTTTACCGGACAAAAAGCCGGATTCCCGCTCGCTTTTTCGCGGTTGTCGCGCGCGAGCACGCCGCTTCCCCGTCGCCCTCTCCTTCCGAATCGAAGGAGTCGCGCGACGCCTTAGGGAAAACACGCTTCCCCGCGAATACGACACGGCGTACCATGAACTCACAGAAGCACTCCTTCAGATCGCGAAGTTCGATCTTGGTTCTTTAGAAGCCGCATTTAAGGAGTGCTTCTTCTTTCTTCCAACGGTCGATGCGTCGGCCGGTTCCTTCGCGAGGAAGCCGAAAAAGCCCGATCGGTCGGGCCGAGCGTCCGAAGAAGGAAAAAGCGCCCGAGGGCCTCCGAGCCGATCGGGCGCTTTCTTTTTCAAGCGGTCAGTCGATCATTCGATCAGAGTCGATCAATCGAGCGCGGGGAGCTTTGCCGCGAGCGCGTCGAATTCGGGGAGCCAGAGCTCGCGCCAGCGGGCCTTTTCCTCGTCCGACACCCAGGCCGACTCGATGCTCGCTTCGAGCATTTCGCGCAGGTCCGCAAGCGAAAAGCCCAGGTACTCGAACATGATGCGCCAGCTCTCGGCGATGTTCACGTGGTGCATCGTCGGGTCGTCGGAATTCGGGAAGAGTTTGAGGCCTGCGGCCTTCATGGCGCGGATCGGGTGGCGTTCGGCCCACTCGTCGTCCGTGAAGGTGCGAAGGTAATAGGAGTTCGTCGGCACCACGGCAAACGTCATGCCGCGATCGCAGGCGCGGCGCATGAGTTCGGGGTTGTCCGTGATGGTGTAGCCGTGATCGATCCGTTCGGCACCCAGGAGATCCATCGACGTTTCCACGTTGCGCCAGTGTTCGCCGAATTCGCCCGCGTGGAGCGTGATGTGAAAGCCCGCCTGCTTCGCCATGAAGAAGGCCTTCCAGAAGTTTTCCGGCTCGTGATTCGTTTCGCGGTAGTCGATCCCGAGGCCGATCACTTCGGGTTCGCGGTGTGCGCACATGGCTTCGACGAGTTCGACCGCATCTTCGGGGAGCGCTTCGCGGTCGACGGCGGGAACGAGACGCCCGACGATGCCGTAGCGGCCTTCGCCTTCGCGCAAACCTTCGACGATCGCGCTCTGGGCGGCTTCGTAGCTCATCGCGTGCTTGAGACCAGTCCAGTTCCAGAAGAGTTCGATGTAGCGCACGCCGTGCGAGGCGGCCGCTTCGAGGTGCTCGAGCGTGATGCGCTTGAGCATCGCGGGCTTCGTGAGGATGTGCGCTTCAAGCGCGCGGAAGATTCGAAGAACACCCACGGGCTTTTCGCCGCGCGTGAAGAATTCGTCGATCTCGGCCTGCGTCACGGGCGCGTTCGATTCGCGCACGAGGTCTTCGAACGTTTCCTTGCGGATCGTGCCGAGCAGGTGGCAGTGCAGCTCGGCCTTGGGGAAGGTTTCGAAGAATTCGAGCCATTCGGGCGTCAAACGGCGTTGGAAGGGACTGTCGGGAACGAACCCGGGATTGGTGGCACGCATGAAAACTCCGTTGTGAAGGGATCGTACAACGTACTTGGCGGAGCCGTCGGACACGTCGCGCGGACGTTGTCCGGGAGGGGGCTCGAAAGTACGTAAACCTTGCGCGCATTGTAGTCTTTTCCGCACGGGAAAGAGTGTGCGAAAAATGTCAGCAAGGAGGGCCGCATGTTGCTCCCCGCCCCCCCTCGGGCGCCCTCCCCGCGCGAGACGAAACGCTTCAGTCGGCGGACTTTCGCATGTAAGCGGCACGGTAAAGAAGAGCCAGCGCAACGCCCGCAAGCGTGTTGCCGAGCGTTGCGGCCGTCAGGTTTTTCGCAACCGCAGCCCAGGTGAGAAGCCCCAGATCCAGCCCCTCGACCGTGAGACCGCCCGCTTTCAGCATCATCGCAAGGGGCAGGAAGTAGAGGTTCGCGATGCAGTGCTCGAACCCGAGCGCGACGAACGCGGCCACCGGCAGCATGACGCCCGCCACGCGGTCGATCACGGTACGGCCCGCGTACGCGACCCACACCCCGAGGCAGACAAGGAGGTTGCAGAGGATGCCTTTGACGAAAATAACGCTCCAGTCGGCCGAGACTTTCGCGATCGCGATCCCGTACATGCCGCGCGCCAAGGGCCCCGTTTCCGCGATGTGCGATCCGTAGACGAGGAGCGCCACCGTGACGGCGCCCGCGGCGTTCCCGAGCCAGACGAGCACCCAGTTTTTGAGAACGGCCTGCCAGCGAATGCGCCCGTCGACCGCGCCCGCGGCGATCATGGTGTTGCCGGTGTAGAGTTCCGCGCCGGCGACGACAACGAGCGAAAGCCCGAGCGAAAAGACCGCGCCGCCCATGAACTTTTGAATCGCGTAGGGAAGCGCCGCGTCGGAGGAGAAGAGCGTGCAAAAGAGCCCGCCCAACGCGATGTAGACCCCCGCCAGGAAGGTGAGCGGCCACTGCTTTGCGAGCGGGATCGAGGTTTTCGTCACCGAAAGCGAAAGCACCTTTTCGGTGACTTCGGCGGGCGTGAGCGCATCGGGACGGTGGGAATCGAACGAATTCGAGGCCATGGAAGTTTCTCCTAAAAACGAGTCGGGAAAGCGGTCTTCGCACCGTCCGAAGCGTTCGGGAGAGGACGGGTGAAAACGGGAAAAACGGCGCTTTCCGGACGTGTCGCGGGGAGAGTTGTCTTCATGAACCTCGAAGGGAGGCTATTCTAGCGGACCGTTCGGTCGGAAACGACCGAAAACACGAAAGCAATCGATCTACGTCGTCGGGAGGACGCAGGCTAAGAAATTCACCCTACGAAAAAAAACGGCGCGCCCTCCCGACGGAGAAGCGCGCCGCTTGCAGTGGGGTCGACACCGACCGAGGGCTTTGAAAGACATTCAAAGCCGTTCGCCCGACCCGATCCCCGCACGCGATCACTCTTCGATTTTGCCGATCAGATCGTGCTCTTCGTTCGCGGTGATGCGCACCTTGACGATGTCGCCCGGCTCCAGATGGCGGGGCGTCGTCACGTAGCACACGCCGTCGATCTCAGGGGCGTCCGCCTTCGTGCGACCGATCGCCACGCCGTCCTCGTCCTCGGGCTCGTCGATGATCACCTCTTCGACGCGACCGATCTTTTCGGCGAGCTTTTCGCGGGAGATTTCGGCCTGCACTTCCATGAAGCGGCGACGACGCTCTTCGCGTTCTTCGTCGGGGAGAAGCCCCGGGATCTCGTTCGCGGCGGCGCCTTCGACGGGCGAATAGGCGAAGCACCCGACGCGGTCCAAGCGCGCTTCGCGCAGGAAGTCGAGCAGGTACTCGAATTCTTCCTCCGTTTCACCGGGGAAGCCCGCGATGAAGGTCGAGCGGATCGTGATGTCGGGGCAGGCCGCACGCCACGCGGCGATGCGTTCGAGGTTCTTTTCCGCGGAGGCGGGACGCTTCATCGCTTTGAGAACGCGCGGGTGCGCGTGCTGGAAGGGCACGTCGAGGTACGGAAGGATCAAACCTTCGGCCATAAGGGGCACCACGGCGTCCACCGACGGATAGGGGTAGACGTAGTGGAGACGCGTCCAGAGACCGAGCTGACCGAGTTCGCTGCAGAGCTCGAGCAAGCGCGTCTTCACGGGGCGCCCGCCCGCAAAGTCGAGACGGTAGTTGCGGTCGAGCCCGTAGGCGGCCGTATCCTGACTGATGACGAGGAGCTCCTTGACGCCCGCCTTCTTGAGGTTTTCCGCTTCGCGCAGAATATCCCCGATCGGACGGCTCGAGAGCGTGCCGCGCAGCTTCGGAATGATGCAGAAGGTGCAGTGGTGGTTGCACCCTTCGCTGATCTTCAGGTACGCGTAGTGCTTGGGCGTGAGGCGGCAGCCCGCGGCAGGCACGAGGTCGTCCCACGGATCGTGCGGGCGCGGCAGGTGGGCTTCCACCATCGCCATCACCTGATCGACCGAGTCGGGACCCGTGACGCCGAGCACCTTCGGGAGGCGCTTGGCGATGTAGTTCGAGCCGTCGGCTTCGACGCGTCCGCCGAGGCACCCGCAAACGATCACGCGACCGTTTTCCTTGAGCGCTTCCGTGATCGCTTCGATGCTTTCTTCGATGGCTTCGTTCACGAAGCCGCACGTGTTGACGATCACCAGATCGGCGTCCTTGTACGTCTGACCGATGCGATAGCCGCGGGCGCGAAGTTCCGTAACAATCCGCTCGGTATCGACGAGAGCCTTCGGGCAACCGAGCGAAACGAAGCCGACAACGGGAATCTTTTTCATAAGTCACTGTCGGGCGCTTCGGGCCGTGAGGCCAAAGCGCCCTTTTCTATCGTTGATGGAAATGGGGGTCTTGGGAGGCGTCAGGAGGCGGGCGCCGCTTCGGCGCTCTCGGTACCTTCGGCGGGCTTCAGCCAGATCATCGCCGCGTGACGGCCCGACTTTTCACCGTCGCGCCGGAAGCTGTAGAAGCGTTCGGCGTTCGCGTAGGTCGAAAGACCGCAGTCGACGATGTCCGCTTCGGCGAGGCCCGAGGCTTCGAGCGCGCTCGCGGCCAATTGCGCGAGGTCCGCGAGATAGCGGCCGTTTTCTTTTTTCACGAAAGCGCCGTCAAGCACCTCGGCGGGCAGCAGTTCGGCCATGGCATCGCGAACGTCTTCGCCCACTTCGAAGTCGAGCGCTCCGATGCGCGGCCCGAGCCAGGCCGCAAGGCGCGCGCTCGGGTCTTGGAGCCGCTCGCGCATGAGGGCGACGGTCTTCTGAAGGATCCCTGCCGCGAGGCTCCGCCAGCCCGCGTGCACCGCCGCAACGATGCGCCCCTTGTCGTCCGACAAAAGCACCGGGAGGCAGTCCGCCACCATCACGGTGCAGACGACGCCCGGCGTCATCGTCCAGGAGGCGTCCGCGGCCGGGGGCTCCTTCGCACCCTGCCAGTCGTCCGCGTGCACGATCGTCGTGCCGTGGACCTGTTCGAGCCAGACGGGATCCGACGGTACGAGCTGCGCGACGATGTCGCGGTTCATGCGCACGCACGCGCCGAAGTCGCCCGTGTGCGGCGCGACGTTGAGGCCCATGACGCCGCGGGCGTCGCCCCAGGGGCCGCTCGAGACGCCGCCTTCGCGGCAGGTAAAGAGCGCGTCCGTCGTCGCGGAGACGCGTTCGCGCCAACTCGCCGCGGGTTGCAGGATGTCGAGTCCGGGTTTGTAGAGTTCAGCCATGACGTTCTCGCTTAAAGACTCAGATCTGGGGAAGGATGTCGCGTTCGAACACCGTGACGGGCCGATCCCAGGGACCGAAATAGAGTTCGTTCATGAGTTCGATCATGTCGTCTTCGGGCGGCACGAACCACTCCATCGTTTCGCCCGTCTTCGGGTGGATAAGCCCGAGGCGCGAGGCGTGGAGCGCCTGACGGTGAAAGTCGAGCGCGTTTTCCATCTTGACGGCGATCCCCGGGGCGCGGCCGCGGTAGACCTGGTCGCCCACAAGCGGCAGATCCTCGCCCGTGAGGTGCACGCGAATCTGGTGCGTGCGCCCCGTATCGAGGCGACACGCGACCCACGAGACGGGAATCCCTTCGAATTCGGACCAGCCGACCGTGCGGGCGCGGGTGCGGGCGTACTTCGCGCGAACGCCCGTCGACCCGGGGAAGCCCTTCATGCGGGTGCGATTGCGAGGATCGCGCCCGATCGGCACTTCGACCGTGAATTCGGGGGCGGCCGTCCCGATCGTGATCGCCCAGTATTCGCGCTTCACGGTGCGCTCCTGTAGCTGACGCACGAGGTTCGTCTGCGCGGCAAGCGTGCGCGCCACCACCATGAGACCCGTCGTGTCGCGGTCGAGTCGGTGCACGATCCCCGCGCGGGGCACTTCCTTCAATTCCGGATAGTGCCAAAGAAGGCCGTTCAGCAGCGTCCCGTCGGGGTTGCCCGCACCGGGATGCACGACGAGACCCGCGGGCTTGTTGATGACGATGATCGTGTCGTCCTCGTAGACCGTTTCGAATTCGACGTCTTCCTGGGGCGTGAAGGCGAGCGCCTCGTCGAGACGGGGCTCTTCGAGAAGCTGAATCTCGTCGCCTTCGGCCACTTTGGCGCGCACTTTTTCGCACACGACGCCGTTCACTTCGACCGAGCCCGACTCGATGAGCTTTTGCAGTCGCGCGCGGGAAACGTCGGGCATCAGGCCCGCGAGAACCTTGTCAAGGCGCTCGCCCCAGACACCTTCCACGGTGAATGAAGGTAAATTCTCGTCGTCGGCCGCATCATCGGCCGGAAACCCCTCGGTATAATCACCGCATTCTTTTTCGTCGGCTGCCAAGTCTCTCATGAAATTCCTCTTTCCTATTAAGCGTCTTTTGCTTCGTTCCGCCGCGCTCGTAACGGTGACGCTCGCCACCGCTTCCTGCTCGTGGCTCCAGAGTCTCGACACCGACCCCACGATCGACTGGTCGGCCGACAAGCTCTATACGGAAGCCCGTACCGCGCTCGATGATAGCAACTGGACTCAGGCGAAGGACTACTACCAGAAGCTCGAAGCGCGCTTCCCCTTCGGTCAGTACGCGCAGCAGGCTCAGATCGAGCTCATCTACGCGAACTGGAAGGACGGCGACGCGCCCGGGGCCGTGCAGGCCGCGGATCGATTCCTGCGCTCGTACCCGAACCATCCGAACAGCGACTACGTCATGTATCTGAAGGCGCTCGCGACGCTCAACGAAACGGACAGCTGGTTCAACATCCTTGCCGCCGAAGATCTGGCGGAACGCGACGCCAACGCTTCGCGCGAAGCGTTCGACATCTTCAAAGAGCTGACGCTGCGTTTCCCGGAAAGCCGCTTCGCTCCCGAAGCGCGTCGCCGCATGCACGCCCTCGTCCTGGCTCAGGCCGAGCACGAACTGAAAACCGCGCAATATTACTACGTTCGCCATGCTTACGTGGCCGCGATCGAACGCGCGCAGCGCGTCGTGCGCGAATTTCAGAATACGCCGATGCGCGACGACGCTCTCGAGTTGATCGCCGCGTGCTACGACGAACTCAAGATGACGGACCTCGCCGCGGACACGCGCCGCATCATCGAGGCGAACAAGGGCAAGGTTCGCAAGGAACCCGCCCGCTAACGAACGACGCGACGTCGTCTTCAAATTAACGAAGGGAGTCCCGAAGTGGGGCTCCCTTTTTTCTTGCCCTTCACGTGCGGCGAGCGTCGCCGACGCCGCGATTGACGGAACACACGGGCGCCGCACGACGATGCCGCTCGGGCGGCTTTGCGATCGGATCCTCGAAGTTTGCGGCTTGGAGCCGTTGTCGGCCCTCGAAACGGAAGCGAGCCTGAGGCGCAAGCTCCGGATGCCGTTTCCTTTATCGAAGGCGATCACGCGCGAGCCGTGATCCGCTGAACATTGAAAAAAAACGGGAACCACAAGGGGTTCCCGTTTTTCGTTTGAAGTTGCCGTCTCGGCTTCTCAGTCGGCGGCTTCCGCCGCGCGGCGGCCTCGATCGAGGTTGAGAGGCATCAGCGCAAGGAGCGCCGCAGCGAAGAAGAGCCCCGTCACGGCAATCGCCATGCGGTGGTCGTTCCCCGTCATCCACGTGACCGCCCCGTAGGAGAGCGGTCCCACGATCGCCGCCACCCAGAGGGCCATGTTCCAGAAGCTGTAGAACTCCGCAAGGCGCGCCTTCGGGGCGAGTACGCCCACCATCGCGCGACCGGCCGACTGCGAGGAACCCATGGCCAGACCCGCGAGGTTCGCGGCCGCCCAGAACATGCCGCGCGTTTCCGCAAGGCACGCCACAACGATCATCGCAAGCCACACGAGAAGCGTGATCGCCAACGCGCGCTTGTGGCCGATCGCGTCCTGAACGTACCCGAAGAGAAACGCCCCGATCGCCGCCGTGATGTTGACGAGGAACACCATGAAGATCGTGTCGGCGGTTTCAAAGCCCATCACGGCCGAGGCGTAGACGGCCGAAAGCGTGATGACGACCGAGACGCCGCACTGGTAGAGAAAGCCGCAAAGCGCCAGGGTCGCGAAGTCGCGGTAGCGCGGGAGCGCCTTGAGGGTGCGCGTCACTTCACGGAAACTTTCCGCAACGGCACCGGTGATCGTCCCCGAGGAGTCCGTAGAAGAACCCGCATTCACGCGCGGCACGGACCGCTCCTTGAGCCAGAGAAAGAGCGGGGTCGAGGCGAGCGCAAAAACGAAAGCCGTGATGAGCATGGTGCCCGCCACGCACTGATCGAACGTGAGCCCGAAGGATTCCCCCTGCGTCACGACGAGAAGCGACGCGCCGAGCGTCACGAGCCCCCCGCAGTAGCCGAAGGCCCAGCCCCAGCCCGACACCTTGCCGAGCGAGGACTCGGGCGCGATCTCGGGCAGAAAGGCCGAATTGAGCGTTTCGCCCACGTTGTAGGCGAGGTTCGAGAGGACGATCATGAGGGAGGCCCACACGATCGTGCCCGGTCCCGCAAACGCCAATCCCGCGGTCGCGGCGATGCAGAGGACGGTCATCGCGAAGAGCCACTTCTTCTTTTCCGCCCGAGCGTCCGCCACGGCACCGATCACGGGCATCGCAAGGAGGCTCGCCGCATTCGAGAGCGCGATCACGCACGTCCAAACAAAGGTCGCCCAGTCGGCGTCGCCCGCCACGACCGAGACGAAATACGCGTTGAAGACCGCCGTCAGCACGACGGTCGTGTAGCCCGAATTGGCAAAGTCGAATGCGGCCCAGGCCCAGACCTCCCGGGGACGCACCCCGGGCTTCAAAAGTTCGGCTCTCACGTTCGGTTTCTCCCGAGCATCTGCAAATGTACGAGGACGCTGCGCGCCAGACTGCGAAGGCTGTAGCCGCCTTCGAGAACGCTCACCAAGCGCCCGTCGCAAAGCGCCTCGGAGGCGTCGACGAGGCGCCTCGTGAGGTAGGCGTAGTCGACTTCGGAAAATTTGAGCTGCGCCATCGTCTCTTCGGTATGGGCGTCAAAGCCCGAGGAGAGAAAAATCATCTGCGGGCGGAAGGCTTCGAGTTTCGGCAGCCACAGTCCCTCGACGATTTCGCGCAGGGTCGTGCCGTCGGCGCCCGCCGCGAGCGGGGTCGCGACAACGTTCGACGGGGTCGGAACGATCCGTCGATCGGGAAAAAGCGGCCACTGAAAGAGCGAGAAAAACCGCACGGACGGATTTTCGGCCACGATCTCTTCGGTGCCGTCCCCGTGATGGACGTCGAAGTCGATCACGGCGACGCGCTCCAGACGGCGGCGCCGCAGCGCGTAGAGCGCTCCCACCGCCACGTTGTTCACGAAACAGAAGCCCGAGGCGCGGGCGCGGCCCGCGTGGTGTCCGGGCGGACGCACGGCGCAAAAGACGTTGCGCACCGTGCGCTCCAAAAGGGCGTCGACCGCTTCGACGACGGCACCCGCCGAGCACATCGCCGCGCGGTACGTGTCGGCGCCGACCCGCATGTCAGGCATCGAAAAGCGGGCGAGCGCCTCCGGGTCGCCCGCCGAGGCGCGCTCGAGCCGATCGAGGTACTCGGGATCGTGGGCAAGCTCGACCGTCGTACGTTCCGCAGGGCCGCAAAGACGCCGGTCCACCCGTTCGTCGAGTCCGCCGACGAGCATCCGGCTTTCGATCGCATCGATGCGGGCGGCCGCTTCCGGAGCGCCGTCGAGGGGATTGGGCGCGAGCGCGAGTTCATGCGTGAAGTAGCCCGTCGGGAGCGTTCGCCAATCGTCGTTTGTCGTCATGAAGTATGTTGGGGGCGAGCCTCGCAAAGTCGATGCGGGCGCGCCTTCTCGTGTGTTGGATTGCCGAAAGCCTAGCATAAGCACGCTGAAGTGCTCGTTCGTGCCTTCGCGCGGGTAACGCCCGAAGACGGACTCCGACACTCGGATACATCTCGCCCGTGCCCGTCCCCCGAAGAACCCCGCTTCGCCCGCTACAATCGAGCGGTCCCCGTATTCCCGATACGCCCCGTTGCGTCGTCGCACGACGGACTCGGGCGGGGAAGACGCCGGTTGCGGCCGGACGTCCGACAAAATGCCCGTCCATTACGACTTACGATAGGAGTCGGCACCCGCCTTCGCGCGACACCGCACGAAGCCCCGGGGCCGATCGCTGCCATGAACCGACCTCTTTCGCTCGCGCTCGCCGCGCTTTGCGCCGCTGCCGCTTTCGGCGGCTCCCTTGCAACCGCCGCCGCGGCCGAACCGACCGCGCAGGCCACATCGACCGCTCCTGCCGCCCGCGCCAAGGCGCCCTCGGCCTCCGACTACGTCGAGCGTCCCGAGGTGCTCGCCTATCTGAAGGAAGTCTCCGACAAAAAGGGCATTCCTTTCGAATGGCTCAAAGACGAAGTGGCCGTCGCCCGCTATTCGCCGCTCACGGAAAAGTACATGACGCCGCGCCCGAACGCGAACAAGAAGACGACGCCCGATCGGAATTTCGCGCTTTATAAGCGCAACCTCATCAACGAAGAGCGCATCTCCCGCGGGGTCGACTTCATGAACCGCAACCGCGAAGTGCTCGAGCGCATCGAGAAGGAAACGGGCGTGAGCCCCTACGCGGTGACCGCGATCATCGGGATCGAATCGATTTACGGACGCAACATGGGGCGATTCCGCGTGCTTGACGCCCTCATGACGCTTTCCTTCGACTACACGCGCCGCGCGAAGTACTACCGCTCGGAACTGACGAGCTTCCTCGAATTCTGCTGGAATCAGCAGGTCTCGCCCGTCTCGGTCCAGGGGTCCTTTGCGGGTGCGGTGGGTCTCGGGCAGTTCATGCCGGCGTCGCTGAACGCCTACGGCCGCGACGGGGACGGGGACGGCCATATCGACATCGTCAACAACGAAGCCGACGGCATCGCTTCGGTCGCAAACTTCCTCAAGATCCACGGCTGGGCCCGCGGGGAGCGGCCGCTTTATCGCGTGAGCGCCACGGAAGAAATCTTCAAGGCGACGAAGTCGGGCGGCATCAAGCCCCACACGACCGTGGGGGCGCTTCTCAAGGCGGGCGTGAAGCCCCTCGAAGCGTGGGAATTGCGTGAAAACGAAGCGGCGCTTCTCGTCGACCTTCCCTGGATCCTCAAGGACAACACGAAGGGGGTCGACTACTACCTCGGGACGCCCTCCTTCTCCGCGATCCTCCACTACAACCGCAGCTACTTCTATGCGGCGGCCGTCTCGCAGCTTGCCGACGAAATCGAACGCCGCCGCACGGCCTCGACCCGAAGCGAAGCCGAGGCGCCCGAGCAGACCGCTGCGGTCGCGACGGAAGCAAAGAGCGCGTCCTGATCCGCTGCGACACCCCAAAACATACGTAAATTTACGTATGCTCCATTGAAAAGGTCGGGCCCGTTCCCGACCTTTTCGCGTTTTACCAAGACTTTTTTACGTTTTTCGTACTTTCCCTTATAGGCCTCTACCTAACTGCTTGTTAACATGAGGCCGCCTGAGAAGGAAAGGTATGAGAGACCCGGTTGGAGGAGCCTGCCGGGTCGGGATCGAAGGCCCTCTTCGACCGCCTCGTCCTCGATCTTTCGGGTCGTTTCGAGGGGCCAGGCTCTTCGGGACGGCTGACTCGGTCTTCATGACCAGCCGAGCGCCCGCGGGGCCGCGGCGAAGATCCGGTCAGCACTCAGACGATGGGAAAAACGCTCCCCTTTCACACAACCCATCGCTTGTGTCGGCCGTCGGGTGAAAGACGACGGTCACTCCCGGTGAAAATTTATCCATGCTGACGGGTGTTCTTCTCGGCGTTGCGGCCGGAGCGCTCTGGGGCCTCATCTACATCGCGCCCCTCCTCGTTCCGGACTACAACCCCGTGCTTGTCGCTCTCGGGCGCTTCATCGCGTTCGGGATCGTTTCTCTTCCCTGCCTTTGGTTCCTTCGCAAAGACATCGCGCGATTCAGTCGTGCCGACGTCTTCGAAGCGTTCCGACTTCCCTTTTTCGGGAACGTCATTTTCTATTCGCTCCTCACCATTTGCATTCGCCTTGCGGGCGCACCGCTTGCGGGCATGTTCATGGCCGTGATTCCCGTGCTCGTGGCGATCGTCTCGAACGTTCGCTATGCCAAAGAAGGTCACGGCATCGCCTGGAGCCGGATTCTGCCGCCGCTGGCCGTCATCTTCGCGGGCCTCGTGATCGCGAACTGGTCCGAATTCGAACTCATCAAGGGGGCGTCCGCCGCAGGGGGCGAAAACTTCTGGATCGGCGTGGGCTTCGGCTTGGCTGCGGTTTTTGCCTGGACGTGGTTCTCGATCTACAACGGCGAATGGCTTCTCAACCATCCCGAGCACAGCCCGAGCGCCTGGACGGCTTTGCAGGGCGTCACGGTTCTCCCCGTCGTTCTCGTTGCGTTTGCGGTCCTTGCCTGGCCCTTCGGCTTCATGGATACGACCGTTTCCTTCATGGGGCCCGAACCCGTCACGTTCCTTCTCGTTGCGCTCATGGTGGGCTTTCTCTGCTCGTGGGTGGCGATGCTCGCCTGGAACAAGATGAGCCAGTTGTTGCCGTCGGCCCTCGGCGGTCAGCTGATCGTCTTCGAATCGGTCTTCGCCGTCATCTACGCGCTCATTTACCGCGGCGAACCGCCCACGGTTTCCATGGTGCTCGGGTTCCTCATCCTCATGGCGGGCGTACTCGGGTCGCTGCACGTCTTCCGTCAGCCGCTTGACGAAAAGCCCGTTTCGGACAAAAAGCGCCTCGAAGCGCGTTACGCGAAGCCGCGCCGCGCCGATGCGCCCGCGTGCGGCGGGTCGTAAGCGGGTCGTAAGCGAGTCCCCGCTCATTGAAAAACCGCCTTTTCCCGTCGGGAAAGGGCGGTTTTCTTTTGCGGTTTTTCGGCGCTCCGTCAGGCCTTCTTCGGGTCGACCAACTCGACCTTGATCTGACCCACGCCGTTCACGCCGCCCTCAAGACGGTCGCCCGCACGGCAGGGGCCGTTCCCCGCGGGCGTACCCGTGAAGACGATGTCGCCCGGAGCGAGCGTCCAGGTCTTCGAAATTTCGGCGATCACCTCGAAGGGCGAGCGCAGCATCTGATCGGTACGACCCGACTGACGCTTCTGGTTGTTCACGTAGAGCCAGATGTCGGCGGGGGCGGGCAAGGGCGTACGGTGCTTCGGGCGCACGTGCGAAACGGGGGCCGACCCTTCGAACACCTTCGCGGCCTCCCAGGGGCCGTTCGGAACTTTCTTCTCGGGGCGCGTGAAATCGATCCCGACGCACCAGCCCCAGACCGCCTCTTCGGCCTCTTCGGGCGTGAGGTTGCGGCCGCCCTTCGAGAGGCAGGCCACGAGCTCGATTTCGTGCACGATCGATTCGGACCCTTCGGGCATCGGCACCGTGAGGACCGCCCCGTCTTCGACCGGCGTCACGCCGTCGGCGGGCTTCATGAAAACGAGCGCCTCCTCGAGCGTTTCGGGCTTCGGCGTTCCGGGGGCGGCGTAGTTTTTGGCGATGCCGTAAACGCGACGAACGGGGAAATATTCATAACGCTCGTCCTGAACCGGAATCACGGCCTGGGCGGGCGGAGCGAAGAGAAAAGGCATGTCGAATCCTTCGGGTTTGCGATATGCCGACATTTTAGGTGAGTTCCGAAGCGCCGCCGACCGTTTTCCCTTTGCCGTCTTTGCCGCTACAATGCCTCAACGCCGAGCCGTACGCCTCGTGCCCGAGAGGCCGTCGACCCGAAGTCTTCTTGTTCCGGCTGCGCGACCCCGTGGGGCCCGCACCACACCAGGATACCCATGACACAGAATTCCGCGAACAACGTTCCGCACCGCAAGAGCCTTGCCGAAATCAGTCACAGCCGCATCGAGGCCGTGAAGTCGAAGGGCATCTACGTGCTGCCGAACGCCTTTACCGCGGCGGCGCTCTTTGCCGCCTTCTACGGCATCATCCAGGCGATGAACGGCAACTTTTCGGCGGCCGCCATTGCCGTCTTTTTCTCCATGCTCTTTGACGGCATGGACGGGCGCGTCGCGCGTCTCACGCACACGCAGTCCGAGTTCGGCGTTCAGATGGACAGTCTCGCCGACGCGGTGAGTTTCGGGGTGGCCCCCGCGCTCATCGTCTACGAACACTCGCTCCTGCAGCTCGGCAAGCTCGGCTGGGCGTGCGCGTTCATCTACGCCCTGTGCGCCATCCTGCGACTCGCGCGCTTCAACTGCAACGTCGGGGTCGTGAGCAAGAACTACTTCCAGGGGCTCCCGTCGCCGGCGGCTGCGGCCCTCGTCTGCGGCTTCGTGTGGCTTGCGGTTGAAAACAAGCTCCCCGACTGGCTCGTTGCCTACCAGAGCGAAATCGCCTTCGTCGTAACGCTCTACGCGGGCCTCACGATGGTCTGCAACGCGCCCTTCTTCTCGGGGAAGAGCTACGCCGTCGTGAAGACGATCCCCTTCTGGTTCATCGTCGTTTTCGCGCTCGCCTTCATCGTGATTTCGAGCAACCCCTCGCTCTCGATCTTCGTGCTCTTTTGCTGCTACGCCCTTTCGGGCTTCGTGCACGTCTTCTGGTGCTGGTGGAAGGGCCGTCCCAATCCGATCGAAGCCGACCTGATGGCGCAACAGCAGGCACTTGAGGAAGAGGAACGGGCCGAAGCCTAAGCGACGCCCGACGAATCGGATCGGACCGATCCCAAAAGCGAGGGGCGACGACTGTCGCGCCTCGCTTTTTTTCGTGCCGCCGCGCGAGCCCCGTCGGGGATTGAGCCAAGGAAAAGGCGGTCGCACGGGATCGAGGCCCGAAAGCGTCCGAGGTCGACGAACGCAACGACGGACGGAACGGTCGACGTCGGCAAGCGGCGAGCGAAGAACGTACGAGTCCGGCCCGATCGGGGTCGGATCGTGTCGGAAGGGCGCTCCGGCGCGCGGCGGGCTTTCGGGAAGAAGGTCGGGGAGCTGGCGGAAGAACCGTTCGCGGCCCGGACGAATCGGACGAATCGGACGGACCGGGCGAACCGCGCGCTCGAAGGGTGCAGCCGACGAAAGCGAGCGACAAACAAAAAGAGCGCCCCGTCGGGCATCGGCCCGTGGGACGCTCTTCTTTTATCGAACGGAAAGTTCGGGGTGCGTCAGGCGTTAGAGACGCGCGATGGTCGACATCACACCCGTCACCTTTTCGCCGATCGTCACCTTGATTTCGGCGTCAAGCGGCAGGTACACGTCGACGCGCGAACCGAAGCGAATGAAGCCGTAACGCTCGCCGCGGGCGAGCGTGCGGCCGACGGTCGCGTGGCAGATGATGCGGCGCGCAACGAGGCCCGCGACCTGAACGAACGTGACGCGGCGGCCGTCTTCCATGCGCACCGTCACGGCGTTGCGCTCGTTGTCGGTCGAAGCCTTGTCAAGATCGGCGTTGAGGAAGAGCCCGGGCGTGTATTGAATCGCTTCGATCGTCCCCGCGACGGGCGCCTTCTGGCTGTGGACGTTGAAGACATTCATGAAGATCGAAATCATCTGCGCTTCTTCGCCCGTCATCGGGTCGACGGCGCGCTGCACCTTGCAGACCCGACCGTCGACGGGGCTCACCACCGCACGGGGATCTTCGGGGAGTTCGCGGGCCGGATCGCGGAAGAACTGCGTCGAGAAGACGAGCAGGATGAAGGCGATCGTGGCGAGGAAGTCCCAGTCGAGGAACCAAAAGACGAGCGTCGCGGCGAGCAGGCCGCCGAGAATGGGCCAACCTTCGCGGGCGAGGAAGGGATGCGGGTAAATGCGGGAATTCAAGGCTGTATCCTCGTAGGTCTTCGGAGCTCGAAAAAAAAGCACGGTACCGTGCCGGCGGCTCCATTTTAAACGGACGGGAATGCGGGCGCGACGACGCCGGGTATCGAAGCCCCCGGTCTTACGGAGGCGCCCTCGGCGCGGCCGCCCGAAGCGGGAAAAAGGCCCGTAAGTGTAACGAAAAGCGGCCGGGCTTTTCAAGCTCGGCCGCTCTCACTGCGGGGACTCCGCGAGGCGTCAGGCTTCGTCGTTTTTCGCCGCCTTTTCGGTCGGACGATTCGAGAACACCCAATCGAGGAACCCGCCCTTGTTGCGCGAGCAAACAAGAACGCGACCGCTCCCCTTGAATTTGATCAGAATCCCTTCGCCCGTCGTTTGCGAGTTGACGAGCTTGCCGAGAAGGCCCGAGCGCGAGGTGTTGATCGTAAGTTCGTCTTCAAGGGACGCATCCCACGCGACCACGTGCCCGTTGTCGACCGTCATGGGGCGGTCGGGGCGCACTTCGATTTCGCGGATCGACCCGAAGCCCGAGAGCGCGATCCGGCCCGAGCCTTCCGTTTCCATGACGAAAAAGCCCCCGTTGTCGCCGAAAAGCGCGCGGCCGACGCTTTGCATCCGGGTCGTGAGTTCGACGCCTTCGGTCGACGCGAGGAACGCACCGTCCGAGAGTCGGTACTGTCGCTCGCCCACGTCGAGGATGCGGATGTCGCCGGGAAGGTTCGGCGCGAGCAACACTTCGCCCGGACCCTCTTCGGCCTCGATGCGCTGTTGAAAGAACGTTTCGTCGTTCATGAGTTTGCGCGCGATCGACTTCATGAAGCCGCCCTTCGGGCGGCCCTTGAGCGACAACGCGCGGTCCATCGCGACCATCGCGTTCGATTCGGCGAGCACGACGTCGCCTTTGTCGAGCGTCACGCGCAAAATGGGATCGATCGATCCGTCGGTTTCAAAGCGCACCATGGAAAACTCCTCGTTCGGGAAACTGACTTGAAAACCGCCTCAATTCGGGCGGATGCGCACCTGCATCGTCACGCGAAGCGTCACGTCGCTCGTCCCGGCGGAAACGGCGGGAGCGGGAGCGGCCGACTTCAGAGCGACGTCGTTTGCGGCGCGCGCCGCCGCATAGTAGCGCACCGACGGGGCGTTGCCCGAGCCCACCGTAAGCTGCTCGACCGCCACGTTCTCTTCGCCGAGGCCGAGCGCCTTCGCGGCGATGACGGCGCGCGACGAAGCGTCCGCGATCGCTTCGGCGAGAAGCTCGTCGTTCGTGCGGCGCTGCACGTCTTTGCTCACGCCGAAGGCAATGCCGTCGTAGCCCATGGTCTTCCCGGCCGCTTCGAGGATCTTCGAGACTTCGGTCACGTCCTTCACTTTGACGCGAATCGTCTGTCGGGCGCCCCAGGCGCCGATCGTCGGGGTTTCCCCCTCTTTGGCGCGGGTATAGACGGGCCAGGTTGAAAAGTCGTTCGTTTCGGCGACCGCCTTCGGACCGAACGCCTTCAGGGCGTCGAGCACGGCGTTCGCGGCGGCGACCACTTCGTTCGTCGCCGTACCGACGTCGTTTTTCACGCGCTCGACCGAGAAGGTGAGCGTCGCTTCGTCGTTGACGAGCGTGCGGCTCGCTTCGCCCTGAAGCGAAAAGAGGGCGCCCGCCTGGGCCACCTGCGGCGCGGCGATCGCGCCGCTCGAAAGCGTGCCGAGTGCGAGAGCACTCGCGGCCGCAACGGCCGCCATCGAAGCGCGCAGGTTCGTGTTCGTCATGGTTCCTCCTTTTTTCAATGTGTTCGCAAGAACTTTCGGGAAAGGGCGCCGCGCGCCCTTCTCGTCGTCCTTATTAGATCAAGTTTTCACAACAAATTCCCTTCGGGTTTGTTTCAGCCCGCGAGACTTGCACGGGGAAATGCAACGAAACGTTCGATCCGAAACACCCCTCGAAGAGGTCCCCGATCGAAAACGAGAGGCCCGAGAAGCGCTTTTTGCGCGACTTCGACCGAAAATCCGTCGGGAAAACGGTTTCGGACGGTTACAATCGGTAGTTTGGAGCTTTTCTTTCCGCATCCGAATCGAAACCGTCAACACCGCACGTATGTCCAACAACACGCAATGGGGCTCGCGCCTCGGATTCATTCTCGCGAGCGCGGGCTCGGCCATCGGGCTCGGCGCCATCTGGAAATTCCCCTTCTGGGCGGGAGCTAACGGCGGCGGCGCATTCATCATTCCCTACGTTCTCTTCACCTTCACGATCGGCGTTGCGCTCGCCGCGGCCGAAATCGCAATCGGCCGGCACGGGCGCGGCTCGGTGGTCTCCGCCCTCCGAAAGACGGGCGGGAAGTCCTTTGCGGTGTTGGGGGGCTTTTCGGTTCTGACCGCCTACGTCATTCTTTCCTACTACTCGGTCGTGGGCGGCTGGTGCTTTGCGTACCTCGTCGAGTCGGTGACGGGCTCGATCGCCCTCTCGGACGCGAACGACCTCAAGGAGCACTTCGGCACGCTCGTCACGGACGGCGCGAGCAACGTCGGCTGGCACCTCGCGTTTTTGTCGCTCACGTGCGCGACGGTGGTCTTCGGGATTCAGCGCGGGATCGAACGCGTCTCCAAATTCCTGATGCCGACCCTTTTCGTACTCATGCTCGCGATCATCGCGCGCTGCCTGATGCTCCCCGGTGCCTCGGCCGGCATCGCGTACCTCTTCGACTTCAGTTGGGAGGACGTGACGAGCACGGCCGTTTTGAACGCGATGGGCTTTACCTTCTTCTCGCTGTCGCTCGGTGCGGGGATTCTCGTTACCTACGGCTCCTACCTCTCGAAGGAGACCTGCATCCCGAACGCCTCCCTCTGGGTGGCGGTTCTCGCCGTGCAGGCGTCGCTCCTCGCGGGCCTCATGATCATGCCCGCCGTCTTTGCGTTCGGGCTCGAACCCGATGCGGGCCCGGGGCTTGTTTTCATCACGGTGCCTCTCATCTTCTCGCACCTTCCCGCGGGGGACCTCTTTGCGCTTCTCTTTTACGTGTGCCTTCTCGTTGCGGCGCTCACCTCGTCCGTGTCGCTTCTTGAGGTGGTCGTTGCGTTTTTGCAGAACGAGTGGCACCTCACCCGCGCGATCTCGGTCGTGCTGTGCTGGGTGACGCTTTTCGTCCTCGGCGCCTTTTCGGCGCTTTCCTTCGGCGTGTGGTCGAACCTTCAGTTTTTCGGCCGGACGATTTTCGACCTGCTCGACTTCGTGTGCACGAACGTGCTCATGCCCGTTGGGGGCTTGACGATCGCGGTGCTCGCGGGCTGGAAAGCGTGGCCCGCGGTGCGCGACGAACTCACCTCGGCGCACTCTTACGGACCCGCAACCCTCAAATTTCTGCGCGCTTCGATCGCGGTACTTGCGCCAATTCTCGTACTCGTTGCGATCTATCAGGGACTTTTCTCGTAAACATCGATCGCTCGAGTACTTATACCGTGCGTTTTCGCCCATTTCGCGCGCTCCGCCCCCTACAATGGCTCGAAGGTCGGCCGAAAGAGGCCGCCTTCGGACCTCTTTTCTTTTTTCAACCCCTCAGTCGAAATCCACACCATGTCGCTCGAAGAACGCAAAACCTGGACGAGCCGCATCGGCTTCGTGCTGGCGAGTGCCGGCGCGGCCGTCGGTCTCGGAGCCATCTGGAAGTTCCCCTACATGGCCGGGACGAACGGAGGCTCGGTCTTTCTCTTTCCCTATGTGCTCCTTACCTTCACGGTGGGGCTCGTGCTGCTCGTTGCGGAAATCGCCCTCGGGCGCACGGGCCGCGGCGGCATCGTCACGGCCTATCGCCGTCTCGGCGGTCCGATTTTCGTACCGGCCGGATATTTGGGCGTTCTGACGGGCTTTCTGGTCCTCTGCTTCTATTCCGCCATCGGCGGCTGGACGATCGCGTACTTCTGCGAAGCGCTGACGGGAACGGGTCTCATCACCGACCAGAGTCAGCTCGGAGCGCACTTTGAAGAGCTCACGGCGAATCCCGTCACGGCACTCGGCTTTCAGTGGCTCTTTTTGCTCATCAACGGCCTCATTGTCGCGCTTGACGTGACGAAGGGGATCGAGCGCGTGAGCAAAGTCCTCATGCCGCTTCTTTTCGTGATGATGCTCGTTCTCATCGTGCGCGGCCTCATGCTCCCCGGAGCCATGGCAGGCGTCGAATTCCTCTTCAAGTTCGACCCCGAAGCCTTCACGCTCGACGGGCTCCTCGCAGCCATGGGCTTCACGTTCTTTTCGCTGTGCGTCGGGTGCGGCTGCATGCTCACCTACGGGTCGTATCTCGATCGCAAGACGAACCTTCTCTCGGGCTGCCTCTGGATTGCGTTCCTCGGCGTCGTCGCAAGCCTTCTCGGCGGCCTCATGATCATGCCGAGCGTCTTCGCGTTCGGGCTCGATCCGACTGCGGGTCCGGGGCTCACCTTCATCACGATGCCCGCCGTCTTCGCGCAAATTCCCTTCGGGCAGATCTTCGCGATCATGTTCTACCTCTGCATCGTGGTGGCGGCGATTACGTCGTCCGTTTCGATGATCGAGATTCTGGTGGCGTTTTTGGTCGACGAGAAGAAGCTTTCGCGCCCGAGCGCGTCGGTGCTCTCGACCGTTGCTCTGGCGGTGGTCGGGGCGCTCCCGTGCCTGTCCTTCGGCATGCTTTCCGACGTGAAATTCTTCAACCGGAATTTCTTCGACCTCTTCGACTTTTTCACGAGCAACCTGTCGCTCCCGGTCGGGGGCCTCGTGATTCTGGTCCTTGCGGGCTGGTGGTGCTGGCCCAAGGTCTCGCAGGACATCGCGGGCGACGTGCCGCGCTCGAACCGCTGGTTCCTGTGGTTGCGCGTGATGATGCTCGTCGTCTCGCCGCTTCTCGTTCTCGCGGTGCTCGTTTCGGGCCTTATGTAAACCGGAAGAACCCTCGGGTGTCGATGTCTCCGACGCCCGAACAGTCCCGGGAGCCTCAAGCTGCTTCGTTTTGCGGCTCCCGAACTCAACACCCTCCAACGAAGCGGACGGCCCCTCGGCGTCCGCTTTTTCCATCGACACAACGCAAATTCGGAGAAAAGTTATGGACGCATCCCCCTCTGCGTCGAGATCCGTATGGACCTCGCGCCTCGGTTTCATCCTTGCAAGCGCAGGCTCGGCCGTCGGCCTCGGAGCCATTTGGAAGTTCCCCTATATGGCGGGCACGAACGGCGGGTCCGTTTTTCTCCTTCCCTACGTCTTTTTTACGCTCACGATCGGGCTTGCGCTCCTGATCGGCGAAATGGCGATGGGCCGAAGCGCCAAGGGGGGCGCCGCCACGGCGTATGCGAAGCTTGCGGGCCGCGCCTGGGCGCCCTTCGGCTTGATTTCGGTCGCGACGGGCTACTTCGTTCTCGCCTTTTACTCCGTGGTGGGCGGCTGGTGCGTCTACTACCTCGCGCAGGCCGTGGTCGGGAACGGCGCCGTCACGGACCCGAGCGCCATGCGTTCCGCTTTCGAAACCTTTTCCTCGGCGGGGACGCTCCCCGTTCTCTGTCACGTCGTTTTCCTGTCTGCGACGGCCGGAGTCGTTCTCTGCGGCGTTGAAAAGGGGATCGAGCGCGTGAGCAAAGTCCTCATGCCGCTTCTTTTCATCCTCATGTGCGTGCTGATCGTGCGCGGTTTGACGCTCCCCGGGGCATTCGACGGCGTGCGCTTTCTCTTTACACCCGATCCTTCCGCCTTTACGGGCGAAGCGCTTTTGAACGCGATGGGCTTTGCATTCTTCTCGCTTTCCGTCGGTTCGGGCTCGATGATGAACTACGGGAGCTACCTCTCCTCGCGCGTCAACATTCCCACGTCGACCGCCTGGGTGGTGTTCCTCGCGATCCTCTCGTCGATCCTCGGCGGCCTCATGATCATGCCGGCCGTTTTCGCCTTCGGCTTGTCGCCCGATGCGGGTCCGGGGCTCACCTTCGCGACGATGCCCGCCGTCTTCGGGCAACTCCCGATGGGGGACCTCTTTGCGGTGGCCTTCTATCTGTGCCTTTTCGTTGCCGCCCTCACCTCGGCCATTTCGATTTTTGAAATGTCCTCGCAGTACCTCGTCGACGAATGGAACTTCACGCGTCGCAACGCCGTCCTGCTCGTGGGAACGACCCTCGGCATCCTCGGGATCCTCTCGGCCCTTTCGTTCGGCCCCTTGAAGGACGTGACCCTCTTCGGGAAGACCTTCTTCGACCTCTTCGACTACGCGACCTCCAACATCGGCATGCCGATCGGCTGCCTCGGGATCGCGCTCGCGGCGGGCTGGGCCGCCTGGCCGAAGATCGAAGCGGAGCTCCGTACGGGTGCTGAAGCGGGCTTCTGGCGCTCGGCGGGCTTTCTTACCTTCCTGCGCGTCGTGATGGTGGTCTTCTCTCCGATCGTCATCCTCGTCGTCACCGCGAAGGCCATCGGTCTTTTCTAAGGCGGAAATTTCCCTCATTTACCGCACCTATCCGCTCCGATCCGCACAAAACCGCTAATCGCTATCGCTTAGGGGTCGGATCGGGCGGAAAGGTACACTCATTGTAGGGAGTTCGCTTCGAGCACTCGGCGAACTCCCTTTTCCTGCCCCGACTCCTCCAGTTTTCCCGCGGTTTTTCTCCGTTCGACATTCCCGACGCGTCGACGGGGAGCTCTCTTCGGGCGTGCTTCGACCGACGCCCGCCGCGCGAAACGCTTCGACCCGGCGGATCCGGGGCTCGACGACAAACCACACTTATTGAGGAAACACTTCATGTCTGATACTGCGAGTACGGCCGGCTGGGGGTCGCGCCTCGGTTTCATCCTCGCGAGCGCGGGTTCCGCGGTCGGTCTCGGGGCCATTTGGAAGTTCCCCTACATGGCGGGAACGAACGGCGGCTCCGTCTTCATGCTTCCCTACATCTTTTTCACGCTCACCGTGGGCGTGGCGCTCCTTATCGCGGAATTCGCCATGGGTCGCGCGGGCCGTCGCGGTGCGGTGGGAAGCCTCAACAAAGTCTGCGGCAAGCCCTGGGGGTTTTTCGGCGGCGTCGGGGTCTTTACGGTCTTTTTGATCCTTTCCTTCTATTCGACGGTGGGCGGCTGGTGCATCAAGTACACGATCGACGCCCTCACGGGTGACGGGATCATCGCCGACGCCGCGAAGCTCGGCGACTACTTCGGCGCCTTCGTCTCGAACGGGCCGCTTTCCTACGCCTATCTGCTCGTCTTCCTGCTCTTTACGGCTTTCGTCGTCCTGCGCGGCATCGAAGAAGGGATCGAACGCATCGCCAAGGTGCTCATGCCTTCGCTCTTTATCCTGATGCTCGTTCTGATCGTGCGCGGCGTGACCCTTCCCGGAGGCTGGAACGGGGTCGAGTACCTCTTCATGCCCCGTTGGGAAGACTTCAATGCGACGGCGCTTTTCAACGCGATGGGCTTTTGCTTCTTCTCGCTCTCGCTCGGCGCCGGCACGATGATCACGTACGGCTCGTACCTCAATCCGAAGGCGGACCTCCCGTCCTCGGTCGGTTGGGTGGCGTTTCTCGGGATTCTCTCCTCGATCCTCGGCGGCCTCATGGTGATGCCGGCCGTCTTCGCCTTCAACCTCGACCCGACCGCGGGCCCGGGGCTCACCTTCGTGACGATGCCCGCCGTCTTCGCGCAGATGCCCTTCGGTCAGATCTTCGCGATTTTCTTCTACGTGTGCCTTCTCGTCGCGGCCATCACGTCGTCGGTTTCGATGATGGAAGCGTGCGTGTCGCTTCTCAACCAGGAACTCATGCTCTCGCGTCGCAGCGCGATCGTCGCGACGACGCTCGGTGCGGCCGTGGTGGGGCTCGGTGCGACGCTTTCCTTCGGCGCCTGGAGCGATGTGACCTTCTTCGGGAAGAACATCTTCGATTTGCTTGACTACGTCACGTCGAACGTCGGGATGCCGCTTTCGACCTTCGGTATCGCGATCGCGGCCGCCTGGGTGGCGTGGAAGACGACCTCGGCCGAACTGCAGACGGCCCGTACGCTCTCGCCCGGCCTTCTGAAGCTCATGCGCTTTTTGATCGGCTTTTTCTCGCCCATCTTCGTGCTGATCGTCGCGCTCGGGAGCCTCTGAGCACCCGACGCGTGAATCCGCCCGCCGTGGGCCGCTTCTCGGGCGGGATCACCCGGTGATCTTCCCTTGACTTCGCCCCCGAGCCCGCGGCCCGGGGGCGAATCGCATCGGAACGGGCAAGGCCCGATTCCCCCATGCTCACTCTTTCAAAAGGAGACGGCGGCTCGCCCGAAACGCTGGCACGAGCCCGCCGGTACGGTTATGAGTGCGTTCTTTCTCAAAATTTTCGTTGTTCATCTCCTCGCTCTGATGCTCCCGGGGCCCGACTTCTTTTTCGTGACCCGCACGGCCATGAGCTCCTCGCGCGCCGCGGCGCTCTCGGGCGTTCTCGGCATCACGGCGGGTTGCTGCGTGTGGGCGACCTTGTCGCTTGCGGGCATTCATCTCCTCTTTGAAGCAGCTCCCATACTCGAAAACCTCCTCATGACGGCGGGCGGCCTCTACCTCACGTGGATGGGCGCGGGACTGCTACGGGGACTCTTGCGCAAGAAGTCGGCCGAAGCCGAAGCGGCACTGGAGACTTCCGATACGTCCGACAAGGCCGATTCCTCGCGCCGTCGCGAACGTACGCCCTTTCTTTTCGGCCTCTTCACGAACCTTGCGAATCCGAAAGCCGTCATCTACTTCGCGAGCGTCTTTGCGTCCTTTGCGTCCGCGGGGCTCGACCCCGCACAAAAGGGCGCGGTGCTCGCCCTCGTGTTGGCGGAAACTTTTGCGTGGTTCGCGTTCGTCGCACTTGTTTTCGGGTTGCCGAGACTGCAACTCGGCTACCGCCGCGCGGCCCGAGCGATCGACGGTGCGGCGGGGGTCGTCTTCCTCCTCTTCGGGCTCGGGCTCCTCAGGGATGCGGCGGGCATCGTGACGGGATTCTGATATGACGCCGGCCCTTGATCCCGTCGATTCGCACGTCGCCTCCTCGGACGGCTCCGCCGCCGCGATGTTCGAGCGCACGCTCGCCTACGAGTGGCGTGCGCACAGGTGCTTCTGGATCGCGCTCGGACTCGGAGGGCTGATCCTTGCCCTCGGGCACGCGCTCGCGGCCCCATTTCTCTCGGATTCGCTTTCGGTTTCGAATTCCGACGCCGTCCTCCGCTTCGGGTTTCTCGCGGCCCGCAACGCGGGGACGGTGTTGCTCCTCGGCGTGCTCCTTCGCGGCGCGGCGGCCGCGGCCGCCGCCCGAGCGGTGCGAGCGCGCTATCGGGCGCTCGAACGAACGCTCGACCTTTCGCCCGACAAGCGCCGCGACGAGGAGCGACGCCTCTCTGCGGCGCTTCGCGGGCGGCTCCTCGGGATGCTCCCCGCGATCGGTCTCGGCGCGCTCGGAGTCTTCGCGGAATCGTTGGCGAACCTCGTCGTCGGCTTCTGACGAGAGGGGGCGCTTTGAAAAGCCTCGGGGCCGATCCCGCGCGCCGCCCGTACAATAGGAACCCGACGGGAATCCGACCTTATTCCCGTTTTTCCCCCGTTTTTCTCTTCGAAGGAGCTTCGCCGTGACCCCCGAGCGCATTTCGATTCTTTACTTCTCCCCGACGGGCGGCACGCGCCGCGTCGCCCGCATGCTTCTTGCGGCCTTGCGTTCCTCGAGAATTCCGCTTGAGGAAATCAATCTCACGCCCTTCGAAGCGCGTCGCAAGCGCCGCACGTTCGGCCCCGGGGACCTCGTTTTCGTCTTCGTTCCCTCCTACTACGGGCGCGTCGCGCTTCCGATGCAAAACCTCAACGCCCTCTCGGGCGAAGGGGCCCTCGCCGTTCCCGTGGCGGTCTACGGCAACCGCGCATACGACGACACCCTGCGGGAGCTCTCGGGCATTCTCAACGCTCGGGGCTTCGTGACGACCGCGGCCGCCGCCTTCATCGCGCAGCACAGCCAGTGTCCCGAACTCGGTGCGGGGCGTCCCGATGCAAACGACCGCGCGCGGATCGAAGCCTTTGCACGCGACGTGCTCGTTAAGCTCGATGCCGCTACGGGCAACGACCCCGGCACGCTTGCGATTACGCTTCCCGGGGACGAAAACGCGCCCCTTCGTCCCTACCTGCCGACCCCGGCCGCGCCCGTTCTCGCTCACCCCGAGCGGTGCCGTCACTGCGGCGAATGTACCGCGCACTGTCCGCAGGACATCATCGATCCGCTCTCCTTTGCGGTGACGGAACCCGACGAATGCATTCTTTGCCGCGCCTGCATGGCCGCTTGCCCCGAGGGCGCGCGCGACCTCCCCGAGCCCGTGCGCTCCGCCGTCGCCCAACGCATGGCGGCGATTCGCGACGCGAACCTCGCGCGCAAGGAACCTTCCGTTTTCCTTTGATCCCCTGAACTTTCGTGAAAAAAACGCATCGCGCCCCCGAACGTCGTCAATTCGACGAGACGCTTCTCGTGACCGGTCTGCATCCTTCGGGAGCGGGCCTTGCCCGCTCCGAGCACGGCCCCGCCGTGCTCGTTGCAGGCGCTCTTCCCGGCGACCGCGTCGCCGCACGCTGGACCGAACCCGCTCCGGGCGGGCGCTTCGGTCTGGCGGACGCCTTCGAAATCCTCGAAGAAAGCGAGCACCGCGTCGACCCCGAATATCCCCGCTGCGCGCTCGCGGGGCGTTGCGGCGGGTGTCCCCTCGCACGGATCGACTACGCGACCGAGCTTGAGCTCAAAACGAAGGCGCTCGTCGCCGATACGCTCGCAGAAGCGGGGTTCGAGGCCGCACGGGTTCTCCGCCCCGCGCTCGGGCACGACGTCGGGAAACGCGCGGGCTTTCGCAACAAAGCGATTCTCTACCCGGTCGATCTCACGGAGAGCGGTACGACCGAACGCCGTTTCGGCTTTTTCGAAGCGCGCTCCCACCGCGTGGTGCCCGCGGAAGACTGCCCGCAGTCGCCCGACTGGATGAAGCGTACGGCCCGCGCCCTGGCGCGAGCGACGCTCTCGGCGGAGCTCGAGCTCTACGACGAAACCTCGGGAACGGGTGCGCTGCGCGCCCTCTTGATGCGGGACGGCGCCCGATTCGGTTCGATCGAACCCTCGTCCGACGTTCGGGGTCTGGCCGTTCTCGTCGTGAACGACTTTCCGCCCGAGGGGTCGGCCGAATTCGAACGGATCGCACGCACGCTGGTTTCCGCCATGCCCGAAGGCGTGTCGCTTGTCGCACACCGCAACGCGCGCCCGGGGAACGCGCTCCTTTCGTTCGAACCCGGCGCTTCGACCGTGCTCTGCGGACGGGGGGCGGTCGACGCGGACCTTCTCGGCCTCACCTTCGAGGTTCGTCCCGAAACCTTTCTTCAGGTGAACAGTCTTCAGACGCCCGTTCTCTACGATGCGGCACTTGACGCCTTGCATCTCTCGCCCGGGGACGCGGTCTTGGACCTCTATTGCGGGGTGGGCACGATCAGTTCGGTCCTTGCGCGCGCGGTCGGCCCCGAAGGCCGGGTGACAGGGGTCGAGCTCGTCGAAGCGTCGGTCGAAGCGGCTCGCGCGAACGCGAAACGCAACAATCTTGCGAACGTACGCTTCGAAGCTGGTCCCGTCGAAACGGTGCTGCCGCGGCTCGCGCTTGAGCGCGCGCCCACCAAAGCCGTGCTCGATCCCGCTTACAAAGGATTGGCGGACTCGGTGCCGGCCGTTCTTGCGAAGCTTCCGATCACGGACTTGGTCTACGTGTCGTGCAACCCCAAGACGCTCGTACGCGACGTGAAGCGCCTTGCGGCCTTCGGGTTCGAACTCGAATCCGTCACGCCCGTCGACCTTTTCCCCGGGGCCTTTCATCTCGAAGCCGTGGCCGTCCTTCGACGGCCGGGGGACGCAGGCTCCTGACGGCAACCCGAGGGGCCGGCCTTGGAGGCCCGCGCAGAGGAACGAAAATCGCCCGAGCGGCTCGGCCGGCTCGGGCGTTTTCTTGCGGGCTTAGTGGTACAGCCCCTCGTAGTAGGCGGTCGGGTTTAGGAAGAATTCGATCGCCTTTTCCGCACGACGCGTTCGGTAGAAGTCGGGCAGGCTCTTGAGAATCCGCTTCCCGTAGGGCTTGTCCGCCACGCGGCTGTCGCAGAGCATCAAGACCCCGCGGTCCGTTTCCGAACGGATGAGACGCCCCGCGCCCTGCTTCAGGGCGATGATCGCCTCGGGAAGCGAATATTCGAAGAAGGGATTCCCGCCCGAAGCGCGGATCGCATCGCATCGCGCCGTCGTGATCGGATCGTCGGGCGGAGCGAAGGGAATTTTGTCGATGACGACAAGCGACAACGCATCGCCGCGCACGTCGACGCCTTCCCAGAAACTCATGGAGCCCACGAGAATCGCGTTTCCGCGACGACGGAATTCTTCGATGAGCGTTGCGCGCGGCATCTCGCCCTGAACGAGCAGCGGCCAGGGGCTGCGGTTCGCCTTCAACTTGGCTTCGAGGAGGTCGGCCGCGCGATTCACGGCCGCAAGCGACGTGCAAAGCACGAACGTCCGACCGCCCGCCGCGTTGATGAGGGGCCACGCGGCCTCGACCACGCGTCCCGCGTGCTCCAGCGTGTTGTTCGCGGGGGCGGGGAGGTTCGGGAGGTAAAAGCACCCCTGCTCCCAATAAACGAAGGGACTCTCCCAGCTGTGCGCAGCCGTCTCGGGCGGAAGCCCCACCTCCATGAGATAGTGCTTGAAGTTACCGGCAGCCGAAAGCGTCGCGGACGTAAAGACCCAGGCACCCCCTTCGGCTTCGCGCATTTCGCGGAATTCGTTCGAAAAGGAGAGCGGCGTTTCGTTGAAACGCACGCCGTTTTGGAGCACCTCGACCCAGCGGATCATGCCTTTCGAGGGGCCGTTCGCGGGAGCGTCCGTCGCGGGTTCGCTGTCGGGGCCGGGCGCCGGATTTTCCGACTCGGCTTTCGCACTGCGCTGCGCTTTTTCGGCCTTTTCCGCTTTTTTCAAGAATTTCTGCCAGCGCTCGCACTCCGCGTAGACCGTCTTCCAGTATTCGTAGAGCGTGTCGACTTCGTCGTTGCGGCCCTTGTTCGCTTCGAAAGCGTTCCCTAGACGCTCGAAAGCCTTCACCGCTTCGTTGAGCGGGGCGCGGAGTTCGTGGAAGCGTTCGATGTTTTGAACGGACTTTCGGTCGCCTTCGACGAGCCCGATTTCCATCACCGCCAGGCGCAGATCGTAAACGTGCTTCACGACGTCGTCGTAGAGGTTCGACCACTTCGCGCCGTCGCGCAGGTACGCTTCGCCGTACTGGCGCGCTTCCGAAGCAATGTCCTGGAGCTGATAGGTGGAGAACTTCGTTCCGAAGAAGTCCGAGGCGATCTGCGGGAGCTGATGCGCTTCGTCGAAGACCGTAAGCTGCGCGGCGGGCAGCATCCCGTCGATCTTGTTCGCGGCCTGCCGCTTCATCGCCATCGACGAGAGGTAGAGGTGATGGTTGACGACGACGATCTGGCTCTCCAACGCTTTTTCGCGCGCGAGCTTCACGAAGCATTCTTCGTAGTAGGGGCAGCGTTCCGACCCGAGGCAATTCTCCCGGGTACTCGTCACGTAGGGCCAGAGTCGGTCCGTTTCGGGGACGTCGGTGAGTTCCGCCTTGTCGCCCGTTTTCGTGATTTCAGCAAAGCGTTCGATCTTGCGAAGCTTCTCGTAGGAATCCCGCTCGGGCAAAAGTCCCTCGTCGCGCACGCGCTTCAAGCGGTGCAGGCACACGTAGTTCGAACGCCCCTTGAGTACCGCGGCGCGCACGTTGAGGCCGAGCGCGCGAGAGAGAATCGGGATGTCCTTTTTGAAGAGCTGATCCTGAAGCGGTTTGCCCGCCGTCGAAATGATGACGGTCGCGCCCGAGAGGAGCGCCGGCGTCAGATACGCAAACGTTTTCCCCGTCCCCGTACCCGCTTCGGCAACGAGCGTGCTTTTCTTCTCGAGCGCCTCGGCTGCGGCCAGAGCGAATTCGACCTGACCCGCGCGCGCGGCAAACCCCTGCGTCTTGCGCGCCAGGGGCCCTTCCAGCGCAAAGGTCGCGGCGACGCGGTCGGCGAGCGAGCGCTTCGGGTCGAATAAGAGCGGTTCGTCTTTCACGGCATCGTCCTTCAGAAGAATTGCGCGAGACCCGAGTCCTGGGACTTCCGGCGCTCTTCGTAGCGCTTTTGAGCGGCTTCGCGCTCCTTCAGGCTTTCTTCGAATTTCTTTTGCTTGGCTTCACGCTCGGCGCGACGCTTTGCGGCCGTGGCTTCCGCCTCGTCCAAGCGCTTTTTCGCTTCGAGCTGCTTGGCGTTGTAGTACGCCTCGTTTTCGCTTTCAAGACGCGCGCGTTCGTCCGCCGCGTTTTCCGATTCGGCCGTCTTCGGCTCGATCGCGAGAGGCTCGGACGGAGCTTTCGGGGTCTTGGGTTCAATCGAAAGGGGTTCCGAGGGTGTCTTCGGGGTCTTGGGCGCAACGCGCACGGGCTCCGAGGGCGCCTTGCGTTCGCGCGGGACGAATTCGATCGGCTCCGAGGGCTTCTTCAAGAGGGGCTTCGGGAGCGTCACGGGTTCGGGCGCGGGCTTGGCGGCTTCGGCCGCGCGTTCCGCCTTGAGTTCGGCGTTTCTCGCCGTACGCACGACATCGTGGGCGCGCATCATCAAGCGACGCACTTCGCGCTCGCGCTCGTAACTCAAACGCTTCGCCTGATCGATGCAACGATTGACGAGGAACTTCCCGTAGCAGTGGAGTCGCACGTCGTCGACCGCTTTTTCAATGCGGGCGAGTTCGCGCTCGCCCTTCGCGATGACCTCTTCGGCTTCGTCCACCGTGCGGATGCGCCCTTCGCCCTTCCACGCGTCGTAAAACGAGTGATCTTCCAGAACGGCCTGCGCCTCGGCTGCCGCGCGTTCGCGACGAGCGAGCTCCTCGTCGGAGGGCGCGGGCCGCTCGGGCTGCGCTTCGGCGGGAGGCAAAAGCTTCGAGCGCATGTCGGTGACTTCAAGCGCGGCGACATTCGCCGACGTCAGGCATCCCGCTGCAACGACCAGCGAGGCCGCAAACGGGACGAGGTGTTCCGAAGGAGAAAAAACGGTCCGAAACATGGGAAAAAGCTCAATGAATGCAGGGAAAACATGCGAGACGTTCGGACGGCCCGCCTCGGTGAGGCCGCAGGGCGCGGGCTTGTCGTCCGAATCGCCCAATCGTCGGGGTCGAACGTAGCCCGAGTGTAGCAAATGGAGGGGCGCTCCCCCGCGCGCTCGGGAGGCGATCGGAAGGCAAGGCACACGCACGGGGCGGGTACGACGCCTCACGGCACGTGCTTTGTGCGCGCTTCCCGCTCGTCGAGGAGCATCCGGTAGCGCGCCACGGGCAAAAGCGCTTCGTCGAGCGCCTCGTGCCAGAAAGCGCGCGAGCGCGGATCGAGTCCCGAGAGTTTCTCAACCGCCACGTGTCGCACGAGCAGTTCGCGCATCGTCGACGAACCCGCATCGAGCCACATCGCCTCAAGCGCCCGTCGTCCCGCCTCGGGATCTTCGAGGTCGCGCAGGCGGCGCGCCACGAGATTCGAGACGAGAAACCCCAATACGTACTGCCAGTCGTAAAAGAGCGTCCCCTGCCGATAAAAGTGCGGCTTGTGCACCCAAACGTACCGGTCCGTCTCCAGTGTCGAATCGCCGAAATAGTGCCGCCAGCTTTCGTCCGAAAGCGCGTTCAGCTCCGCCGCCGAGAGCACCCGGTCGCGACGCTCGCGGTAGATGTGCGCAAGGAGCCGATGCCGGGCCGAGACCGCCAGAAGCAGGTTCGAGATCCGCTGCATCATCAGCCAAAGAAGCGGCTCTTCGTCCCGGGTTGCGGCATCGGATGCTTCCTCCGCCAGACCGCGAACGAGCAGCGTCTCGTAGACGTTTCCGGCGAGTTCGATCATCGAAAGCGGCACGAGCCGATCGCCCGCACTGCGCCTCTGAAGCACCCGATGCAGGTGGCCCGCCCCCAAAAGATGCGTCATCTGCGCTTCGCCCGCCGCGTTCGGGAACGTGTTGGCGATGATGCGCACGGCGCCCGCCGCCGGCATGTTGTCGCACCAGCCGCCGCCCGCTTTCATGGGCAATGTTTGGGCGTTGATCCAGCCTTTTTCGTGCGCCTCTTCGACGAACGCGGCAAAGCCCGGATCCGTGCGACCGAAGACGCGCGCGATGTCGGCGCGCATCACCTCGGGACCGCGTCCCGGCCCCCAGCGTCTCTCCGGCAAAGGGCACAGAAGGTGCGCCACCCGCATCGCACGTACTCCTAGACGGCGCGAGCGAAGCCGTACGGCTTCGCGCACGTCCTCGATGCGTTCGTCGAGCGCCTCGCTCATCGCGACGAAAATCTCCCGCTCGGTACGTTGCGCGAGAAGGGCCGCACCGTAGATGTCGCCCGCAAGACGCACGTTCGCATCCGCCTCGACGAGCTTCACGCGAAAGCCCGTTACGGCGTTCAGAAGATCGGCAAAGCTTGAAGCATGACTCGCCATCCAGCTGTTCATCGCTTCGAACGTCGTGCGACGTAAAACCGGGTCGTCGGAACTCTTCAGTACCGCAACGCTCGTGCCGAAGCTCTGCGACCGTTCGTGCCCTTCTGCGGTCGAGACTTCGATCGAACAGGTGCTCGTCAGATGGGTATGCAGAGCAAGGAGCGGTTCGAAGACGTCGCTCGAGAGCGACGTGGCGAACTCTTCAAGGGGCGGCGCCACGCGGTGGGCGGCCGAGCGGCTCGACTCCGCACGCAGCCTCCAGGCGCGAAGCGCCCGTCGGGCCTCGCCTCTCAACCGGGGCGAATCGACGGGAAGTTCGCACAAAACTTCAAAGAGGGGTTTGGCGCACGCCTCGAGTCGCCGCACGCGTTTGGCAACGCGACTGCGGGCCGATGCGATCGAGCCGTCCGAGGCGTTCAAGGCCAGACGTTCGCGCACGAGCGTCATCAGGGTAGTCGCGCCATCGGTCGTCTTTCCGTAGAGTTCGAGCGCTTCTTCGAGAAGCCGCAGATGCGCCTCCGACGGTTCCCCAGGAAATTCCTCCGCCCCGTTCGACGATCGAAAATCCGCCGCCACCCTCGTCGCCGCCTCAAAAGCGACGGCCGCAAGCTCAAAGGCCCGCGAAAGTATCTCGAAGTCGTCCGCGGCGCTTCGTAACCGCTCCTGCATGATCCCCTCCTTCTGCAATCCCTGCGCATGCGCTGCGTTCGGGCGACGTCGCGCCGGCGAATACTCAGGGGTTTTTACTAGTACCCCTACGGGTTATCCCTCTGCCTCGTTCTACGAGACCCGCCTGACCCGAACGCTTCGTGAGCATACACCGAACGGTCCTACGGAAAAATCCAGGGGTTTTTACTAGCTATTGGCCCGATCTTCCCTCCGACGGCTTCCCGCGTCTCTGCCGATGCGCTCAAACTTCCCACCGCGGTCGGGTGCGCGGCCCCGCTCTGCGCGGCTCTCGGAGACGGATCCCGTCCCGCGCGCACCGCCCCCGATTTTCCCGAAATTTTTCCCAACTCTTCTCCCGGAGTTACCCACCATGATCGGCATTCTCATCGGCACGCTGACGCTCGTTGTCGTCGGTTGGGCCATTCTTAAGGGCAAGTACGCGCCTCTCGTGCTCTTTACGAGCGGCGCCTTCATGCTCGCCTGCGCCGTCTTTTTCGACCTCGGTACGTTCCTGCCCAAAAAGGCGCTTCCGACCGGAAACGACTACCTCGATATCATCGAATTCATTCGCTACATGTTCTCGAACCGCCTGGCGGGTCTGGGGCTGCTCATCATGGTCATGGTCGGCTTTGCCTCCTACATGACCCACATCGGCGCGAACGACGCGTTCGTGAACATCGCGATCAAGCCGCTTTCGGCCATCAAGAGCCCGTACGCCATGGTGTTCGTCGCATTTCTGCTCGGCAAAGCCGTGTCGATGGTGATCACCTCGGCCGTGGGGCTCGGCGTACTGTGTCTCGCGCTCATGGGGCCGGCGCTTGCCGCGCTCGGGATGAACCGCAAGGCGATCGGCGCCGTTTTCGTCACCTCGGGCGCCGCGTCGCTCGTACTGCTCGGCGGCTCGACCGCCGCAGCCGCGAAGGCGTGCGAACTCACGATTCTCGACTACGTCTTTGTCTACAAGATCCCCGCCGGTCTCCCGACGGTGCTGGTGATGGGGCTCGCGCACGTTTTCTGGCAGCGCTACCTCGACCGCAAGGAAGGTTGGGTGCCGACCGAGCATCGCGGCGAAACGCTCGTCTTCGAAGAGGACGTCAAGCGTCCCTCGAGCGCCGCTCCGAAGATTTACGCCTTCCTGCCTTTCCTGCCGATGGTGCTCGTTGTGGTCTTCTCGCGCTACGTGATCGATTCGGTCAAGCTCGACATCTCGGCGCTCATTTTGCTCTGCGTCGTGATCGCGATGTTCTGCGAAGCGCTGCGTTGGAAATTCAACGCCGAAAAACTCGGTGCGGGTCTCAAAGTCTTTTTGCAGGCCATGGGCAAGTCAATGGCGGGCGTCGTTTCGCTCGTGATCGCCGCGGGCGTCTTTGCCGAAGGCTTCAAGGCGCTCGGCATGCTTGACGCGATCGTAAGTCTCGCTTCGACCGTGGGCGCGGGCGGCCTCGGCATGTCGGTGCTCTTTGTCCTCATCACAACCGCCGTCACCGTGATTGCGGGCTCGAACGGGGCGTCCTTCTATCCGCTCGTTGAAATGGTGCCGAAGATCGCCAAGGATCTCGGCGTCAATCCCGTGATGCTCGTTTTGCCGATGCACCAGGCCTCGACCATCGCGCGGCCGCTCTCGCCCGTCGCCGGTGTCGTCGTTGCGATCGCTGGGATGCTCAAGATGAGCCCGCTCGAACTTGTGAAGCGCGCGTCGGTTCCCTGCATTCTCGGTCTCATCGCACACCACCTCTTTGTTTTCTGGCTCTCGCTCTGACGAACACTTTCAAGACCACCCCATGACCTCAGATATCAATTCCGTTTTGCAGGCGCCCTCCTGGACGATGGACGATGCGTACGTCGACATCGGCGCCCCGCGCTACGAAGCAAGCTTCCGGCGCACGGGCGAACTCGTCGACGCGCTCGAAGCATCGAAATCTCCGATCGCGCACGATGCGCTCCCCGCCGCACTTTCCCTCTACGACGAAGCCGTGACGCTTTCCTCGTCGCTCGGCTCTTTTCTGAAGTGCCTCGGCGCAAAGGATTCCGGCAACGACGCGGTTCCCGCGGAGCAGAGCCGCCTCAACGCCCTGACGGCCCGCCTGGAGCGCGCCGCCGAGCCGCTTTTCGCCGCTCTTGAGGAAATCCCTGCCGACGATCCGATCCGCGCCGTTCCTCCCCTTTCCGATTGGGCCTTCGAACTTGAGGATGCCTCCCGCCACTGGAAGCGGCGCCTGAGCGCCTCCGACCGCGACTGGCTCGGCGCCTTCGAAGCCGAAGTTTTCAAGCCTCTCGGGGAAACCTTCAAGACGCTTCAGAAGGGCGTCGACTTCGAAGCCGAAAACGCGCACGGCGAAAAGGAACGGATCCGAGCCGCCAAACTCGTTTCCGTCATCAAGGGCGCTCCCGACCGGACGCTGCGCGCCAACGTGAATGCGGGGCTCAACGCCTCGTACGGCGCCCGAGCCGACCTCTATGCGGCGCTTCTCAACGCGTTGCACGGCTTTCGTCTGGCGGCCTTCGGGCGTGCGGGCGTCGAGCCGCTCTCGGTCTCTCTGCATCAGAACCGCATGAGCGAAGGGGCGCTTCGCGCGATGCGCGGCGCCATCCTCAAGCACATCGACACGGTGCGCGACGCCGTGCGCGTTCGCGCCCCCTACTTCGGCGACACGCGCCTCAAAATCTACGACCTGATGGCCCCCGCCCCCGAACGCGGCAAAACCGAAGTGCCGCCCCTGATTCCCTACGCCGAAGGGATCGGCATCGTGAAATCGGCGCTCGGGAACGTTCACCCCGACATGGCGGCCTTCATCGACATGATGCTCGAGCGCCGCTGGATCGACGCGGTGCTCTCCGACGCGAAGGTGGGAGGAGCCTTCTATTCGCGCTTCAACGAGTTCAAATGCCCTCGCGTTTTTTCGAGCTACACCGGAACGATCACGACCGTGCTTCAGCAGGGGCACGAGCTCGGGCACGCCTTCCACTACTGGGTGATGCGCGACCTTCCGACCGTCCAGACGGAATTCCCGATGACGCTCACGGAAACGGCGAGCACCTTCAACGAAGCGGTCATCCGCGCGCACCTGCTTGAAAAAGCCGCGTCGCGCGACGAGGTCTTCGGCATGCTCTGGCAGGAAATGCGCTCGTGCGCGAACTTCCTCATGAACACGATGGTGCGCATGGACTTCGAGCTTGCCTTCCTCAAGGAGCGCGCCTCGGGGGTTGTGTCCGCGCGCCGCTCGGTCGAACTCATGCGCCGCGCCTGGACGGACTGGTACGGCGACTCGACCGACGGGGCGGACGACTACCTCTGGGCCTACAAACTCCACTACTATAAGACCGATCAGCTCATCTACAACTACCCGTACACCGTCGGCTACCTCCTCTCGCAAGGCCTCATGCACGCGCTCGCAACGAAGGGCAAGGACTTCTATCCCTTCTACACGGCGCTCTTGCGCGATACGGGACGCATGACGGTCGACGGCATCATCGAAAAGCACTTCGGCGCCGACCCTGCGGGCGAAGCCTTCTGGGAAGACTGCCTCGCGGCTCCGCTTGCCGCCGTACGTCGCTTCAAGGCGGAGTTTTCAGACCCCAACGTCCGCTGACGATTTGAAGACACACCGCACCCCACAACCCGACCTTTCCGGAAGGAAACCCCTTCCGGAATTCAACCTTTTAGGAGAATCCTAATGAATCGCACGCTCACCGCGTCGGCCGCTGCCGCCGCGCTCCTTTGCACCGCCGCAACCGCCTTTGCCGCGGACGTTCAGATCTACGGCCGTGTCGACGCGGGCCTCAAGTACGTCCACCAGGAAGGCGGCAAGGACGACTTCACGCTGAATTCGGGCGGCCGCGCCCACAACCGCGTGGGTCTCAACATCAAGGAAGACCTCGGAAACGGTATGGAAGTGAAGGGGTACCTCGAAAACGGCTTCACACTCGACGACGGGTCGCTCGACACCGAAGGTCAGCTCTTCAACCGCCGTTCGATTCTCGCCGTCAAGGGCTCGTATGGCGAACTCGGTCTCGGGCGCATGGGTACCGTGCAGTCGACCGTGTCGCCCTATACGATGGGCCTCATCAAGTACGACCCCTTCGGCACCTCCTACTCGCAGGCCTCGATCGGTTCGACCTTCGCAAACACGAGCCGCATCAACAACGGCATCACCTGGATTTCGCCTCAATGGAACGGCTGGAAGGTCGGCGCCACCTACGGGATGGGCGACTCCTCGGATGAAGAAAAGTGGCAGGACCGCAACCACACGCTCGCGCTCGCCACGGACTACACGGGCGAAAACCTCTACGTGAGCTTTACGTTCGCGAACGTTCAGCGCGCCAACACGAGCACGACCGTGACCGACGACGCGCAGCTCTACGGCACGGGCGGCTGGTTCCGCTTCGTTCCGTCCGCTCGTCTCTTCTGGGGCGTGCAGTACCAGAAGAGCTGGGCCTCCGCCGCGGGCGTGGCCGCCTCCGATCTCTACGTCGATCCCGATGCCGAAACTCCCGAACACATCGACGGGATTTCGGGCGGTTTCGACGGCGTGAGCCTCCTGCTCGGCACCGATTACGTGACGGGTCCCCACAAGGTGATCGGCGGCGTGCAGTTCTTCGACGGCGAACTCGCCGACAACAAGGACGCCGACTACCGTCTGACGGTGCTTGCCGCCGCGTACGAATACAAGTTCGCGAAGACCGTTTGGGGCTACGTCGCCGCGACCACCTCCTTCGGTTCGGGCGACCTCGTGAAGCGCAGCATCGCCGACGCGGACTACGAAAACGACGCCTCCGAACTCATGGTCGGCATCAACTGGAACTTCTGATCGAAGGGCCGACACCCGTCCCGAAACGACGAAAGGGCCCGAATTCGGGCCTCTTTCGATCGTCGACCGTCGGTGAGGAAATAGGCATCGATTCCATCCGACCTCCGGAAGACGCCCCTGCGGGTGCGTTTCCCGGAGGTTTTTTCTCGGGGCTCGCCAAGCGAAGCGAGCGCTTGCTTACGCCGATTACCTCGAGTTACACCGATCTTTCAAGGCCGCTCTCAGTAGCGCTCCGTGACGGCGTTGGTTCCGTCCAGAATCGCCGCCTTGCCGTTTCCTTCCCAGGCACGAATCGCTTTTTCAAGCTTCTCGTCCATGCTTTGCTGGTTCGCGGCGATCCAGACGTTCAGACTTTCGTTGGGTTCGACGAGCTTGCAGCCTTCGATGTCTTTGATGAAGCGCCCGCTCTTCAATTCGTCGGCGGAAAGCGGGCGGAAGGCGAAACGCGCCTTCATGAGCCCGAGTCGAGGCGAGACGGAGACGTAGTAGCGGCGGTTCGGATCGAGTCGGGCGCGCAAAAGGTTCGAGCTTTCGCCGCCGACCACAAACGCGTAGTCGCCAGGCTCCAGCACCTGCTCGATCTTGTGACCCGATTCGAGAATGCCGATCGTTTCGGCCTTCCCATCCTTCTCGTACGCGATCGGCGCGGAAATGGCCATCCCGACATAGCTCGCGCGATAGAAGGTGACGACGCTCTTGCCGGCCGTAGCAACGCGCGCGACCGGCGCGTCGGCGGCGGCTTCGACGGGTTGCATGTAGCGGTAGGTCGAGCAGCCGCTCAAAAGCATCGCGCCCATGGCAAGGGAAAGGAGAAGTTTGACGTTCATGAAAACTCCTGAGGAGGTTGGTGGTGGTGAAAAAACGAGGGAATCGTGGAACAAAGCGAATAGGCGGGCGCCTTGCGGCGTCTGCCGACACACAAAGCCCCGCTTTCCTATCCATTCGGAAAACGGGGCTTTTAGAGTAAGCGACGACTTACTTCATCAAAGCATCGTCACGACCGCATCCTTCGGGAAGCGGCTCTTCGGACGCATGGCGTTCGAGTCGTTTTCGGCACGGTAGCCGAGCGCGAGCGCGACCACCGAACGGCGCTTTTCGGCACGAAGACCGAAGTCTTCGTCGAATCGATCGAAGAAGAGTCCGCCCAAAACGGTCGAGTCGATCCCGAGTTCGGCCGCGGCGAGCGTCGCAAAGCCGAGCGCGATGTGCGCCTGCTCGGAGGCCCATCGCTCGCCCGATGCTTCGGTACGGCAGTAGTTGAGCACGGCGCCGCGCCGCAGCGCGTCGATGTCTTCGAAGGCCGTCCCCGGAGCGAAGCGCCCGTCCGCCTTTTCCGCCTCGAGCAGGCGGTCAAGGTACGCGGGGTTCGTGAGGTCCTTTTCGATCGCAAAGACGATCACGCAATCGGCATCGCGCACGCGCTCCGCGTTGAAGTCCTTCACGGAAGGCATGAGGCGCGCCTTCGCTTCGGGCGAACGTACGACATAGAAGTGCCACGGCTGGATGTTGACCGAGGAGGGCGCAAGACGCAACACTTCAAGAAGCGCGTCGAGCCGATCGTCGGGAATGCGACGCGCCGGATCGTAGTGCTTCGCGGTGTAGCGCGAACGCATGCGCGCCAACAGGTTTTCGACGTCGCTCATCGATTACACCTCGCGAACGATTTCCGTGAGCGCCAGACGGGACTTCGGACGCGTCGCGTTCGAGTCGTTTTCGGCGCGGTACCCGAGACTCACGGCCGCAACGACCTTGAGGCCCTGCGACTTCGTGTCGAGAATACGATCGAGTTCGGCGCAGTCGATCCCTTCGAGCGCGGTCGAGTCGATGCCGTAGCTTTCGGCGGCGGCAAGCAAAAAGCCCATCGCGATGTAGCTCTGAGCCTGCTCCCAGGCGTGGAGCGACTCGGGCGTTTCGGAGTGCAGACCGACGAAGTGGCGACGCCCCGCGTCGAGCCCTTCGATCTTCGTTTCGTCGGCGTAGCGCCCGTCGGCGATTTCCTTGTCAAGCACGCGCTTGAACATCGCTTCGTCGTACGCGTCGCGGATCGTAAAGACGATCACGTCGCTCGCGAGCGTCACGCGCTCGCGGTTGAAGTCGAGAATCGCCGGAAGAAGCTTTTCCTTCTGCTCGGCCGTGCGGGCGTGGAAGTACACCCAGGGCTGCGAATTCACGGACGAAGGCGCGAGGCGCAGCACTTCGAAGAGCTTCTCCATCGTTTCGCGCGGAATCGCTTTCCCGCTGTAGTGCTTCGTCGTGTAGCGGGTGCGGGCGAGTTCAACAAAGTCCATTTGAAATCCCTCCTGTAGGAACCGTCGGACACCGGGAGCTCCGTTGCGAACGTGACGAACGGAAAGTCCCCGGAAAGGTTCAGTTCTCCCCAATCTTCGCACAGTGCGGGTTTTCCGGCACACCACCCGCGGTACGTGTTCGTGCGCTTCGAGGGGCCGCAACACCTCCCGACAAGCATCTCAAGCCCCGTCATGAAATCGTCATGACGTCTTAACGAAAGGATTACCGAACCGATACCGAACCGTCACGGTTCTGTCACGAGGCCTCCCGATAATGGCCCCTGTTTTACCGCATCCCTCGATCTTCGCATCGCTTTCGACCCATGCTCGAGCTCAAAAACATCACCAAGCGCTACGCCGACCGCACGATTCTCGCCGACGTCAATCTCTCGATCCGCAAGGGCGAGATCGTTTCGATCCTCGGTCCCTCGGGTTGCGGCAAAACGACGCTCCTCAACCTCATTCTCGGTCTCACGGACATCACGTCGGGGCGTCTCGTCTACGACGGCGAAGACCTCACCGACGTGCCGATGGAAAAGCGCGGCTTCAACATCGTCTTTCAGGACTACGCGCTCTTTCCGAACCTTAACGCCCGCGAAAACATCACGTACGGTCTCAGAAACTTCCCCGACCGTTCGAGCCCCGAGGAGGTGGACGAACTGATCGACCTCCTCGGGCTTCGGCGCCACCTCGATCAGTCCGTCGACTCGCTCTCGGGCGGTCAGAAGCAGCGCGTCGCGCTCGCGCGCACGCTCGTCATGAAGCCGCGCCTTCTGCTTCTTGACGAACCGCTCTCGGCCCTCGACGGCCTCATCAAAGAGTCGATCAAAGACCGCATCAAAACGATCGCCCGTCAGTTCGAACTCACGACCCTCATCGTGACGCACGACCCCGAAGAAGCGCTCACGCTCTCCGACAAGGTGCTCGTCATCAACGAAGGCCGGATCGCGCAGTTCGCTTCGCCCGTCGAAATCATGGCGAACCCCGCAGACGACTTCATCCGCCGCTTCATCCTTTCGCAGTTGACGATCAAGCGCGACAACATCTTCCGCCTCTTCGGGACGAGCCATCGCACGACGCCCGCCCTCAACCAGGCGCCCGCGCTGCGCTCCGAAGCGATGTAAGGAGAGCCCGATGTCGACCGCTTTTGCCGGAATTCTCGGGTCGGGCTCCGCGCGTTCGGGCGCCCGCATCGAGTACCGCATCGCCTTTGCGGCGATCGTTCTTCTGCTCGGGGCCGCACTCCTTTACCCGATCGCCACCGTCTTCTGGCAGTCCGTCGTGAAGGACGGCGCCTTCACGCTCTTGCACTGGACGACGCTTCTTGCGAAACCCTCCTTCCGGGAGATGATCGGCAACAGCTTTCTCGTCGCGGGTCTCTCGGCCCTGTGCTCGGCCGTGATCGCCTTTTTCGCCGCCTACGGGCTCACGTTTTCGAACGTTCACCCGAAGGTCAAGCGCCTGATGCACGTCGTGCTCCTTCTGCCGCTTTTTCTTCCCTCGATCACGTACGGCTTTGCGGTCATTTATTCGTTCGGCCGCATGGGGCTCGTGAGCCAGTTGCTGGGGCAGCTGCCTTTCTCGATTTACGGCTTCTGGGGGCTTCTGATCACGGATATCGTTTACACGCTCCCGCCCGCCTTTCTCGTTCTCTACAACGCCTTTCGCTACGTCGACCGGCGCTTCGTGATCGTCTCGCGCGTCATGGGCGACTCGCCCTTACGCACCTTCTGGCAGACGGCGCTTCGCCCGACGCTCGGCGCCTGCGTGTCCGCGTTCGTACTCGCCTTCTTTCTCGCCTTCACCGACTTCGGCATTCCCGTTTCGATTGCGGGCGAATACGAAGTGATCGCCACGGCGCTTTATTCGACCATGATGGGCGCGGTACCCGACTTTGGCGCGGGTGCGGTGATTGCGATTTCGATGCTCGTTCCGTCGGCTGCGGCCGTGCTTCTTCTGAAGCGCGCCGACCGGCTCAACTTCCGCTACAACCAGATTTCCGACGCGGCACCCGTGGAAAACCGCCTGCGCGACGCGCTCTGTCTTCTCTATTTCGCCGCAATCGGGTTCGTGCTTCTGTCGATCTTCGCGGTGATCTTCGTCGTGCCGTTCGTCGAATTCTGGCCCTACAAGCCCGTCTTCACCCTGGAGCACGTCAAGAGCGTCCTCTTCGAAGGGGACGTCTGGCCCCTCTACCTTCGCTCGATCGGCGTGGCGCTCGTTTCCGCCGCGATCGGTACGCTCGTTGCGTTCACGGCCGGGATGATCCGGGCGCGATCGGATTTGTCGGAGCGCTGCCGCACGGCGATGGACGGCTTTGCGATCCTCACCTCGACGCTGCCCGGCATGGTGCTCGGCGTCGGCTACCTCTTCGCCTTCAGCGGGACGCCTCTGCAAAACTCGCTCGCCATTCTCATTCTCGCCAACCTCGTGCACTTCCTCGCGACGCCCTACCTCATGTCGACGACGGCACTCTCGAAGATGAACGCCCGCTGGGAGACGACCGCACAGCTGATGGGCGACTCCTGGATGAAGAGCGTTCTGCGCATTCTCGTGCCGAACGCGAAAACGACGCTCATCCAGATGTTCGAAACGTACTTCATCAATTCGATGGTGACGATCTCGGCAATCGTCTTCCTGACGGGCACCCGCACGATGGTGCTCACGACCCGGATCAAAGAGCTTCAGTACTACGAACGGTTCGATGCGATCTTCGTCCTGTCGCTCCTCATTTTCCTCACGAACGTCGTCGCGAAACTCATCCTCGACCGTCTGGCCGAACGTTCCGCCCGGCACTCGCACTAACCCGAAACCGCGAACGCACGTCGTTCGAAAACCCCTCATTTCCCCTCAAAAGGAACAACGCACCATGACCACGCTTTCCACGGTTGCCCGCACGACCCTCCTCGCTTCGGTTGTTTTGGGCCTGGCCGCCTGCAACAACACCGACACGACGAAGAACGCCCCGGAAGCGGCCGCGAAAACCGCCGAAGCCGCGCCCGTCGTCATCTACACGAACGCCGACGAAGAAGCTCAGCAGGCGATGAAAAACGCCCTCGACAAAAACGGTCTCAAGGGCGCCTACCTGATGCAGGGCTTCGGCACCTCGGAATTGGGCGGCAAGCTCGTCGCCGAAGGCAAAGCGATCGAAGCCGACGTCGTCACGATCAGCACGTACTACCTCGAGTCGCTCCAGAAGCAGAAGTCGATGTTTGCGCCTCTCGGCTTTGCCGTTGAAACGCTCTCGCCCGTCCCCGACTACTACGCGCCGATTCTCGGCAACTGCGGGGCGCTCTTCGTGAACACCGAAGTGCTCAAGGCCGACGGCCTCAAGGCCCCGACCTCGATCGAAGAGCTCGCCGATCCCGTCTATGCGGGTCACATCTCGGTGCCCGACATCACCGGTTCCTCTACCTCCTGGCTGATGACCCAGGCGATGATCGCCGCCAAGGGCGAAGAGGCGGGTGCCGCCGTCATCCGCCAGATCGAAAAGAACGCGGGCGCGCATCTTGAAAAGTCGGGGTCCGCTCCCTTGAAGAAGATCCGCGCGGGTGAAGTGGCCGTGGGCTTCGGGCTGCGCCACCAGGCCGTGGCCGACAAAGCAAAGGGCCTCCCCGTCGACTACGTCGACCCGAAGGAAGGGAATTTCACGCTCTACGAAGCCGCGGCCGTGGTCGACAAGGGCGAGAAGACCAACCCCAACGCCCGCAAGGTGGTTGAAACGATCGTGAAGTTCGGTCGCCCCGAACTCCTCACCTACTACCCGGTTGCCCTCTACAAGGGCGAAACCGTGACGGCCGACAACAAGCCCGCGCATCCCGCGAGCTTCTCCGAACCCCTCACGGTCGAACTCCTTCAGAAGCACCAGAAGCTCGTGAAGGGCGAATAACGCCTCACGGAGCCGTGCCGCCCGGCGCACGCGCGCCGGGCCGCTTTTTTCCGATTTTTTCTTTTCATTCGCTTTTCTTCTTTTTCAACCGCCATGTCGAACCGCGACCCCAACACCTACAAGCTCCTCACCCCCGGCCCTCTCACCACCACCCTCACGGTGCGCGAAGCGATGCTCGTCGACCGCTGCACCTGGGACGACGACTACAAGTCGATGACGCAGGACATCCGCGCGCGTCTTCTCAAAATCGCGCACGCGGGCGACGACTACACGGCGGTCCTCATGCAGGGCTCGGGCACGTTCGGCGTCGAATCCGTGCTGAGTTCGCTCCCCGGTGCGAACGATCATGTGCTCGTTCTCGTCAACGGCGCCTACTCGAAGCGCATGTGCGAAATCCTCGCCCGTCACAAGATCGCCCACACGGCGCTCGAATTCGACTGGGCCGAAACGCCCGACACCGCCGCGGTCGAAGCGCACCTTGCCGCGCACCCCGAAGTGACGATGGTTTCGATGGTGCACAACGAAACGACGACGGGTCTTTTGAACGACATAGAGTCGGTCGCCCGCGTCGTGAAGGCGGCCGGCCGCACGATGATCGTCGACGCGATGAGCTCCTTCGGTGCCGTCGACATCGACGTCCCGGGGCTCGACCTCGACGTTGTCGTCTCCTCGGCCAACAAGTGCATTCAGGGCGTCCCGGGCTTTTCCTTCGTCATCGTGAAGAAAGCCGTGCTCGAAGCCTCGAAGGGCAACGCCCGCACGCTTTCGCTCGACCTCTACGACCAGTGGGCAACCCTGGAAAAAGACGGCGGCAAGTGGCGCTACACCTCGCCCACGCACGTCGTGGCGGCCTTCCATCAGGCGCTCCTCGAACTCGAGGCCGAAGGGGGCGTTGCCGCCCGCGGGAAGCGCTACGCCGAAATGAACCGCCGTCTGCGCGAAGGGATGGAAAAGCTCGGCTTCAGGGCCTACGTGACACCCGAACACCAGGGGCCGATCATCACGACCTTCTTCTACCCGTCGGACGACTTTTCGTTCGACGACATGTACGCGGCACTCAAACGCGAAGGCTATGTGATCTACCCCGGGAAGCTCACCGAACGCCCGAGCTTCCGTCTCGGCAACATCGGTGAAATTCACGCCGAAGACGTCGAAGCAATTCTCGAACTCTTCTCGAAGTACACGGCCTCGCACCGCGCCTGACGCGCTCCGTCCCCGCAAGAAACCCGATAACACACCAAGGAATCACACATGTCTCGCATTGAATGCGTCATCTTCGACTGGGCCGGCACGACGGTCGACTTCGGCAGCCTCTCGCCCGTTTCCGCCTTTCAGGAAGCCTTCCGCACGTTCGGCGTCGACGTGACCGAAGACGAAACTCGCGCCCCGATGGGGATGCTCAAGATCGACCACATCCGCACGATGCTCGCCATGCCCGAAGTGGCGAACCGCTGGCGCAGCGTCCGGGGCGCGAACCCGACGGAAGCCGACGCGCAAGCCGTCTACGAACGGTTCGAGCCCGCGCTCATGGCCGTCCTCGACCGACACTGCGATCCGAAGCCGGGGCTTCTCGAGTGCGTTGCCGAACTGCGCGCGCTCGGCATCAAGATCGGGAGCACGACGGGCTTTACCCGTGCGATGATGGACGTCGTCGAACCCGCGGCGCGCGCTGCGGGCTACGCGCCCGACGCCGTCATGACGGCCGAAGATACGGGCGGCTACGGCCGACCCTGGCCTTTCATGATCTTCAATAACATGAAGGTGCTCGGCGTCAAGTCCGTCACGCGCGTTCTCAAGGCGGGCGACACCGTCTCCGACATCGAAGAAGCGCTCGCCGCGGGCGTCATTCCCGTCGGCGTCGTCGAAGGCTCCTCTGTCATGGGGCTCTCCCGCCGCGAATGGGACGCGCTCGACGAAGAAGAGCGCGAAGCCTGCCGCGAAAAGACCCGCGCGGTCTTCGCCCGTGCGGGCGCGCGCTACGTCGTCAACAACCTGGCCGAACTCCCCGCGCTCGTTCGAGCGATCGAAGTTCGATGAGCCTCAACCCCTCGATGCGTCGAGGGGAATGCATCCCATCACGCGCAACGCCCTTTTTCGGGGTGTCGCGCGTTTGCGTTTTTCGGGAAAAGACCGGCCCGAGACGCTTTTCACACCCGATCCGGCACCGCACATCTTTTCGGAGAAACACCGCATCATGGCCTTTCCCTTCCGCCTTCAGTCGGGCGCCGAACCCCGCGCCATCGTTTTCGACCTCGACGAAACGCTCATCGCCTGCGATTCGACCCAATGCTGGACCGAGTGGCTCTACGAGACGGGCACCGTGACGGATCCCGCGTACCGAAACGCGACCCGCTCCATGGTCGAGCGTTACCGGGCGGGAACGCTCGACATCCGCGAATTCCTGCGCGACATGGCGCCCGCTCTCGAAGGCCTCACGCGCGAGGCGCTCGATCGGCTGATCGAGCGCTTCATCACCGAACGCATTCTCCCCAACGTCTATCCCGAAGGGCGCGCGCTCATCGCCGAAGCCCGCGCAGCGGGCTTGCACATCGGGATCATCTCGGCAACGGCCGCCTATCTCGTGCAGCCGATTGCTCTGCGACTCGGCGTGCATGAAGCGATCGGTATCGACCTTGCAACGAAGGACGGCATCCCGACGGACGAAGTCGTCGGCACGCCCTCCTTCCGGGAAGGGAAAATCGCGCGTCTTGCCGAGTGGCTTGAAAAGAAGAACGGCGAGGGGTACTTCACCGAAGGATCGTCCGAAGGGGCGCTTCCGCCCGTGACGCCCGCCGACGTCTTTTTCTTCACGGACAGCCGCAACGACCTGCCGCTGGCTCTGCACGCGGGCGGCTGCGCGCTCGTGAATCCCGATCCCACGATCCGCGCCGAGGGTCTGAAGCGCGGCTGGCCCGTCCTCGCGTGGAAGGTCTCCGACGGCAATCCGGCGTGATGAAGCTTGATGAGGCCTGATGAGCCCCGATCGGGGCTCGATCGAACGTTGATCGGCCCCCGAGGAAAAACCCCGAAATGTGATCCGCATCACGGATGCGCGAAGCGCTTTTTCCGAGAATGAATTTCGACCGTTCGAACGGGCGGGGAAGCCCCCGGGACGACCACCCGACGCTTTCCGCCCTCACGAGCAAAAGGCTCGGTTTTCAAAGGAGAAAGAGATGCTCAATCGTCGTCAGTTCTTGGGCTCGGCCGCTGCGGCCGCCGCCGTTTCGGGTATGACGGGCGCCTCCACGGCGCAGGCCGCGGTGCAGAAAAAAGAGATCGATCTCGTCATCATCGGGGGCGGTCTCGGGGGTCTTGCCGCCGCGAACGCCGCCGTCAACAAGGGCGTGAAGCCCCTCGTTCTCGAAAAGCTCCAGTTCCTCGGGGGCGCCGGGCTCTTCCCCGAAGGGTCGCTCGGCGTCAACACCCGCTACCAGAAGGAGCACGGGATCAAAACGACCGTGCAGCAGGTGCTCGACGCGGCGCTTCAGTACCACCACTACCGGTGCGACCCGGCCGTGCTTCGCGTTCTCATTGAAGAATCGCAGCGCACGATCGACGAAATTCAGGACATGGGCGTCGAATTCCGCGGCATTCGCACGATGTACGACAAGAGCGAATCGCTCATGACCTGGCACCTCTTCAAGGGCGGTGCGGCCGAAGTGATTCGTCGCTTCATCGACAACATCAAGGCGCGCGGCGGCGAAATCCTCACGCAGACGACCGCTCAGAAGCTCGTCGTCGAAAACGGCGCCGTCTGCGGCGTTGAAGCCGTTAACGCGAAGGGCGACAAGCTCATCATCCGTGCGAAGAAGGTGATCATCGCCACGGGCGGCTTTGCCGCCAACAAGGAAATGCTCGCGCAACACGTCTTCGATTCGTCCGCGCTCGGCATGGTCGAACCGATTTGGCTCCGCGGCCCGGTGGTCGACGGCCGCACGGGCGACGGCATCAAGATGGCTCAGCTCGTCGGTGCGGGCGTGGCGGGCATGCACACGGTTGCCGGGAACGCGCCGTACCTCCCCGACGTGCCCCCGATCAACCAGTTCTCGGGCCCGGACGAACTCAAGCAGGGTCGCTGCGCTCTTGCTCAACCCTGGCTCTGGGTCGATCACACGGGTCGCCGCTTCTTCAACGAATCGCGCGGTTCGGTCTTCGTCGACGTCTACAACGCCATGACGAGCGCGGGCGGCGTCCTCTACACGATCTTCGACCAGGAAAAGATGGATCGCATGATTCAGAAGGGGGCTGTTCTGCCCTTCAACGCAATCGTGCTCGCGGACGTGCCGCTTAAGGCCCTTCCGAAGACCTGGGAAATCGGTCGCGAACGCGGATGGGCCTTCAAGGCCGACACGATCGAAGAGCTCGCGCAGCAAATCGGCGTGCCGCCCGAAAACCTCATGGACACGATGAAGAAGGTCAACAGCTACGCCGAAAAGGGCGTCGACCCCGAATTCGGTCGCAAGAAGGAACACCTTGTCAAATTCAACTTGAAGAAAGGTCCCTACTACGCGCTCAAGGGCATCCGCGCCTTCTTCCTGACGTTGGGCGGCGTGACCGTGACGCCCGCCTTCGAAGCGAAGAATCCGCAGGGCGACGTGATCCGCAACCTCTACGTCGTGGGCCAGGACATCGGCGGTCTCTACGACTCGTCCTACGACCTGCGTTGCGAAGGTTCTGCCTCGTCCTTTGCCATGACGTCGGGGCGCGTTGCGGCCGAACACGCGATCGCCGCCATCGAAGCGGGCCGCTGATTCCGGCAGAGAGACGTTCCGGCCATACGGTCGGAACGTCCTCCCCCGCAATTCCACCCCCAGCCCCCGAAAACCCCGTAACCCGCCCCGGTTTGCGGGGTTTTCATTGTGGCGTTGAGAGAGGGACTCGTGCACAATGTGAGCGACTGAAAACGTTCGGTTTATTCGGCAACAAATGCGTTCATCCAACCTGCCATCCCGTTTTCCGGTCGCCCGTTCTCCGTTCGTGTCCGCTTCTTCCTACGCCGCCATGACCGAAATCTCCCTCGACGTCTTTCCCTGCGTGTACGGTTCCATCCCGTGGCTCGTGCCGCCCGACGAACCCGAGGCCGTTGCGTTTTTGCTCGAACACGGCACGCCCGTCGTGTTCGAGCGGGGCGAAAGCATCTTTTTCGGAGAGAAGCAACTGGTCTTTCTCATCGAATCCGGGCTCGTCGCGACGCTTCCCGGACGGGCGGCGGATTACCGCCGCGCGGTGGGGCTTTTCGGACCGCACACGATTCTCGGTGCGGTGCGCGCGCTCGGGCGCGGCTCGCGCGGGATGCCGCTCGACGCGCGGACGCTCACGCGCGTCTCGGCACGGAGCCTTCCGATCGGGGATTTCCTCGCCGCCGTTGAAGCAAAGCCCGAACTCCATATCCGCATGCTACAGAATTGCGTGCGCAAGTCCGAAAACCAGCTCGAAGGCGTCATCGTGAACGACCTTCTGCCCGTCGGCGTGCGGCTCCTCGTCCTTCTCGAAGTTCTGATGCGCGCGGGCGGCGCCCCGGAAGAGCCCGAAGCGGGGTTCGTGCCGCTACCCTTCGACGTAACGGTATCGGACCTGGCGACGATCGTGCACGCCACGCGCGAAATGACGAGCCGACTCCTGTCGGACGCCGTGCGCGAAGGGCTTCTCGACAAAAAGGGACGGCACCTTTACGTCGACCGACAGCGTGTCGCGCACGGAATCGTGCTTGCTCGGCGCGATCCCAAAGGAATCTGCGACGCTTGAGCCTTTCTCAGGGCAGCGTCTCGGGGAGGTGCCGCAGGGGCGAACCCGTATAGACCTGACGGGGACGCGCCAGGCGCAAGTCGTTGGACTCAAGGAGTTCGTTTTTCTGCGCGAACCAGCCGACGGTGCGCGCAATGGCGAAAATCGCCGTAAAGAGCGGCGTCGGAATGCCTATCGCCCGCTGCACGATCCCGGAATAGAAGTCGACGTTGGGGTAAAGGTGCCGTTCGATGAAATAGTCGTCCTCCAACGCAATCCGTTCGAGTTCGAGCGCAAGCGCGTAGGTCGGATCGTCGCGCAGCCCGAGTTCGTCGATCAGCTCGTGACAGATGTTGCGGATGATCCGGGCGCGGGGGTCGTAGTGTTTGTAGACCCGGTGCCCGAACCCGATGAGCCGCGTTTCTTTCGCTTTGACGCGACGAATGAAGTCGGGAATCGCCTTGACGCCGCCCGCCGCGCGCAGGCTTTCGAGCATCCGCAACGCGCTTTCGTTCGCACCCCCGTGGCGCGGCCCCGAAAGACACGCCACCCCCGCCGCCACCGCCTGGTAGGGATTTGCGCCCGCGCTCGCGCACAGACGCACGGTCGAGGTGGAGGCGTTTTGTTCGTGCTCGGCGTGAAGAATGAAGAGCGTGTCGACCGCTTTGACGGCGGCGGGCTTCGGCTCGTAGGGTTCAACGGGGAGCGCGAACATCATCTTCAAAAAGTTCGCCGCGTAGGAAAGCCGGTTGTCCGGGTATTCGAGGGGCCAGCCCATCGAGTAGCGGTAGCTCATCGCAACGAGCGTGGGCATTTTCGCGATCATCATGAGCGCGGCCTCGCGGTGCTGCTCCTGTTCGCTCATCGCAGGATCGAGCGGATAGAAGGCGGCCAGGGCCCCGATCAGCCCGACGAGAATCGACATCGGGTGCGCGTCGCGACGAAAACCGTTGAGAAGAAGCGACACCTGCTGATGCACCATCGTGTGGTGCACGATGCGGCTTCGGAATTCCCGCATTTCCTCCGCGCCCGGCAGCTCGCCTTTGAGCAAGAGCGCCGCCACCTGCAAAAAGTCGCACCGCGCGGCGAGTTCCTCGATCGGATAACCGCGGTAGGTGAGGCGCCCGGCTTCGCCGTCGACGAAACTCACGGCGCTTCGGCATGCGGCCGTACTCTGAAAGCCCGGGTCGTAGGTCGTGAGGTGCTCGGTTTTGTAGAGCGCCGAGGTGTCGATGGCGGGGGCGCCCTCGGTGCCGCGAATCACGTTGAGACGAATGGGGGCGCGACCGTCGTTCAACGTAAGAACGGCCTCGGTCGGGAAGGACGAGACGGAATCGGGGGTCGAAGGCGAAGAATGCGGATCGGTCATGAGCGTGAGTATCGGGCGCGCGGGCGTCCGAGCCGAAAAGAAGCCGAAAAACGCGTGCGGCCCCTCGGTCGGAGGCCCGCGCGCAAACCGCCTCATCCTACGCTTTCGGCTCGACGCGCGCCCGCGGGTTTTCCCTTCCGTCGCGAACTTCGATCCGGGCGGCACGGAGGGGATGCGGGCGGGCGATGCGCTTGGGGCCCGGGGATGCCGTCGGATTTGGACGAACCGTGCGGCAAACGGTACACTCTTTGCTTCGAATGTTCGATTTTTTCCTGACGAGCCCGTCCTCCGAGCGACGCCTGCGACGCCGTCCGAGCCCGGGCCCATACCACGAGGAGAACCTTGTGAAACCTCCCGTTTGCGTTACCGTTACGGGGCCCGCGGGGCAAATCGGCTACGCCGCCGTTTTCCGCATTGCCGCAGGTGCCATGCTCGGGCACGATCAGCCCGTTCATCTTCGACTGCTCGAGCGCGACAATCCGACGAGTCGCTCGAGTCTCAAAGGGCTCATGATGGAGCTCGCCGACTGCGCTTTCCCGCTCCTTGCGGGCATGAGCTCGACCACGGACCCGAAAGAAGCTTTCCGCGACGCCGACTACGCGCTCCTTTTCGGAGCCCGTCCCCGGGGACCCGGGATGGAACGCGCCGACCTCCTGCAGGCCAACGCCGCCATCTTCCGCGAGCACGGCAAAGCGCTCGACGCCGTGGCGAAGCGTTCCGTCAAGGTGCTCGTCGTCGGCAACCCCTGCAACACCAATGCCGCGATCGCCGCGAAGAGCGCTCCCTCTCTTTCTTCGAAGTGCTTCTCGGCGCTTTTGCGCCTTGACCAAAACCGCGCCCGCGCGATGCTCGCCGAAAAGACGGGCGCGCCCGTTCATCAGGTCCACCAGGTGACGGTTTGGGGCAACCACTCCCCGACCATGTTCCCCGACCTCACGCACGCGCGCATCAACGGCATGCGGGCGCTCGACCTCGTCGAACCCGACTGGGTCGAAAACGACTTCATCCCGACCGTCGCCCGACGCGGTTCGGCCGTCCTGCAGGCCCGCGGTGCGAGTTCCGCGGCCTCGGCCGCCGCGGCCGCGATCGACCACATGCGCGACTGGGCTTTGGGGTCTGCGGGCGAATGGGTGACGATGGGGGTGCCGTCCGACGGCTCCTACGGCATCCCCGAAGGGCTCGTTTTCGGCTTCCCTTGCGTGTGCCGCGGGGGCGACTACGAGATCATCCAGGGGATCGGCTTGGACGACGACGCGCGCATGCGGCTCGATCGCACGAAAGAGGAACTGCTCGGCGAACTCGAAGCCGTTCGCCCGATCCTCGAGCGATAAGGCTGCGAGAACATTTCGAGGGGCGTCTCGGGCAGAGCCCCCTCGACGCACCCGAAAACGAACACCCCGAAGTCCCGTCAAGGACGCTCGGGGTGTTTCTTTTTTCGAGCTGCGGTGCCCACCGAAAATTTGGAAGCACCGCGCTCGTTTTGCCTTCGGCCTTGCCGATCGCTTATTCGGCGGGCTCGACCTCAGGCAGAGGCTTCGTGATGCGCACCGACGCAATGCGGTTGCGTTCGAGCTGCAGCACTTCGAAGACAAGCCCTCGGATGACGATTGTGTCGCCCGTTTTCGGCATGCAGCCGAAGTGCTCCAAGAGGAGGCCCGCCACCGTGACGTAGTCGCCTTCATGGTCGACCAAACCCGTCACGTCCACGGTCTGCTCGACCGTCATGAGGTCGGTCGTGCCGTCGGCGATCCAGACGTTTTCGCCCGAGGCGACCATCGCGGCGCGGTCGCCTTCGTCGGGAAAGTCCCCGGCAATCGCTTCGAGAATGTCGTGCGAGGTCGCGAGCCCCTGGATCACGCCGAATTCGTCCGCAACGAGCACGAGCGGCGCGCGCGTTTTCTTGATGTCGCGCATCAGGCGGATCACCGTGATCGTTTCGGGCACCGTGATGACGGGACGCGTCTCGGCGATCGCGCGCAGCTTCTCTGTCGTCATCTCTTCGCGGATCATGTGCTTGGCTTTGACGTAGCCGACGACGTTCTCTAGCGTACCGTCGCAGACCGGGAAGGCGCCGTGGGGCATCGTGCGGATCTGCTCGGCGAGCTCGTCCATGGGCTTACGAAGATTGAGCCAGGCGATGTCGGAGCGCGGCGTCATGATCGTCTTGATCGAGCGGTCCGCAAGCGTCAGAACGCCCTCGACCATATGCCGTTCGTCGTCGCCGAAGGAGTGCGTCTGCGGGGCCATTTGTTCGGCCATCGTCGGCGCTTCTTCGTCCTTACTCGAACTCATGAGGCGAACGATCGCGTGGGTCGTGCGTTCGCGGAAGGGAACGCGCATCAGGTGCTTCGTCGAATTGCGGTTCGCCACCTGGTTGAAGGCTTCGATCATGATCGAGAAGCCGATCGCCGCGTAGAGGTAACCCTTCGGGATGTGGAACCCGAGCCCTTCGGCCACAAGGCTGAAGCCGATCATGAGGAGGAACGACAAACAGAGCACCACGACCGTCGGATGCTTGTTGACGAACTGCGTGAGCGGGCGGCTCGCGGCGATCATGACGATCATGGCCACGATCACGGCCGTCACCATGATGGCGAGTTCGTCGACCATGCCGACCGCCGTGATGATGGAGTCGAGCGAGAAGACCGCGTCGAGAAGGAGAATCTGCGCGATCACCATCCAGAAGCCCGCGCGGGCCGAACCGGAATTTTCCGCGTGCGGACGCGCTTCGAGGCGTTCGTGGAGTTCCATCGTCGCCTTGAAGAGAAGGAACACGCCGCCCGCGATGAGAATGAGATCGCGCGCAGAGAAGGGATGGCCGAACACGCTGAAAAGCGGATTCGTCAGGCTCACGAGCCAGGACATGATCGAAAGGAGCCCGATGCGCATGAAAAGCGCCATCGTGAGCCCGGTATAAACCGCTCGATTCTGTTGGCTTGCAGGAAGTTTTTTCGCGAGAATCGCGACGAAAACGAGATTGTCGATGCCGAGGACGACCTCGAGCACGATGAGGGTGAGAAGACCGGCCCAGAGCGCCGGATCAAACAAAAAGTCCATTCACTTTAATAGGTTGACGTCCGCACCGTCCGAAGGGCGGACCGGGAAAGCCTCCTCAAGAGTCCGATGCGGAACTCTCGAAGAGTCGGAACCCTAAAAATATCAGAGATTTCAAGCCTTATGGGTCGGTGGTTACGCGGGTTTGCACTTTTGCGCGGAGGCGCCTCGGGCGCTTGCGCGCTCCGAAACGAGGCTCCCGGGTAAACGGTCCGTGGTAGGATGACGGCCTTTCGTTTTTCTTTCACCGCTACCCACAATGCCGCTTTCCGAAGCGCGCGAGGCTCACCTCGCCCGACTGTTCGCCCGGGATCCGATTCTCCCGACCGATTCCGCTTGTGTCGCCGACGGCACGCGTGCCGGAGACGCGTTCGACGACTTTTCCCGCAGCACCCGCGGCGCGGCGCTTGTCGTCGACACGAACGTGCTGCTTGACCTCTACTACTGGAAGGATCCCCGTTCGGTCGAACTACGCTCGGCAATCGACGCCGGGCGGCTCGTTCCCGTTCGCGACCGCGCGTCCGTGCGGGAGTTGGCCGAAGTGCTCGACCGTCCCCGATTCGGGCTGGAGTTCGACGCGGTGAGTGCGCTCCTTGAGGCCTGGTGTAAAACGGCTCTCCCCGTTCCCGAAGTGCTCGTCGAGGAAGCGGGCCGAAAGCTCGTCGAAAAGCGCATCCTCTGCCGCGATCCGCTCGATCAGAAGTTTCTGGACCTTGCGGCCGCCGCCCGAGCGCTCGGGCTCGTGACGAAAGACAAGCTCGTTCTGCGCGCGGGAAAGAAACTCGCGCGGCTCGGCGTAAAAACCGCGCTCCCCGAAGACGTCGCGACGATTCTCTCTCGCGCGCCGAAAACCTTCTGACCGCCCGGCTTTCCGGCCTCAGAGCTTGTCGGGACCGTACCCCACAATGCGTCCCGTTTCGGGCATCGGTATGTCACCGAGCGATTCAAGATAGTGAGTGACCACATCCGCGTCGAGCGCGTCGTTCACGGGGATGTGCCGCGCCGCGGCGAACATCGCGAAGTCGTCGCCCCCGTCCGCGATGTATTGGAGAAGCGCCACGCGGTAGTGTTTGTTGGGATCGAGCGGCTGCCAGACTCCCTGCGCGTCGCGCACCTCGGCTGCAAGCAACCGCGAGCCGACGGGCTTTTCGGGATCGACCCGATAGCGCAGGCCCGCGGGCTGCATGAGGCGCGGTCCCTCCACGTCCTCATCCGAGAGACCGTGCTCAAGCGCGGCGAGAATCCCGCGACCGTCGATTTCGACGACGGCGATCGTGTTGCCGAAGGGATGAATTTCCTGGATCGACCCCCGATCGACCTTGCCGACCGGAAGGGACGAGCGTATGGCGCCGCCGTTCACAAGCGCAATTTCAACGCCGTAGGGACGTCCGAACGTGAGGATGGCGTCCGCCGTGAGCAACCCCGAGAGGCACTCTCCCCGACGGCACGAATCGATCCCGTCGGCGTAGCGGTTGGCGTTGCGGGCGACGGGCGTTTCGCGCAACTCCCGCAGCTTTTCCGCGGCGCGCCGCACTTCGGCTTCGAGGCGCGCGTCGCGCGGCATTTCGGGCGCAAGCCGAACGGGCGCCCCCGACCACGCGACCGCACGGCCCGCTTCGAAGCGCACTTCCAGGCGCCCGAGGTATTCGGTCGAGCGCTTCGCCTGCACGACGAGTACCGGATCGCCCGAAGGCGAATGTTCCACCGTCGGGTAGGGACCTTCGGCGTCTTCCTGGTCGCCGAGAAGACTGTGCGTATGACCGCCCACGATGACGTCGATCCCGTCGACCGCGCGCGCAAGCGCCCGATCCTCGGGGTAGCCTTCGTGCGTGATCGCAACGACGATTTCGACGCCTTCGCGCTTCAAGGCTTCGACCGCACGGCGCGCGGCCTCGGCTTCGTCGTCGAACCGGGTCTCGGGACAGGCTTTCGAAATCGCGACGACCTCGTCGTTCGCAAGCCCCACGATCCCGACCTTGACGCCGCGGATCGTTTTGACGACGTAGCCCGGAAGCTTCAGGTCCGAAAGCGCGCAGCCCTTCTCGGGCTGCAGGTTGGCGGCCAAAACGGGAAACGGCTCCTGCTCGATGAAGTCGGCCAGAGCCCGGCAACCGAGGTCGAACTCGTGGTTCCCGAGCGTGACCGCGTCCCAGGGCATGAAGGGGCTCATCGACGCGATGAGGTTCGGGCCCGACGTGCTGAAAAGGAGCGTCCCCTGCCAGCGGTCGCCCGCATCAAGCGCAATGACGTTGTCGGCCGCGGCTTTCGCGTCCCCAACCGCACGCGCGATGCGTGCGTAGCCGCCGAAACACGCCTCGTCGCGGTCGCAGGCGACGCCCCGCGGCGTCACACCCGCCGCAAAGGCGTGCGTGTCGTTGACGTGCAGGATCACAAGATCGAGCGCCTCGCCGGCGTCGCGCGCGTGAGCCGTATGAGCAGGCGCAGCAGCGACCGTCGTCCCGAGAACGAATGAGGAAAGGACGGCGCCCGCGCGGGCGGGCGCGGAGACAAGAGTCGAAAACGACGCGAAAGAGCGCAGCGGCATGTGAGTACGGGGAAAGTGCGGCAAAAATCGACCGAAGGTGCGTCGTCTCGAAAAGTCAACGCGCTTCAGGCCGAAATTCTACGACTCCCGCCGGGGAGTCGCCCCGTCAGAAACAAAACCGCATCACGAGGCTTGCCGCCGAGACGAGCCCCCAGAGGATGATCGCCGCAAAAACCAGATACAACCCGATGCGCATGAACGTGCGAAGCATTCGACTTTCCTTTCGATGGTCGGCGCGACGGGAAAACCGTGCGCCCGTGATGATTACGGCATTTTGCCTATTCGGAACGGGCGACGGACAGTTTTGTGCGCCGCCCGCAGCCGAACATACCTCATTTGCGGGATTGTATTTTGTTGCCGACTGTAATTGTCACCGTAGAATGAATTTTCGGTCGGGTGGTGAAAGTGCTCGAGAACGCAAAGGGGCTTGTGAGGCCCCTTCGTTCGTACCGTGCGTAGAAATCAAAAACCGAGGGCTCCCTCTCCCCCGGGTGGAGAGCCTCGCACATGGAGAACACAACATGGACGAGTTTACCGAGATCGTCCGGAGCATCAACAGTCTGCTCTGGGGCGTCTACTGTCTCATACCCCTGCTCGTTGGCACGGGCATTTATTTCACCCTGAAGCTCCGCCTTGTTCAGATCCGTCGCTTCGGCATGGCCATGAAGCACGTCTTCGGCGGCATCACGCTCTTCGGCAAGCACGCCGACAAGGACGGCATGTCCTCCTTCCAGTCGCTCGCGACCGCCATCGCCGCTCAGGTCGGCACGGGCAACCTCGCGGGTGTTGCAACCGCCATGGCCATGGGCGGCCCGGGCGCCATCTTCTGGATGTGGCTTGCGGCCTTCTTCGGCATGGCGACGATTTTCGCCGAAGCGCTCCTCGGGCAGGTCTACCGCTCGCGCGACGCGCACGGGCACATCCTCGGGGGCCCGGCCTTCTACATCAGTCAGGGTCTCGGCAACAAGCCGCTTGCCGCCTTCTTCGCGGTGGCGATCATCATCGCGCTCGGCTTCATCGGCAACATGGTGCAGGCGAACTCCGTTGCGGACGCCTTCCAGACCGCCTTCGGCGTTCCAGTGTGGCTGACAGGCATCCTCCTTTTCGCGCTCGCGGGCTTCATCTTCATCGGCGGCATCCGCCGCATCGCGAGCTTCGCTGAAAAGATGGTGCCGATCATGGCGCTCGTCTACATCATCGGTTCGCTCACGATCATCGTCGGTCACGGCGACATGTTCTGGAGCGCCCTCAAGTCGATCATCGTCGGCGCCTTCGACCCGGTGGCCGCTACGGGCGGCGTGATCGGCGCGGGCGTGAAGGAAGCCATCCGCTACGGCGTGGCCCGCGGCCTCTTCTCGAACGAAGCCGGTATGGGTTCGACCCCGCACGCGCACGCCATCGCCAAGGTGCGTCACCCGGGCGAACAGGGTCTTGCCGCGCTCGTCGGTCTTTTCGTCGACACGTTCATCGTCCTCAACATGACGGCCTTCGTGATTCTCACGACGGGCGTCCTGGACGGCAAGACGACGGGCATCTCGCTCACGCAGAAGGCTTTCGAAGTCGGCCTCGGGCCGATCGGCAACGGCTTCGTTGCGGTCTGCCTTCTCTTCTTCGCGTTCACGACCATCATCGGCTGGTACTTCTTTGCCGAACAGAACGTGAAGTACCTCTTCGGCAACCGCTGGGTTTCGACCTACCGCGTGATCGTGCTCTGCTTCCTCATGCTCGGCTCCTTCCTGCACGTGAACCTCGTCTGGGAACTCGCCGACCTCTTCAACGGCCTCATGGTGATTCCGAACGTGATCGCTCTGATCGGGCTCTCGAAGGTCGTGGGACGCGTGCTCGACGACTACGAGTCGAACTTCCTCAAGGGTCACACCCCGGCCTACGGCGAACTCTCGCCGAGCGGCGGTCTGCCCCGCACCGAGCACCCCGCCCGTCCCCTGCGCGAAGGCGCCCGCTGGCATACGACGCGCATCCGCACGCACCGCGAACACGAACCGCATCGCGGTGATCGCGCCGAGGGCGAGAAGTAAAATCGAGGTCCTGAGACCTCTCGCGAAGAGCGCACCGTGATCGATGCGTTCCTCGCCACTGAAAAAAACGCCGCGAGTCCGACGGGATTCGCGGCGTTTTTCGCTTTCGAGCCGAGGCTTCTTCAGCGGTTCTCGGACGTCTGTTCGGACGACTTTTCGCCGCCGTTGCCGCCGTTGCCGAGTTCGGACGCGGTTTCGGAGATCTTGTCCCCCGCCTTGCCGAGCGCTTCGCCCACGTGGGCGGCGCCCTTCTTCACGTCCTGGCCGAACCCTTCCACGGTGTTGCACCCGGCCGTACCGAGCGCCGCAAGAAGAGCGAAAAGCAAAGCAATTTTTCGCAGCATGGAGTTTTCCTCGAAATGGGTGCGCGTGCGCGGCACGTGTCCGCGGGCGCCGGATCGGATGTTGCGCGGGCGTTTTGCGGGTGTGGCCTTCAAACCGAAAGGCAAAACCGCCCGGACGGAAACCGTTGGGGCGAACGTTCGGACCGTTTGGAACGTTTGGAACGCTTCGCCCCATCAGCGCATCATAAACGGTCTTTCCCGAAGGAAGCCGAAGAAAACGCGCCGACGAAGGGAGCATTCGGAGCGCTCGGATCGTTCGGACTGCTCGATGCCGGGGATTCGGTCGAAGCCGACGGATCAGACGAAACGGAGGACGAAGCGCCCGAAGCGGAAGGCGAGGTCGAAGCGGCGCCTTGGAAGGATTGCCCGAGCGGAACGTTGAGACCGTTGAGACCCTCGATCGCCTCGAGAGCGTCGCGCGGCTTCGCGGGTTGGTCGACCGCCGCGAGTTCGTCGATTGCCGACATGCACTTTTCCATCTGACGGCTGCGCGTGCCCATCTGGGAGAGCGAATTCTGCGCTTCGTGGAACTTCTTCTCCACGAGCGCGAACTGCGTCGTGAAGAGTTCGAACTCGGTCTTCACGTTCGCAAGGAGCGTCCAGACTTCTCCGCTGCGCTTTTCCATGACGAGCGTCATGAAGCCCATGAGGAGACTGTTGAGAAGCGCCGCGGCGACGGTCGGGCCCGTGGGCGTCACGCGGCACTCGCGTTGCAGTCGCTCGACGAGGCCGGGCGTACGCAGCACCTCCGCATAGAGCCCCTCGCTCGGAAGGAACATCACCGCAAAATCCGTCGTGTACGGGGGTTCGACGTACTTTTCCCGAATCGATTCGGCCTGCTTCAAAATCGCCCGCTCCAATTCTTTGCGTGCCGCGGCCGCGCCGTTCGCGTCCCCCGCATCCGTTGCGGCCTGAAGGCGCTCCCAGGGTTCGACCGGGAACTTCGAGTCGATCGGAAGCCACACGGGCCCCTGACCGTCGCGACCGGGAAGCTTCACCGCGAAGTCGACCGCCACGTTTTTCCCCGGAATGATCCGCACCTGCTTGGCGTACTGTGCGGGCGTGAGGATTTCGGAGACGATCGCTTCGAACTGCGTTTCGCCGAAAAGGCCGCGGGTCTTCACGTTCGTCAAAACGTTTTGCAGGCGGCGGACGTTTTCCGCCATGGCGCGCATTTCTCCGAGGCCCTGCTGCACGAGGGCGAGCTTCGCGTCCACCGTGCGAAAGCTCGTCTGGAGTCGCTCCGTGAGCGTCGCGTCGAGCTTTTCCTGAACGGTCTCGCGGATCTGTTCGAGCTTGCGTTCGTTTTCACCCCGAACGCGCTCCAGGCGCGTTTCCATCATGCTCTGGAGCTCGCGAAACTCGCGGTTGAGGGTCTCGCGCATCCCCGCGAGCGCCGCGTCCGAGGTGCGGGTCCACTCGAGAACCGAGCCGTTGGCGTGCTTTTGCGATTCGACGACGAAATTCATGAGGTTCTGCGTCGAGTGCGCCATGCCGTTCGTCTGAAGGGCGATCTGCTGCAGAATCTCGCGCCGCGAAGCTTCGATCGCCGAGAAGACGGCGTCCGCGTCGCCCTCCTCTTCGGCGCCGCGACGCGCGCTCGAGAGTTGAAGCGAGAGAACGAAACCGAGCAGAACGAGTACACCCGCAAGAAGCGCGGCGATGACGTAAAGAAGGAGCGACGAGGACATGGCCGAAAAGCGAAGAACGAAAACGAGCGGAAAAACATCGGCCGAAATCCCGCGTGGAGAACTCCGGCCGATGCAGTCTAGCGAAATTGTTTTCGACTCGAACGGGTGGACTCAAGCCTTCGGACGATCGTCGCGGTCGTCCGACGTTTCGGATGCGCCGGACGAGGACGCTGCGGCGCCCGACGCTTCATCCGAATGTTCGTCCGCGGCGTGCTTGGGTGCTTTCCTCGCCCGATAGCGGTCGGCGAGCTTTTTCGTCGTGCGTTCGAGCCCTTCGAGAAAGAGGAGCGCTCCTTCTCGAATCTCCCGCTCTTTGTGTTCGGAGATCTTCGGGCGATCGTCGGCCCCGGACGACGCGGTCGGAGATGCAGAATCGGCCTCGGGCACTTCGGGCTCGCCCGCACGACCCCGCACGGCCTGGCGCACGGCGGAGGCAAAGCGCTCGAACCGGCGGAAGCGCCGCGCGTTGAGCCGCTCGGACGAGGCGCCGTCCGCAGCGCCTTCGGTCGTTGCGGCGCCGTCGGCGGATTCGGAGGAGGTGTCGTCCTCATCATCGTCTTCGTCGTCGTCCGCATTCCGGGCGCTTTCGTCCTTGCGGGCCGCATCGGGTTCGGCTTTCTTCGCGTCGCTTTGTGCGAGACTGGCGATCGCCGCCATCGTGAACGCGGCCGAACGGGCGACTTCGTCGCAGACGACCGTCACGCTTTCGTCTTTTTCAAAGAGCACGGCCTCTTCGGCCGTCGGCACGCGCACGACGACGCGGATGCGGTTGTTGAGTTCGCGCGCGAGGTCGATCACTTTGCGCGCGAGAATCGAGTCGCCGAGGGGCAGGACGAGTACGGCGGCCGTTGCAACGTGCGCCTGCACGAGCACCATCGGGTCGGTGGCGTCGCCCGCGATCACGCGGGTTTTCGTCGTTTCGACGACGTCGTCGAGCTGATCCTGAGCGCTGCAGACGAGAATCGTGCGGCGTCGTGCCGCGGAAAGCGCCGTCAGACACCCGGGCACCATTTCGTTGTAGCCCGCCACGATCACCTGGCCCGTGAGCCACTCGCGCGGCGTGTCGGCGGGGAGTTCCGCCATCGGCGCGCGGCGCATGGCGGCGCGCTTCGCCCAGCCGTAGCGGGTGACGAGGCGGTTGCGCACCTTCGGGATGATCGAGAACATCGCCGGGTTGAGCGCGATCGTCAGAATCGAGGCCGCCACGATGAGGCTCAGCATGTGGGTGTCCGCGAGCTCAAGCGAGACCCCTTGGGCGGCCAGGATGTAGGAGAATTCGCCGATCTGCGCGACGCAAGCGGCGAGCACCAGCGCCACGTCGAGCGGCCACTTGAGGAGCACGACGAGCGCGAACGAAACACTCGTCGTCACCCCCATGATGATGAGAACGACCGAGAGCACTTCGTGGGGCTGCTCGATGAAGATGTGCCAGTCGAGCATCATCCCGACCGAGACGAAAAAGAGGACCGCAAACGCGTCCTGGAGCGGCAGCGAATTCTTCGCCGCGCGGTGCGCGTAGCGGCTCTCCTGCATGACCATGCCCGCAAAGAACGCACCCAGAGCGTAACTCACGTTGAAGATCGCACCCGCCCCGTAGGCAATCCCGATCGCGCAGGCGAGTACGCCCAGCGTGAAGAGTTCGCGCGAGCCCGTCATGGCGACGCGTCGGAGAATTTCGGGGAAGATCTTGCGGCCCGCGACGAGCATGAGAACGACAAAGAGCACCACGCCCGCAAGCGTTCGCACGAGGTCGACCGCAACCTGCGTGCCCGTGACGCCGGGTTCGCCGTGGATCACCTGCGCGAAGGGCGGCAGACACACCATGATGAAGACCGTCACGAGGTCCTGAACGACGAGCCAGCCGATCGCCACCTGACCGCTCATGTTGAAAGTGAGACGACGGATTTCGAGCGCTTTCGTGACGACCACGGTCGAAGCGCACGAGAGGCAGAGCCCGAAGACGACGGCGCTCCCGACGTTCCAGTCCCAGACCGTCACGGCGAAAAGCGTCCCGAGGGCGCTTGCGAGCACCATCTGCGAAACGGCGCCCACGATCGCCACGCCGCGCACCTTGTTGAGGTCCGCCACCGAAAAGTGAAGCCCCACGCCGAACATGAGGAGCATGACGCCCACTTCGGCCAACTGCTCGGTCATGCCGACGTCGACGGCGGGCAGCCCCGGGATGAGCCCCACGGCCACCCCGGCAATGATGTATCCCACGAGGGCCGGGGTTTTCAAATATTTTTCGGCCAGATACCCGAAGACGAGGGCGAGACCGAAAGCGGTCACCAAACTGGTGATGAGGGAGAAGCTGTCCGACATGGTGCGGAGATCCGTTCGTGGGTGTGACGGTCGGATTCTAACAAAGCGCCTTTCCGATACCCGTGCCCGATCCTCCGTTTTTCCTTGTTTCTCCGAGCTTTCCCGAATCCGCATCGGGCTTGCGGGCACGATTTCACGGGCCGAAAAAATCCCCGGCGGCCGCACGTGCCGTCGGGGGTTGTCGCGTCGAACCGTCGGAACCTGCTTGAGAGCGCGGGGACGTCGCTTCTTGAGACGCCCCGTGCGTTCTTCGTGTTCCGATGCGGTCTTCGAAAGGACTTACTGCGGGAGCTTCCCGGCCACGCCCTTCACGAGCCAGTTCATCGAGAGGAGATCCTTGTCGGTCGGGGTCTGGCCGGCCGCCACGACTTCCTTCCCTTCGTTCGTGACGACGGGGCCCGTGAACGGATGGAATTCGCGCTTTTCCATGGCGTTGTAGATTTCGCGCATCTTCGCCACGGCTTCCTTCGGAGCCTTGTCGGAGACTTCGACCACGTCGATCATGTGTTCGGGAGCGCCGCCCCAGAGGTTTTCGGGCTTCCACGTACCGGCGAGCTGCGCGTCGATGCGCTTCGAGTAGTACTCGTCCCAGAGGTGCACGACGCCGGCGAGGAGCATCGTCGGGGCGGCCTTCTTCATGGCGGAGTTGTAGGAGATGACCGGAACCTTCGCTTCTTCGCAGGCGGCGGCGACGGCGGTCGAATTGGTGTGGTGCGTGATGACGTCGCACTTCTGGCCGATGAGCGACTTCGTGGCGTCGCTTTCCTTGCCCGGGTCGTACCAGGAGGAGGTCCAGACGACGCGAACTTCGATGTTCGGGTTCACGCTCTGAGCGCCGCGCGTGAAGGCGTTGATGCCCTGGAGCACTTCGGGGATCGGGAAGGCGGCGACGTAGCCGAGGATGTTCGTCTTCGTCGTGGCGCCCGCGAGAATGCCGGCCATGTAGCGGGCTTCGTAGAAGCGGGCCGTGTAGTTGAGGACGTTCGCGGCGGACTGGTAGCCCGTGCAGTGTTCGAAGTGAACGTCCGGGAATTCCTTCGCCACCTTCATGACGGAATTCATGTAGCCGAACGAGGTCGCGAAGATGAGCTTGTTGCCCTGCTTCGCGAGGTCGCGCAGAACGCGTTCGGCGTCGGCGTTTTCGGGGATGTTCTCAAGGCACGTGATCTGGATCTTCGAGCCGTACTTGGCTTCGAGGGCCTTGCGGGCGAGGTCGTGCTGCGAGGACCAGCCTTCTTCGTTGGCGGGGCTCACGTAGATGAAAGCCACCTTGAGGGGGGCGTCCGCGGCGGGCGCGGCCGAAGCGTTCTTCGTCGCGTCGGCGGCGTCCTTCTTCGGTTCGGCCGCCGGCGCCTTGGCTTCTTCCTTACCGCAGGCCGAAAGCATCATCGAGAAGGCGCCCGCGAGCGCGAGCTTGAGAGCAGTACGCTTTTGCATCGTAATGTTTTCCTAAAGAGAAGGGATACAAAGGAAAGAGAAAACGGTGTTGTGCTCGATTGTAGATCGAAGGGCGGCCGCGCAAGCGCGAACCGCCCTTCGTTATGGGTCGTATCAGCCGTGCGGTGCGAACGGCTTCCCGAGGGAAGCGGGCACGTTGAGGCGAATCCACATCGGATTGCGCGAGATGAGCACCAGTACGAGAATCGTTGCGAGATAGGGGGTCATCGACATGAACTGGGGCGGCACCGAAACGCCCATCCCCTGAAGCGCGAACTGCAGCATCGTGACGCCCCCGAAGAGGTAGGCGCCCACGACGACGCGCGCCGGGCGCCACGTCGCGAACGTAACGAGCGCAAGCGCGATCCAGCCGCGGCCCGCCACCATCCCTTCAACCCAGAGGGGCGTATAAACGAGCGAGAGGTACGCGCCCGCAAGCCCCGACATGACGGCGCCGAAAAGGACCGCACCGAATCGGATGAGACGCACGGGATAGCCGAGCGCATAAGCCGACGAGGGCGCCTCGCCCACGGCGCGAAGAACGAGACCCGCGCGGCTCTTGAAGAGGAAGTACCAGACGCCCGCCATCAAAAGGAGCGCGACGTAGACCATCGGGTGAAGCGAGAAGAAGGCTTCGCCCACGAAGGGAATCGACTCCAGACCGGGGATCCCGAGCTCGGCGCGCGAGGGAAGCGCCGCCCCCTGCATGGGCTGCCCGACGAAGGCCGAAAGGCCCGCACCGAAAAGCGCAAGCGCCAGACCCGCCGCGTACTGGTTCGCGTGCATCCCGATCGTGAAGAACGCGAACAGCAACCCGCAAAGGAGCCCCGCGCCCATGCCGGCCAGGAACCCGAGCGCGAAACTCCCCGTCGCGAGCGTCGTGCCGAAGCCCGCCACGGCGCCCAAGAGCATGATCCCTTCGATGCCGAGGTTGAGCACCCCGGACTTCTCGTGAATCAGAATGCCGACGGCGGCGATGAGCAACGGCGTCCCGGCATTGAGGGTCGAGGAAATGATCGAAGCGGCAAGAGACATCTTATTTGCCCTCCTTCGAGAAACCCACCCAACGGAGGCGGTAGAAGATCATGGTGTCGCAGGCAAGAATGAAGAAAAGAAGGAGCCCCTGGTAGACCCCGGTGATCGACGAGGGAAGCCCGAGTCGGCTCTGGGCGAGTTCTCCCCCGAGGTAAAAGAGCGCCATCACGAAAGCGGCGGGAATGCAGCCGAGAGGCGAAAGACGACCGACGAAGGCGACGATGATCGCGGCGAAGCCGTAGCCCGGAGAGATCGTGGGCGTGAGCTGCCCCAAGGGGCCTGCCGCTTCGATGCCGCCCGCAAGGCCCGCGAGAGCGCCCGAAATGAGCATCGAGGCCCAGATGAGCTGCCCCGGGTGGTAGCCCGCGTAACGCGCGGCAAAGGGAGCCATGCCCGACACCTTGAACTGGAAGCCGAGCGCCATCTTGTCCATCAGGAGCCAGATGCCGAGCGCGGCGATGAAGGCGAGAAGGGCGCCCGCGTGAAGGCGCGTGCCTTCGACGAGCATCGGAAGGAGCGCCCCCGAATCGAACAGGCGCGTCTGCGGGAAGCCGAACCCCATCGGGTCGCGCATCGGGCCCTGAACGGCCCAGGCAAGAAGGAGCTGCGCCACGTAGACGAGCATCAGTGAAACGAGAATTTCGTTCGCGTGGAAGCGGTGACGCAAAAGCGCCGTAAGCGCCCCCCAGAGCGCGCCACCCGCCGCGGAAGCGAGCATGACGAGGATGACGAACAGAGGACCGCTCGACGCATCCGCCTGCAGGGCGACCCAGCCCCCGGCGATGGCGCCCGCAATGAGCTGCCCTTCGGCACCGATATTCCAGATGTTCGCCTTGAAGCAGACCACAAGACCGACGGCGCACAGAAGGAGCGGCGTCATCTTGACGCCCACTTCCGTCCAGCCGCGCATCGAGTCGAGCGGCGCAATGAAGAACGTGTAAAGCGCGCGCATCGGATCCTGACCGAGCGCCGCAAAGAGCACGAACCCCGTAACGAGGGTGAGGAAGACGGCCGCGACGGGCGAAACCCAGCGGAGCACCTTCCGGGGTTCCTGGCACGGAACCATCTTGATGGGAAGCTGAATCATCGCGCGACCTCCGCGTCCTTATCCTGGGTATTCTTGAAGGAGGATCCCGGCCAGAGGCCCGACATCCAGCGACCGACCTCTTCGACGGAGATGTCGGCCTTGGGAACCGCAGGCGAAAGGTGCCCGCGGTACATCACCGCAACGCGGTCGGCGATTTCGAAAATTTCGTCGATTTCTTCCGAAACGACGACGATGGCGGCACCCTCTTCGCGAAGACGCATGAGCGCATTGCGAATGACGGCCGCAGCCCCCACGTCGACGCCCCAGGTCGGCTGATTGACGAGCAGAACGCGCGGGCGGTTGAGGATTTCGCGCCCCATGATGAATTTCTGCAGGTTCCCGCCCGAGAGGCTCCCGGCGGCGCGCTTTTCGTTGGGCGTCTTCACGTGGAAGCGCTCGATGACGAGCTGCGCGAAGCGGCGGGCCTTCTCTTCGAGGATGAAGCCGCCGCGCACAAGGTCGTCGCCCGTGAGGTAGGTGTTCGCCTGAAGCGAAAGTTCCGGCACGGCCGCGTGACCCAAGCGCTGTTCGGGAGCGTAACGCAACCCCGCCTTGCGGCGCGCCTTCGTGTCGAGGTCCCCGACGGGCTTGCCGAAAAGAAGCACGTCTTCGGGGCGCGTCGGATATTCGCCCGAAGCGACCGCCATGAGGCGCGCCTGGCCGTTGCCGGAAATGCCGGCAATGCCGACGATTTCACCGGCGTGCACCGAAAGGGTGGCGTTTTCCGTGCCGCACACGCGCTCGTTTCCGGGCGTGGTCACCCCCTTCAGTTCGAAGATCACGTCGCCTGGCGTGCCGTTCGCTTCGCGGATCACCGGCGGCTCCGCGCCGATCATGAGGCGGGCGAGCGACTGCTCGGTTTCCTTCTTCGGATCGACGCTCGTGACGATTTTCCCCGCGCGCAGAACGACGCAACGGTCGGCGAGTTCGCGGATTTCGTCGAGCTTGTGGGAGATGAAGAGAATCGAAACCCCTTCGGACGCAAGCTGATGAAGCGTGACGAAGAGCTTCTTGACGGCCTGAGGGGTCAGCACCGACGTGGGTTCGTCAAGAATGAGAAGCTTCGGGTTCGTCATCAGGGCGCGGATGATTTCCACGCGCTGACGCTCGCCCATCGAAAGTTCCATCACGATCCCGGCCGGATCCACTTCGAGCCCGTAGCGTTCGCCGAGGCGCTTCACTTCCTCGGAAATCTCCGCGATCGACATGGGACGGGTGAGGCCGAGCGCCACGTTTTCCGCCACGGTGAGCGTATCGAAGAGCGCAAAGTGCTGATGCACCATCGCGATGCCGAGCGAGCGCGCTTCGGCCGGGCTCGCCACGTCGAGCTTTTTGCCGTCGAAATACACTTCGCCTTCGTCGGGGCGCGTCGCACCGTAGATGATCTTCATCAGGGTCGACTTGCCGGCACCGTTCTCACCGAGTACGGCGAGCACTTCCCCGGGGTCGATGTCCATCGACACCCCGTCGTTGGCCACGATGCCCGGATAACGCTTCGTGATGTTTCTCAGACTTAAACGTGAATGCATGCGCGATAAGCACCTCCGTCTTTTCGTAACGGAGGGTCCTGGAGGGAGTAAGCATGAACGGACTGCAAATCGCAACAACGACAAAGGGGGCTCGGCCAATCCCGACTCTCCGAACGGATGAGACGGCGACTGAAGCCGAACCCGGCAGTAGACGTTGTAACGGTGCCTGGCCCATGAAAAATTGCAGGCATTTTAGCCGAGAAGACATCGCACCGCTGAGAATTTTCACTCCCCGCGAGCGCTTTTTCGCGGTTTCGTGTCCAATCCCATGTTTATGGTATTTTGAAACCGCACCCTTGATCTTTTGCTTTTCAGAGGATATAGTTCGTTTTCTCTGAAGCGGCTGTAGCTCAGTTGGATAGAGTACCTGGCTACGAACCAGGGGGTCGTGGGTTCGAATCCTGCCAGCCGCGCCAAGTTTTTTCAATCTTCCTCTTCATCGAAGACGGAACGCCTCGGGTTCCACGGAGGGTTGAACGTTACGGCGAGCCTCGACCGCTCCCGTTTCGTACGAGATGCTGCGGAGAAGTGGCAGAGAGGTCGAATGCACACCCCTGCTAAGGGTGCAGGTCCGAATAAGGGCCTCGGGGGTTCGAATCCCCCCTTCTCCGCCATAAACATGAAACCCCGTGCTTTGAAAGTGCGGGGTTTTTTGTTGTCTCCAGGATTTACAAGACTTTCTTCTCCCTGCACCCTCGCGATCTTTCGGTCGTGAACAGGCGTTTTTCGACCGAATTTCAGCAGCCCTGTGGGAAAAATTGTGGGAAAAAATGCTCCGGATTTTCCCACAGGGCGAGCACCCGCTCCGCATCAAAGCCCCGAGCGCTCCCGGCCCCGAAAGCAAAACGCCCCGCGACGAATCGCGGGGCGCGGGATGCCTCTACGGAGTTGCGGCTTCGTTATCGGAGGCCGCGCAGCTTGCTCTCCGTCCAAAAGAGCGCCACGATCGTCTTCACGTCGGTGATGCGACCGTCGCGCGCCATGGCGAGCGCTTCCTCAAGGGGCACGCGCACGACTTCGAGCCATTCGCCGTCGTCGAGCTCCTGCGCCCCTTCGGTGAGACCTTCCGCAAGAAAGACCGCAATGTGTTCGTTGCTGTAGCCGATCGCGTTGTGAAGCGTCCCGAGCGAACTCCAACGCTCGGCGGCGACGCCGCACTCTTCCTTCAGTTCGCGCTGCGCGCAGACGAGTTCGGACTCGTTCGGGTCGAGTTTCCCCGCGGGAATTTCCCAGAAGCTGCGCTTCATCGGGTGGCGCCACTGGCGCTCGAGGAGGATCGAGCCGTCTTCGTAAAGCGCCACGATCGCGGCCGCTCCGGGGTGCGTGAGAAAGAGGCGCCGGCCGGGCGCCCCATCGGGAAGGCGAATCTCTTCGCGCACGAGGTGCATGAAGCGACCGTCAAAAAGCGTCTCTTCGCCCACGGTCGTTTCGGCGAGCGGATCGTCGACGCGTTCGGCGCGGGGCGCGGGATTCAAAAGCGGAAATCGGCTGGCGGTCATCGGTGTTCCTCGTTCGGTCGGGTGAAACGTTCGAGCGAGTATAGCGCCCGAAGGGCCGAGCCAAAACGCGACAAAAGCTCGGCCCCCCGCGGCCCGTTAGAATACGGGCTTCGAAAGTCCATTTGACGCGGCCTCTCGACCGCATCTTGAAACTCATGAGCAAAACGATTCTCAACGCGGACGAACTGCGTTCGCTCGAAGAAAGAAGCGCCAACCAACTCGGCGCCGATCAACTGATGCGTCGTGCGGGCGCGGCCGCGGCCGATCTTGTCGAAGCCCGTTCTCCGGGGCGTCGCGTGACCCTTCTTGCGGGTCCGGGCAACAACGGGGGCGACGCCGTTGCGTGCGCTCTCGAACTGAAGCGTCGCGGGTTCGACGTGCAGCTCGTTCTCCCGACGGGCGAACCCCGCTCGGAACTCGCGCGCACGATGCTCGCCGAGTGGCGCGCCGCGGGCGGCACGACGGAACGCGACCCCTACATGACGGAAAAGGCCGACTGCGTGGTCGACGGCCTCTTCGGCACGGGCCTCGAAAAGCCCGTTTCGGGCGAAGCGCTCGACGCCGTGCTCTGGTTCAACGAACGTCAGGCCTTCAAAGTCGCACTCGACCTCCCCTCCGGGCTCAACGCCGCCACGGGCAACTGGGTGGGCACGATTCCGGGGTGCCGCGCCGACGTGACGATCGCGTTTCTCTCCGTCAAGGCGGGCCTCTACATGAACGAAGGCGCGGACGCCGCGGGCGAAGTCGTTTTGGCCGAACTCGACGTGTCGATGCCGCTCTCGAACCTCTCGGTCGCGGAGACGGACGAATTCGAGCACGTGCTCGCTCCGCGCAACAAGAATTCCCACAAGGGCACCTACGGGCACCTCGCCGTCGTGGGCGGCGACCGCGGGCACGTGGGCGCCGCGCTCCTTGCCGCCCGAGCGGGTCTCGTGACGGGTGCGGGCACGGTGACCGCCGAACTTCTCGCCGACAATGCGCCCGCGCTCGATCCGGCGATGCCCGAACTCATGCTCTCCGAGTCCCCCGTCGACTTCTCGGCCTTCACCGCCGCCGTGATCGGCCCGGGTCTCAGCACGTCGGACGAAGCCAAGGCGCGCCTTTGGGCGGCGCTTGACGCGGAAAAGCCCCTTGTCATCGACGCGGACGCGCTCAACCTCATCAGCGCCGACCTGAAGTTGCAGGACCGGCTCCTTGCCCGCCGCGCGACCACGGTTCTCACCCCGCACGAAATGGAAGCCGCCCGGATGCTGCGACGCGACCTCAAGGGTGTCACCGTCGACCGCGTCGCCGCCGCGCGAGAGCTCGCCGTGCAGTCCGGAGCGATCGTCGTTCTGAAGGGCCCGGGCACGGTCGTCTCGCTTCGGAGCTCCCGCACCTGGATCAATCCGACGGGCTCGCCCATGCTCTCGACCGCCGGGAGCGGCGACGTGCTCGCGGGCATGATCGGGGCGCTCCTCGCTCAGAAGTTCGACGCCGTCGAATCGGTGCTTGCCGCCGTCTATCTGCACGGGCTTTCGGCCGAAGGGCGTTTTGCGGGGTTCCTCGCGGGCGACATCGCCCCCGCGGCCGCCCGCATCCTTGAGAAGATGCGCGGCGAACGCGTGCGTCGCTTCTGACCTCTTCTGACGTTCCGACGCCGGCTCCGCCCGCGAATCGGAACACCTTGACGAAAAGCGCCCTTGCGGGCGCTTTTCTGCTTTTCAGGGTTTGGGTTCAAGTGCGAGCCTGCGTTGCAAGAGCCCGAAGCACTTTTCGACCCCGTCCGTTTCGGCGGACGACGCTTGAAATCGGTCGGATCGGTCTGTCGAATGTAACAAAATTTGTCTTTTGTGGGCGATTTATCCTAGGCATTATCCCTTAGGCACTTTAGGAATAAGGGATTTGTCGGATTTGCCCTGAAATTTCCATCCTACAGCCTGTTACAGGTTTCATATCTCGGAAAACCCTAAGAGGGGGACCCTCGGCTATAGTGAACCCACGGCGCGATGTTGGGTGAATGCAGCGCGTCGTGTTTCTCCTGATAAGGTTGAAAGAAAAATTGAGGGTTGGCCTCGCGAGCGCTGGGAAACGTTCGCGAGGTTTTTTTTCGTCCGAAATCGGGCGACCTCCCGTCCGAAAGGAGAAGCCTGCAAGGTCGGACGGTCAGACGACCCCGGCCTCGACGTCGCTTTTCGCCTCGGGCGCCGCTTCTTTTTGCACCTCGGGCCACGCATCGAGTCGGGCGACCTCCGAGCAGAAGGTGCGGCGCACTTCGCTTGCAAACCAGTTGAGGACCGGATCCGAAACCCGCGGGCGGCAGCGTACGAACACGGGTTCGATCACGCTTCCTTCGACCCGCCCGAGAATCGCCGCGCGTCCTTCGAGCATCAGGCGTCTCGCCCACGAAAAGGGGAGCGTTGCGCGCAACACGTTGGCGCCGAGCATCGCAAGCGCCGTCGAAAGGTTCGCGCACGCGAGAGCGGGCCCTTCCTCACCCGATCCTTCGCCTCCGGGCGCCTCCCTCTTTTCCTCGTCCTTTACGTCCGTCACGCCCGCAACGCACACGCGCCGGCACCCCCGAAGGTCGGATTCCTCAAGCACGCGCACGCGCGCCTCTTCCGCGAGCGGATGCGCGCACCCCGTCACGTGCACGAGCGCGTCGCGCCCGATCACGTCGACCGATGCCTCGTCCGCTCCCTTCGCCGGCAAAGCGCCGAGCGCATCGCGCGTGCCGAACGCCAGGTCGATCCGGTTAGAGAGGAGCGCCGCTTCCAGGTCGTCTCCGAAGGCCGAAAGTTCGAGCGAAAGATTCGGGGCTTTCGCAAGGACGTGTGCGAGCGCCGTGTCGAGGTACGTGAAGTCGAGTTCGCTCCGCGCACCGATGCGGATCGTTTTGGCGATGCTCCCGGGCTCGGGAACCGCGCAGACGAAAAGCTTCCCGTAGCTCGCAAGCATCCCCGCGATCGGAACGTAGAGTTCCATCGCGCGGGTCGTGGGGGTCATGCCGTGGGCGCCCCGCAGGAAAAGGTCCTCGCCGAAGACCTGACGCAGTTTGGCAAGCAAGCGGCTCGCAGCCGGAATACTCACGTTCAATTCCTTGGCGGCGAGCGACAGGCTGCCGCAATCGCACAGGGCTTTGAAAAGCCGCATCATGTCGATGTCGAGGTTCGGGGACGTCATGGCGTGATTCGATAAACGCGTGGAAAAATTCTGCCCCAAGGATACGGGATCGGCTCGACGACCGACAAACCTCTCGCCGCAACCGACGGCCTGCGGTAGGATGAGCACGTTCCCGTTTCTCACTTTTCCGGAGAATTCAGATCATGGCCCCCTGGCCTTTTCTTCGCATCGCCGCGCACCGCGGCTCGGGCACGATGGCTCCCGAGAACACGCTCGAAGGTTTCCGTACGGGCCTTCGTTACGGTTTCAAAGCCATGGAAACGGACGCCATGCTCGCCAAGGACGGCGTTCCCGTTCTGATGCATGACGAAAAGTTCGGCCGCACGATTCTCGACGACGATCGCTCCGTCCCCGAACTGACGAGCCTCGAAGTGCGCACGCTCGACGCGGGCCGCTGGTTTGCGCCGCAGTACGCGGGCGTGCCGCCCGCGGGGTTCGAGCAGGCCGTCCGGTGGTGCCGCGCGAACGACGTCTGGCTCAATATCGAAATCAAGCCCGCTGCGGGTGCGGAACTCGAAACGGGACGCGTCGTCGGTCGGCTGACGGCGGAACTCTACGCGGACCTCGTGCGCGAGGGCGGCGACCGACAGGAACGAATCAACCCGAAGGCGCCGCTTTTCAGCTCCTTCAAGCCCGACGCTCTGCGCGGAGCGCTTGAAACCGCGCCCGACATCCCGCGAGGCTTCCTCGTCGACAAGATCCCCGACAACTGGCGCGAACTCCTTGCGGAACTGCGCTGCGTGGCGCTTCACTGCAACCACAAGCGCATCACGCCCGAGTTCGTGCGCGAAGTGAAGGACCTCGGCTACTGGGTCTTCTGCTACACCGTGAACGACCCGAAGCGCGTCGAAGAGCTCTTCCGCTGGGGTGTGGACGGCCTCTGCACGGACCGGCTCGACCTCGTGCGCCCCTACGCCTGAGCAGCGCTGCGGGAAACGCCGCGGATACCGCCTCAAGAAACGCAAAACCCGAGGACGATCGTTGGATCGGCACCTCGGGTTCTCGAAAAAACGGAGCCTCGACCGCGCGTCGGGGCTCCGTTTTTTTCAAGGGGTCGCCCTTCGGGCCTCAGTCGACCGAGCGCTCGGCCGGGCCCGAATAGGAAGCGCCTCCCACGAAGCTTTCGTCGACGGGGACCTGAACGAGCGGCACGACCTCTTCGTACGCTTCGCCCGTCGCGCCCGAAATGATGCTTCGGAGACCCGACGAGTCGAAAATGCGCACGTGCTTCTGGTTCACTTCGATGAGGCCGTCGTGCGCGAAGCGCGAAAGCACGCGACTCACTGTTTCCAACTTCAGCCCGAGGAAGGAACCGATTTCGGCGCGCGTCATGCGAAGCACGAATTCGGAGCGCGAGTAGCCGCGCTGCTCGAAGCGCTGCGAAAGCGAAAGGAGGAAGTACGCGAGACGCTCTTCGGCGTGCATCGAGCCGAGAAGCAGCATGTGGTTGTTCTGACGGACGACTTCGCGCGCGAGCGTCTTCATGAGGTGCGAGCCGACCGCGTGCACCGCGACCGCACACTCTTCGATGCGGGCGTAGGGAATCACGCAGACTTCGGTGTCTTCGAGCGCGATCAGATCCATCGTGTGCACGGCGTTCGGGATGCCGTCGATCCCGAGCATGTCGCCCGCCATGTAAAAGGCCGAAACCTGTTCGCGGCCGTCGCTGCCCATCACGACCCCTTTCACGAAGCCGAGACGCACGACGTAAAGCGCGCGGAACCGGTCGCCCGCGCGGTAGAGGGGGGCGCCGCGCTTGACGCGGCGGCGCTCGGAGACGAGATCCTCGAGCCGTTCGACCTCTTTGAGCGTCAGGCCGATCGGCAGGCAGGAATCGCGCATGTTGCAGTTGGAACAGGTGACGCGAAGCGTGGACAAGCTGATCACGAACTATTCTCCTCTTCGTCCCGGACGGGACGGGATCGACTTCGCGGGCACCGGGCGCCCGTCGGTCTTCGGGGGTGCTCGTCGGGGGATCACCCCCCGGGCACGTTCGCCCTCAAAGCTTTCGCGGAGTACGGCGGCCTGCTAATGTTGAAATAATATGCGGCGCATACAATGCCGACCGTCGGGATGCGGGTTTCGGACACCTGTCCCGGACCCCTATACCAGCGAGCGGCAGTCACATACCCCTGTGCCTTGATACGAATCAAGGAAGCGGCACGCTTGGGTCGAATAATATCAGCATCCTTAACTTAAGTCATAGCCTCAAAGGAATAAAACAATGACGACTCCGGAAACGAGCGGCGTTGAACTGCCGGAAATGGACCTGTTGCGCAAATTCGACGTACCGGCCCCCCGCTACACGTCCTACCCCACGGCCGACCGGTTCAATGCGTCCTTTGGCGTTGAAGACTACGAGCGCGCGCTTGCGGGCCGCGCCGATGAAAAGCACCCCGCCGACCTTTCCCTCTACGTTCACGTTCCCTTCTGCAACGACGTCTGCTACTACTGCGGCTGCAACAAGATCGTGACGCGCGACCACGGTCGCAGCGCCGAATACATCGAAACGATCGGCCGCGAAGCCGACCTCGTGAAAGAACACATCACGGGCCCGCAGGAGCTCGCGCAGCTCCATTTCGGCGGCGGCACGCCGACGTTCCTCACGAACGACGAGCTCGCGCACATGATGGAAACGCTCACGAAGCGCTTCCCCTTGGCCGCGCGCGGCGAATTCTCGATCGAAGTCGACCCGCGCACCTGCCCGCCCGAAAAGGTGAAAAAGCTCCGCGAACTCGGCCTCAACCGCATGTCCTGCGGCGTTCAGGACTTCAACCCCGACGTGCAGAAGGCGATCAACCGCATCCAGCCCTTCGAAGAAACGAAGGCCACGATCGACGCGGCCCGCGAGTGCGGGTTCGAGTCCGTCAACATGGACTTGATCTACGGGCTCCCCAAGCAGACGCGCGCCACGTTCTCCGAAACGATCGACAAGGTGCTTGAGCTCTCGCCCGACCGCATCGCGCTCTACCACTACGCGCACCTGCCGAACCACTTCAAGGCGCAGCGCCGCATTCTGCCCGCGGACCTTCCCGACACGGTCGAAAAGGTCCACATCATGTTCGACGCGATCACGCGTCTCACGCAGAACGGCTACCGCTACATCGGCATGGACCACTTCGCGAAGGAAGACGACGAACTCTCGCGCGCCCAGATCGAAGGGACCCTGCAGCGCAACTTCCAGGGCTACTCCACGATGGCCGAATGCGACATGGTCGCGCTCGGCGTCTCGAGCATCTCGAAGATCGGCCGCGCCTACGCCTGCAACCCGCGCGAACTCGACGACTACTACGCCGCGATCCGCGAAGGGCGTCTCGCCACGAACCGCGGCTACTGGCTCAACGACGACGACGATCTTCGCCGCTACGTGATCATGCAGATCATGTGCAACTTCGAACTGAAGAAGAAGGACGTCGAAGAGCGCTTCGGCATCAAGTTCGACGAAACCTTCGCCTACGAATGGTCGAAGATGAAGCCCTACGTAAAGCACGGCCTCGTCGAGCTTTACGAAGACCGCCTCGTCGTTTCCGCCAAGGGCAAGATCTTCGTGCGCGCCGTGGCGATGCAGTTCGACCGCTACCTGCGCGAATCCGATCGCGCGGGCGGCTACTCGCGCATCGCCTGATCGCGTCCCGAACGCTTGACGCCGGGGCTTTCGCCAAGCCCCGGCCCGACACCCGAGACCCGCCTTCCGAAAGGAGCGGGTCTTTGCGTTCGGAGAAGAAGCGGGCTCGAAGCGGCGCGTTCCGCAACGGCCCGCCGCGACCGCTTTGCTAAAATGTGTCGCTTCGAACAAGCTTTCCACGGGCGTACCGATCCCCGGACGGGCACGTAACCCTTCGGCCTTCGGGACCCTCGAATTCCAAACATATTTAGATCTCTTATGAAAGTCGCTGACATTCGACGGACCTTTCTGAAGTTTTACGAAAGCAAGGGTCATACGATCGTTCATTCGAGTCCGGTCGTCCCCGGAAACGACCCCACGCTCCTTTTCACGAACGCGGGCATGAACCAGTTCAAGGACGTGTTCCTCGGCTTCGACAAGCGTCCCTACACGCGCGCGACCACCTCGCAGAAGTGCATCCGCGCCGGCGGCAAGCACAACGACCTCGACAACGTCGGTTACACCGCGCGCCACCACACGTTCTTCGAGATGCTCGGGAACTTCTCCTTCGGCGACTACTTCAAGCACGACGCCATCCATTTCGCCTGGGAGCTTCTCACCAAGCACTTCATGCTCCCGGCCGAAAAGCTCTGGGTGACGGTCTACGCCGAAGACGACGAAGCCTATGACATCTGGAACAAGGAAGTCGGCGTCCCGGCCGAGCGCATCGTGCGCATCGGCGACAACAAGGGCGCCCGCTACATGTCCGACAACTTCTGGATGATGGGCGACACGGGTCCGTGCGGTCCCTGCTCGGAAATCTTCTACGACCACGGCGACAGCGTCCAGGGCGGCCCTCCGGGCTCCCCCGACGAAGACGGCGACCGCTACATCGAGATCTGGAATCTCGTCTTCATGCAGTTCTACCGCGACGAAAAGGGCGTGATGCACAAGCTGCCGAAGCCCTCGATCGACACGGGCATGGGGCTTGAACGCATCGCGGCCGTGCTGCAGGGCGTGCACAACAACTACGACATCGACCTCTTCAAGAATCTCCTCGCCGCCGCCAAGGCTGCCGTCGAGAGCGTGAGCGTCGGTGAAGTGGACGCGACGTCGCCCTCCCTCAAGGTGATCGCCGACCACATCCGCGCCTGCGCCTTCTCGGTTGCCGACGGCATTGTCCCCGGCAACGAAGGCCGCGCCTACGTGCTGCGTCGCATCTGCCGCCGCGCCATCCGCCACGGCTACAAGCTCGGTGCGCGCGCGCCCTTCTTCTACAAGCTCGTCGACGCGGTCGTCGCCGAGATGGGCGAAGCCTACCCCGAACTCAAGAACCCGAAGATCGCCGCCGTGCTCGAAGACGAAGAACGCCGCTTCTTCGCGACGATCACGAAGGGTATGGAACTCCTCGAAGACGCGATCGCCAAGTGCACGAACGGGTGCCTCGACGGCGAAATCCTCTTCAAGCTCCACGACACGTACGGCTTCCCCGCCGACCTTACGGGCGACGTGTGCCGCGAACGCGGTCTCACGATCGACACCGAAGGGTTCGACCGCGCCATGGAACGCCAGCGCGCCGCGGCGCGTGCGAGCGCCAAATTCAAGATGGCGGCAGGCCTCGAATACTCGGGCGCCGACACGGTCTTCACGGGGTACGACACGCTCGTTGAAACCGGTGCGAAGGTGATCGGTCTCTACCGCGACGGCGAAGCCGTCGAACACGTCGACGCGGGCGAAGACTGCGTCGTCGTCTTCGACCGCACGCCCTTCTACGCCGAATCGGGCGGTCAGACGGGCGACAAGGGCGAAGCGAAGAACGCCACGTCGCTCCTCGAAGTGCTCGACACCTTCAAGGTGAAGGCGGCCGTCACGGGCGAACACTGCCACGTGCACGAAGGCGGCGTCTCGCTCGGCGACACGTTCGATCTGCGCGTCAACGAAGAGCTGCGCGAAGCCACGATGCGCAACCACTCCGTGACGCACATCATGCACAAGGCCCTGCGCACGGTCCTCGGCGACGGCGTCGCCCAGAAGGGTTCGCTCGTTTCGCCCAAGTCGACGCGCTTCGACTTCTCGTATCCGAAGCCCCTCACGGCCGACGAAATCCGTCAGGTCGAAACGATCGTCAACGCCGAAATCCTTCGCAACACCGAAGTCGAAACGCGCGTTCTGCCGATCGACGAAGCCAAGGAAACGGGCGCCGTCATGCTCTTCGGCGAAAAATACGGTGAAACCGTGCGCGTGCTCAATATCGGCACGTCCGTCGAATTCTGCGGCGGCACGCACGTCAAGCGCACCGGCGACATCGGCTTCTTCAAGGTCGTGAGCGAAGCTGGGATCGCCGCGGGCGTTCGCCGCATCGAAGCCGTCACCGGCACCGAGGCGCTCCGTTTCGTTCAGGAACAGGCCGAACTGCTGAGCGAAAGCGCTCACCGCTTCAAGGCTCCGGTCTCCGAACTCCCCGGCAAGATCGACGACCTGATGCAGACGCAGAAGGCCCTCGAAAAGGCCCTCGAACAGCTGAAGAGCCGCATGGCCGCCAAGCTCGGCGACACGCTCGTCGAGCAGGCCGTCGACGTCAAGGGCGTCAAGGTGCTCGTCGCCCGCATGGACGGCGCGGACGCCAAGGCCCTTCGTGAAACGATGGACAAGGTGAAGGACAAGCTCGGTACGGCCGCGGCCGTGCTCGCGAGCGTCGTCGACGGCCGCGTGCAGCTTGCCGCGGGCGTCACGAAGAACCTCACCGACCGCGTCAAGGCGGGCGAACTCGTCAACTTCGTCGCCCTCCAGGTGGGCGGCAAGGGCGGCGGCAAGCCCGACATGGCCATGGCCGGCGGGTCGGATGCCTCGAAGCTCGACGAAGCGCTCGCTGGCGTTGCGTCCTGGGTCGAAGCCAAGCTCTGAGAAGGACGGGGGACATGACCGTCGAAACGTTTGTCCCGGGTTGCACCCCCTCGGAAGCCTCGAGCGAAACGCTCGATCTTCCGGGACTCGCCTGCCCGATGCCCGTTTTGAAAACCAAAAAGCGCCTCGCCGCCCTGGCGGCGGGCGCACGGTTGCGGGTGATCTCCACCGATCCGCACAGTCTTCGCGATCTGGCGGAATTCTGCCGTCAGACCGGTCACGTGTTGCTCGAACAACACGAAGAGACAACGGCGGACGGCGTTCGTTACGTAACGGACATTCGCAAGCGATACGAATAACGCCCCCCTGACTGCGAGGCCCGGTTTCGACCGGGCTTCGTCGTCTCGGAGGCTTTTTCCTTGTTGATTTTCTCCGATTCCTTTCCCGGAACGTCTTTGCGCGCACCTCCTTCCCGGAGACGCTTTTCGCCATGATCAGCGACCAAACCCGAGGCATCGTCCTCGCGTCCTCCGCCGGCCTGTGCTGGGGTTGCATGAGCGTTGCCGCTCAGTACCTCTTCACGGATCTCGGCTTCACGCCCGAGGACCTCGTCGCACTGCGGCTCCTTGCTTCGGGCGCCCTCCTCATTGCGATCGACTTCCTTCTCAATCCCCGCAACGTCGTCGCTCCCGTCTTGCGGCGCGAGAACCTGCCCGCGGTCCTTCTTTACGGCGCGGGCGTTCTGAGCGGGCAGTACACGTTCTTCCTCTCGATCGCGCACACGAATGCGGGGACCGCCGCGATTCTGGTCGGAACGCAGCCGCTCATGATCCTTCTCTGGCTCGCCGTTCACGACGGGCGACGCATCACGCCCCGAGAAGCTTTTTGTCTGCTTCTTGCGCTTTTCGGCGTCGGCTGCCTCGTGACGAAGGGCGATCTCTCTTCGCTCGACTTTTCGGTTGCGGGCGTCCTCTTCGGGCTTCTGTCCGCCGCCTCGGGCGCCTTTTCGACGATTCAACCGCGAAACGTTTTGAGGCGTATCGGCGCGGGCCTCACGGCGGGCTGGGGACTCTTTGCGGGCGGCTGCATCATGGCCGTCTTCAATCCGCCCTGGGCCGCACGCGTCGCATGGACCTGGGAGGCCGCGGCCGCGTGCTGCGTCGTCATCCTGATCGGCACGGTCGTCGCCTTCTGGTGCTACCTCGCGAGCACCAAATACGTTTCGCCCGCCGTCACGGGACTCCTCGTTTCGTTCGAGCCCCTCTCGGCCGTCGTCCTTTCAGCGCTTCTTCTCGGCGTTACGTTCGGTGCCTGGGAGCTTGCGGGTGCGGGCGCCATCCTCGCGAACCTCGTGCTGCTTTCGCTGCGCCGCTCGCGATAACGCACCGCTTCAAACGGAAATACGCGGCCGGGAGACACACTCCTTTTTCGCGCGATTCTCCCCTTTTTCGCCCCGTCGACGCTCGAATTCATTTTTTTTTGATTTTTTTTCGTCGACCCCTTGCTTTTTTCAAAAAACTGCTGTACTATTCATCTCCTGCAATTGATGAGCGGCTGTAGCTCAGTTGGATAGAGTACCTGGCTACGAACCAGGGGGTCGTGGGTTCGAATCCTGCCAGCCGCGCCAATCAATTTGCAATCCATGTCGTAGGCGCGCGGCTGTAGCTCAGTTGGATAGAGTACCTGGCTACGAACCAGGGGGTCGTGGGTTCGAATCCTGCCAGCCGCGCCAATTTTCCCGAACGGGAAAATTAAGAAGAGTGTTTCGCGAGAAACGCTCTTTTTTTGCGCCTGTTTTTCGAGACAAATCAATCGGTTGCCGTCGCTCAAATCGGTTTCTACGGAGAATTCCCTAGTTTGCCTATTTTTTAAGCAACCTCGTAAGTCTTTGAAACTCCTTCATAAAATACCGTTTTGAACGCTTGTTCCCCAAGTTATGCACAGGTTCTGTGGAGAACTGGGGACAACTTTTCCACGCTCGGTGGAAAAGCCGGAGAGGCTCGGGCGACGCATCCTCCGAACACGCCGTAGACAAAAAGCCCCGACGTTTGTTTGCATCGGGGCTCGGGGTTCGGGAGGAGAGTCAGTCTGCTGTGGACATCTTCCGACGGTCGTAACGGCGGAATTCCACCGCGTACGGACGGTCCGCCGCGGGCTCCAGGCGATCGATCACCTCGTAGGACCATTCGGCTTCGGGCAGCTCCGGAAAGACGGTATCACCCTCGAAGTCCCGATCGAGGACCGTCACCCAGCAGCGCTCCGCTGCGGGAAGCGCCTGACGGTAGATTTCTCCGCCCCCGATCACGAAGATGCGGGGCTCGTTCGCAAGCAGCTCGAAGGCCGCCTCGAGGCTCGTCACCGTTTCGGTCCCTTCGGCCCGGAAATCGGGATTGCGGGTCACCGCCACGTTGCGGCGACCGGGCAGGGGGCGCCCGATCGAGAGACGGGTCTTGCGTCCCATCACGATGGGCGAGCCCATCGTCGTACGCTTGAAAAACGCGAAGTCTTCGGGAATGCGCCAGAGCATGCGGTTTTCCGCACCGATGACGCCGTTGCGCGCACGCGCCACGATGAGTTCGATCATAAAAAAGGGGCGCCCTTGCGCTCGTACGAGCGCGTCTCGGGCGCCGCTCCCTCCGAAAAGAAGTGAATGGAAATGGTTCGGCTCCGTCCAACCGTCAAACGGCCACGGGCGCCTTGATGTGAGGCCACGGATCGTAGTCGACGATTTCGAAGTCCTCGTACCGGTAGTCGAAGATCGAGTCGGGCTTACGCAGGATGTTGAGCTTCGGGTACGGACGCGGTTCGCGCGAGAGCTGCAACTTCACCTGTTCGACGTGGTTGTCGTAGATGTGGCAGTCGCCGCCCGTCCAGACGAAGTCCCCGACGCCGAGATCGCACTGCGCGGCCACCATATGGGTGAGGAGCGCGTAGCTTGCGATGTTGAAGGGGACGCCCAGGAAGATGTCGCACGAGCGCTGATAGAGCTGGCAGGAAAGCTTCCCTTCCGCCACGTAGAACTGGAAGAGACAGTGGCAGGGCGGGAGCGCCATCTCGTCGACTTCCGCGGGGTTCCAGGCCGTCACGATCAGGCGGCGCGAATCGGGATTCGTGCGAATCGCGTGGACGACGTTGGCGATCTGATCGATCGTGCCGCCGTCGGCCTTCGGCCAGGAGCGCCACTGCACGCCGTAGACCGGACCGAGGTCGCCGTTTTCGTCGGCCCACTCGTCCCAGATCGAGACGCCGTTTTCCTTCAGGTAGGCGATGTTGCTCGAACCTTTGAGGAACCAGAGCAGCTCGTGAATGATCGAGCGCAGGTGGAGCTTCTTCGTCGTCACGAGGGGGAAGCCCTCCTCGAGATTGAAGCGCATCTGATAACCGAAGACGGAACGGGTGCCCGTTCCCGTCCGATCGGATTTCGGGGTCCCGTGTTCGTACACGTACCCCATGAACGTTTCGTACTGATTGCTCGGCACGGCACGGGTCCTCTCAAAAAAACACAAACACTCGGCCGCCGCCCTCTTCGGACGACGGCCGGAAACCTACCCGCATTTTAGCGGCTGAACGTGCGTTTATTTTTTCGAGGGCATCCGTGAGGAGGGAGCTGCCGCGTCAATCGACAGGATTCACGGCGCCCGCAAAGGGGTACGGGCCCGAGAAGTCGTCGGGGACGGGGACGAGACCCGTGTGCGTCACCCAGGACGAGTCGATCAGCTTGTGAAGCGCAAAGCCCGGGGGCTCCATGCGGAAGGCGTCTCCTCCTTCGGGCCCGAAATCGAGTTCGATCGAAAGCGCCGCCGGGGGCGCCGTCACGACGACGTTCGAGCCGAACAGGCCCACGATCGAGCGGTGCATGTGACCGGTTGCGAGCCGCACGTCGGGGCGCGCCGCGAGCACCCGCGCGAAGGCGTCGCGGTTCCCGAAGGGTTCGTCCATCTTCGGCATCCCCGAGTGGAGGGGCGTGTGGTGCATGAAAAGGATCGTGGGCTTCGCGACGCCCGCTCGACGGTCCTCGTCGAAGATCGCCTCCAGGCGCGCGAGCGAGGATGCTTTCGCTTCGCCCCAGTGCGTGCCCGGAATCAGGGTGTCGAGCCCCACGACGCGAAAGTCCTCCGTTTCGAATCGGAATTCGACGGGGTCGTTCGCCGCAGCCGCTTCGGACGCCTCCGTCAGTCCCGCGAGGTGCGCGCGCATGGCGCTCCGAGAATCGTGGTTGCCGGGGAGCATCCGCACGGGGGCGGCAAGGTTTGAAAAAACCTCGCGCACGTGTCGGTACGATTCGACGTTTCCGTCGCAGGCGATGTCGCCCGTGACGACGATGAGGTCGACCTCGCGCGCCTTGGCTTCGAGCCAGGGGCGAAGCGCGTCGAGCCGCGAGGCCGTATCGGCTTTGCCGTAGGCGAGCACGCCCCGCGGTTCGACGTGAAGGTCGGTGAGCTGAAGAATCGCGCGCATCGCTCGTTACCCCGGGAAAACCATCAGGTGGGAGCTCTCGACCGTGAGGCGCGCACGCGCGCCCGGGCGGATCGCTTCGCCCGCGCTTGCAAGATTCACCTTGAGAAGTTCTCCGGTGGCGGCCTCGACCGTCACGCGAACGAAATTCCCCATGAAGTGAAGGTCCTTCACCTTGACGATGCGGTCCTCAAGCGCGACGCCCTCGCCCTCTTCGAGCGCTTCAAGGGACGCCACCTCGGGGCGGAAGTAGACGTCGACCGCACCCGTGTGGTTCGCCAGGCCCGCGGCGATGCCGTGCGCAAGGGCGTTTGCGGGCGTCGAAGCACCGAGCCAGGAGAGCATCCCCGACTGGTAGGTGCCGCGCACGCGGTTGCTGCCGCCCACGAACCCCGCGACGAACCCCGAGGCCGGACGACGCCAGACTTCTTCGGGAGTCGCCGCCTGGTGAATGACACCCCCTTCCATCACGACGATTCGGTCGCCGAGCACCATGGCTTCGTCCTGGTCGTGCGTGACGATGACGGCCGTGATGCCGAGTTCGCGCAGGATGACGGCGAGCTCTTCGCGCACCTTGTGGCGGATCTGCGCGTCGAGGGCCGAGAGCGGTTCGTCCAAAAGCAGAATCTTCGGACGGATCGCCAGGGCTCGCGCGAGCGCCACGCGCTGACGCTGCCCGCCCGAGAGAGCGAGCACGTTGCGGCGCTTGAATTTTTCAAGGTTCACGAGCGCAAGCATCTCGTCCACGGTCTTTTCGATCACGGCCTTCGATTCTCCGCGCACCTTGAGGCCGTAGCCCACGTTTTCCGCGACCGTCATGTGGGGAAAAAGCGCGTACTGCTGGAACATGAAGCCGATCCTGCGCTTCTCGGCGGGCACGTGCGTCATGTCTTTGCCGCCCACGACGAGCTGCGACCCTTCGTCGGGCGTTTCAAGCCCCGCGATGATGCGAAGAAGCGTCGTCTTCCCGCAGCCCGAGGGGCCGAGGAGCACCGTGCGGCAGCCCGCTTCGAGGGTGAGATTGAAGGGCGAGAGCACGCGGGTCGAGCCGTAGTGCTTGCTCATGTTCTTGAGTTCGATGGAAACGGATTCGGTCATGATGTCGGTTCGTTGAGTTCGTTCGGTGTGCGTCGCGAAGGGGTCCGGTGATCGGCTCTTCGGGCCGTCGGGCTGTCAGGCAGCCGCCTCGTCCGCGAGGCGGCGCGCTTCGGCGCGCTTTTTGATCCAGTCGGGGAGTGCCTGCATCAAGGAGAGGAGCGGCACCAGGATCACAAGGAAAAGGAACGTGTAGGCGCTCCCCACTTCGAGACGCATCGACGCGTAGCTGTCGGCCATGCCGACGGGGAGCGTCTTCGTATCGGGCGTCTGGAGCATCCAGGAGATGTTGAATTCGCCGAGCGAGACGGTCATCACCATGAGGGCGCCCGCGAGGATGCCGGGCATCGCCACGGGGACGACCACCTGCGTGAACGTGGTCCAGGGGGAGGCGCCGAGCGTGGCGGAAGCTTCTTCGTAGGCCGCAATCGGCTCGACGCGCAGGACCGACATGACGCTTCGCACCATGAAGGGAAGGCAGAACATCACGTGGCCGCAGAGGATGAAGAGCGAGCTGTGTCGGAGGCTCGTGAAACCGCCCCAGACAAGCAGGATCCCGAGACCGATCGCAAGCCCCGGCATCGAAAGCGGAAGAATGAGGGCTTCTTCGAGAAACGCGGCCCAACGCTTGCGCTCTTCGCGAACGAGAATCCAGGCGGCCGGAACCCCGATCGCAACGCAAATCACGAGCGCCCCGCAGGCAAGCCCGAGACTGCGCAGAATCGTGTCGCCGTAGATGTCGAGCACCTTCGCGATCCAGTCCGTCGTAAAGCCCGCTTTCATGCCGCGGAAGGCGTTCTTCATGAAGGCGGTCGCCACCATCTGCACGACCGGCACCATCAGAAAGAGGAGCGTGACGGCCGTGAGCGCCGCCGAAAGCACCGTGGTGGCGCTCAGGTCTTTGAATTTCGTTTTCATTTGTCTTCTCTCCGACTCAGCGGTCGCTCCGACCGCCCGCGAGGCGCGCGAGCACCAGCATCGCCCACGTAATGAGACCGAGCACGACCGAGAGCATGGCGGCCGAGGCGATGTTGGCCGAGAGCGTGAATTCGGTGTAGATCGTAATCGGCAGCACGTTGATGTCGGTCGCGAGCGTGAAGGCCGTACCGAAGGCACCCATCGAAGTCGCAAAGCAGATCGCCCCCGTCGAAAGGAGCGCGGGCATGAGGGCGGGCACCGTCACGTCTTTGAGGATTCGCCAGGAACTCGCGCCCAACGTGCGGGCCGCCTCTTCGTACATGGGTTCGATCTTGCGGGTGGCCGCCATCACGGTCGTCACGACGCGGGGAATCGAAAAGTAGAGGTACCCGAAAAAGAGCCCCGCCATGCCGTAGGCAAAGACGAGCTTGCCCGCGCCGAGCGAGGAGGAAATCATCGAGGCGATGCCGTTGCGGCCGCCCAGCATGATGATCATGAAACCCACGACCACGCCGGGGAAGGAGAGCGGAAGCGTGATGAGGGCGACGACGGCGTTGCGCCCCGGGAAACGGTGACGCTCGAGAAAGAGCCCCGTCAGGCCGCCGAGCACGACGCTCGCGAACGTGACCGCCACCGAAAGAAGCACGGTCGAAACCATGCTCGTCGCGTAGCGCGGATTGGTGAGGATCTGCCCGTAGAGAAGAATCCCCTCCTCGGTCGAGACCGAAGCGGGCAGCAGTCGCAGGACCGGCAACACGAAAAAGGCCGTCAGAACGGCGAGGGCCGGAATAAGAAAGAGAATATGGGTGCGCTTCATCGAGAAGCCCCTCGGCGGAGGGTTCGGAAGGTGGTTCGAAGGACTCGAAGGGGGCGATTGCGAATTCGGAGGCTCGCCCGCGAGTCTCAAAACGAAAGCCGACCCGGGCAAGACCGAACCGGCTTCGGGAAAACGGGTCCGGGCGCGGACCGACCGCGTCCGGGCGCTCGGTGCGTCAGCCCTTGACGGCCTTGAGGTAGGCCTCGCTGAAGGCCACCTGTACGGCCGCCATCTTCGCGTAGTCGACGCTACCCGCACGGGCGTATTCGGAAGCGGGCAGGAACTTCGCCGCCGCTTCGGGAGCGAGCGTTTCGATGTCGCCCACGACCGGACGGAGGTAGTTTTCCGCCCAGTGCTTCTGGCCCTTTTCGGAGAGCACGAAGTCGATCACGCGGCGGCCCGCGTCGGCGTGCGGCGCGTTCTTCACAAGCGACATCACGTAGGGAACCTGGATCGTGCCTTCCGACGGGATGACGAATTCGATCGGCGCCTTGTCGGTGTAGCGGGCGCGGTAGGCGGAGAAGTCGTAGTCGAAGAGGATCGGAATTTCACCCGAGAGACAGCGGGCGTAGGCGGTCTGCTTCGGAACGACCGGGCTGTTCTGCATCAGAGCCTTGAAATAGTCGAGCGCGGGCTTGAAGTCGTCGAGCGTGCCGCCCAGGGCGTGGTTCGCGGCCACGGCGCAGGCGTAACCCACGAAGGCCGACGACGGATCGAGAAAGCCCATGAGGCCTTCGTACTTCGGGTCAAGGAGGTCCTTCCAGCCCTTCGGCACGGGCAGACCGTCGAGCGCTTCGACGTTGACCATGAAGCCCACGGTCCCGGCGTGGATCGACACCCAGGCACCTTCGGGGTCCTTCAAGCCCTCGGGAACCTTCTGCCAGCCTTCGCCCTTGTAGTTTTCGACGAGCCCCTGGTTCTTCGCGTTGATCGCAAAGGAGATGCCGAGGTAGGCGGCGTCGGCCACCGGGTTCTTCGCTTCGGCGATGATCTGCGAAACGGCCTGACCGGAATTCTTGTTGTCCATCGGGACGTCGATCCCCGTTTCCTTCTTGACCAATTCGAGCATCGCGCCCCAACCGGCCCATTCGGCCGGGCAGTTGTAGACGATGGCGCGCGAAGCGGGCGCGGCAAAAGCATTCGAGAGACCGAAACCGTTCAGAAGAAGGGCCGAACCGAGAAGGTTGCGACCGAACTGACGACGCGTAAGCATGGTGTGTCCTTGAAATGAGGGCCCCGGAAGTCGGGAGCCGGGAAAACGGGTGTTTTTGGGTTGCGGCTCATCCTAAGGACGCCCTATGACAGTTCGATGACAAGTCCGTGACGTTCTTTTGACGGCTCACGGGAGGTTTCCCGAACCCGTCCCGACCGCGCCAACGCGTCCCGCGTTGACACCCGCCGAAGTTCGCGCACTCGAGCGCCGAGCCCTTCGGTCGAGGTCGGTCGGCGGATCGGTCGGCGGATCGGTCGGAGAAACTCGCGAAAAATAAATGTATCTCACGTATAACTTTTTCTTGCTTTCCTGCGGCCGCATCCCTATACTTCGGAAAATCTGTATTTCAAATGCATATTTAATTCGGAAACCCCCGTCCGAACGAGATACCGCCCCGTCGTTTTACAAGGAGACCCCGACGATGTTCTGCATCCAGTGCGAACAAACGACCAACACCCCCGAGATGCACGGCTGCGCGTTCCGCGGCAACTGCGGCAAAACGCCCGAGACGTCCGACCTTCAGGACGTGCTCGTCGCGATGCTCGAAAGCCTTGCGGCCCGCGCCCTTACGGCCGAAGCCGAAGGGATCGACATCTCGAAGACGGCGCTCTTCGTGCCGCGCGCGTTCTTCTCGACCTTGACGAACGTGAACTTCGACCCGATTCGCATCACCGCCTACATTCACGAAGCCGAAGCGATGCGCGACGAACTTGCCGCCGCGGGCGCGAAGCGCCCCGATCATCCGCTTGCGGACTTCTCCGTGAAGGGCCTCTGCGCGTCCGCGCTGCCCGCCGCCTGCCGCGAAGCGTCGCTGCGTCGCGAAGAACCCAATGCCGACATCGCGGGCCTGCGCCTTCTCGCCCTTTACGGCCTCAAAGGTACGGCCGCCTATCTCGAACACGCCGCCGCGCTCGACCTTCGCGATGCGAAGCTTGAGCGCCGTGTCCTCGAACACCTCGCTCGCATCGGGTCGCCCGAAGCGGGTGCCGAAGCGCTCCTTGCCGACGCGCTCGAAATCGGGCACCTCAACCTCGACGTGATGGCCGCCCTTGAAAAGGCCAATACGACGAGCTTCGGCGACCCCTTCCCCGCCCAGGTGAATACCGCGCCCGTCAAAGGGAAGTGCATCCTCGTTTCGGGCCACGACCTGCGCGACCTGAAGCTTATTCTCGAGCAGACGGAAGGGAAGGGCATCAACGTCTACACGAACGGCGAACTCCTTCCCGCGCACGCCTATCCCGAACTTCGCAAGTACCCGCACCTCGTCGGCAACTACGGCTCGGCCTGGTACAAGCAGCAGACGGAATTCGCCGAGTTCCCCGGTCCCATCGTCATGACGACGAACTGCATCCTCGACCCGAACCCCGGGCACTATGCGGACCGCATCTACACGCGCAACATGGTCGGCTGGCCGGGCTGCACGCACCTCGATACGGACGACTTCTCGGTCGTCATCGAAAAGGCGCTCGAAATGCCGGGCTTTGCCGCCGACGAACCGAAGCGCACCGTAACGACGGGGTTCGGCCGCGCCGTTCTCGAAGGGGCCGCGGACACCGTGCTGAAGCTCGTGGGTGAGAAGACCCTCCGTCACGTCTTCCTCGTCGGGGGCTGCGACGGCGCGCGCTCGAGCCGCTCCTACTACGCGGACTTCGTCGAACAGGTTCCCGCCGACTGCCTCATCCTGACGCTTGCCTGCGGCAAGTACCGCTTCAACCAGAAGGCGCTCGGCCACGTGGGGGGCCTCCCGCGACTTCTCGACGTCGGCCAGTGCAACGACGCCTACGCCGCCGTGCGTCTCGCGGTGCTTCTTGCGGAAAAGGCGGGCTGCGGCGTGAACGACCTTCCGCTTACGCTCGTTCTTTCCTGGTTCGAGCAGAAGGCGATCGCGATTCTCCTCACGCTCCTCGCGCTCGGCGTCAAGGGCATGTACATCGGCCCGACGCTCCCCGCGTTCCTCACGCCCAACCTCGTGAAGACGCTCGTCGACGCGTACGACCTCCACGTCGTTTCGACCCCGGAAGCCGACCTGAAGGCGATCCTCGGGTAATCGCCGGAGCCCGCGCGCCGGAAAGTGCGCGGGCTCTCAAAAACAGAAGCCGGAAAAAAAGGCGCCGATTTTGCGGACGTTCTCCTCGCAAAATCGGCGCCTTTCTTTGTTATGGCATTACAAAATCACGAGCGGCCCGGCACCGGTCGGCTCGTTTCCTCCCGGAATTCGCCCCCGAAGGCGGTCACGACCCCCGTTTTTTCATAGGCCGTCAACCCCCGGCAGACGATGCGAAGAAGTTCCGCGTCGGAGAGCGCCCCGTGGATCGAGCGGTCTTCGCCGAGGATGCCGAAACGGCGGCAGAGGTGGTCGAGCCCGTTGGGGTAGCCCTGAAAGAGGCTTCGCGCCCAGCGGAGCGTGTCGAAGACCGTGCAACCGAGCATCTCCAAGTTGTCGTAACCCGCAAGAAAGAGCTCGTGATTGATGAACCCCGCGTCGAACGAGGCGTTGTGCGCGACGATTCTCGCCCCGCGCACGAATTCGACGAATTCGGGGGCGATCTCCCGGAAGACGGGTTGCTTTTTCAAAAACGCCGTCGAGAGGCCGTGCACGTTGTAGGCCGCCACGGGCATCGGGCGCTCGGGATTCATGTAGGCGTGAAAGTCCCGCAGGGGCTCGAACGCTTCGTTCACTTCGATCGCCCCGATTTCGCACACGCGGTCGCCGTAGCGGTAGCTGAGACCCGTCGTTTCGGTGTCGAGAACGACGATTCGTTGGGGGTGCGACTTCGGTGCGGTTCGATACATTGAAAATCCTTGATCGGGCTCCCCGGAAGGGGCAAACGTTTGATGATACCGCCGATCGGAAACCGCAACCGAGCTTTCGGGCGGTTGCGCTTTTGCGGCGCGAAGGCGCGCGAACGAAAAAGGCCGCCCTCGGACGTCGGTCGACGCCTCGGGCGGCCTCTTTGCGCGGTCTTTGCGCGGTGAAGTCACGCAAGCGCCGGGGTTACTCCTCGACGAGCGCCTTCACTTCGTTCCCCCACGCGTCGCGCGTCGTCGTGCGGATGCCGAGCAGCACCGCCCAACGGCGTAGCGTCCCCGCGATCACGAAGAGCATGAGCACCATGACGAGGACGGAAAGCGTCGCCAGGAGGTACTGCTGCGCGGGCAGGTACTGGTTGAGGACGAGCCAGATCCCAGCCCAGAACGTGATGATCGTCATGAAGATCCCGGGCACGCCCGTCACCCACGCGTACTGCGTCTTGTTGAGGCGCAGGATCACGGTGGTGCCGATCAGAAGCGTCACGGACGCGAGCAGCTGGTTGCAGATGCCGAAAAGCGGCCAAATCGAGCCGATGTCGCCCGAATAGACGAGGTAGCCCCAGCTCCCCGTAAAGACGAAGGACGTGATGATGATCCCCGGCCACCAGTTCTTGTCGCCGAACTTGGGCCAAACCTTGGCGGCCATTTCCTGAAGGAAGAAGCGCCCGACGCGGGTACCGGCGTCGACGGCCGTCAGGATGAAGACGGCTTCGAACATGATGGCGAAGTGATACCAGTACGCCATCAGGTGTTCCATGAAGGGGATCTGCGAGAAGATGTGGGCCATGCCGACCGCAAGCGAGACGGACCCGCCCGGACGACCCATGAGGCTTTCCTGCACTTCCGCTTCAAGGCGCGGGAGTTCCTGGACCGCCATGCCGAGCGCCTGGAACTTTTCCACGGGCGCGTTGATGGCGAAGTAGTCGGCCGGAACGAGGACGCACGCGGCCACAAGCGCCATCACGGCGACGAACCCTTCCATCAGCATCGCGCCGTAGCCCACGAAGAGCACGTCGCGTTCGTTGCCGATCATCTTCGGGGTCGTACCCGTGCCGATCGTGGCGTGGAAGCCCGAGAGGGCGCCGCAGGCGATCGTGATGAAGATGAAGGGAATGACGGGGCCGCCCACGATCGGGCCGCCGCCCTTGACGAAGTCCGTAAAGGCGGGCATGTGGAAGTCGGGCATCACGAAGGCGATGCCGAGCGCAAGCGCGCCGATCGTACCGATCTTGAGGAAGGTCGAGAGGTAGTCGCGCGGAAGCAAGAGGAGCCACACCGGAAGGACCGAAGCGAAGAACCCGTAGATCGGGATGAGGATGCTCATCGTCTTGCGGTCGATGTTGAGCCACCCGAAGTATTCGGGATGTGCCGCAACCCAGGGGCCCGAAAGGATGCAGAGGAAGAGGAGCACGACGCCGATCAGCGTGGCGCCGCGCACGTCGCCCTTGCGCCAGATCTGCATGTAGAGCCCCATGATGACGGCGATGGGAATCGTCGCCGCCACCGTGTAGGTCGACCAGAGCGAGTCGTGCATGGCGTTGACGACCGCAATCGAAAGGCCCGCAAGCGTCAGAATCAGAATCGAGAGCACCGCCCAGGACGCCACGAACCCCGTGGTCGGGTCGATTTCCTTCGAGGCGATGTACGCGAGACTGCGACCGCGGTGGCGCACCGAGCAAAAGAGCACGACCATGTCGTGCACGCCGCCCGCGAGCACGCAGCCGATCAGAATCCAAAGGAGCCCGGGCATGTAGCCGAACTGCGCGGCGAGAACCGGACCGAGCAGGGGGCCCGCAGCGGCAATGGCGGCGAAGTGGTGCCCGAAGAGCACGTACTTGTCGGTGGCGACGTAGTCCTTGCCGTCGGCGAAGCGAACGGCGGGGGTCGCGCGCTCGGCGTTGATGTTAAGGACCTTTTGGGCGAGGAAAAGCCCGTAGAAGCGGTAGGCGATCGCGAAGACGCACAAAGCCGCAAACACGATGGTGAGCGCGTTGACGCTCGTTGTCGAATCCATGGGGAATCTCCGGCGGTTTTTTGGGGATGGTTGAGGGGTCGTGAGCGCTTCGGAGCCGAAGCGCCCGGTCAAACGTCCCTTAGTCTAACGAGACGGGACTCAGGCGGCGACCGTCGAAAAAAAAGCCTCGGAAGTACTTTCGAGGCTTTCTATGCTTTCGGTGCGCGCTCAGACGCGGTAGGCGTCCGGAATCTCGAGCGTTTCGTGCTTCCCGGAAAAGACCCCGGACCAGCCCGCCATCACCTGAATGTAGTCTTCGGCGGGAAGCTTGCGACCCGCCGCCTTTTCGGCCGCGTCCAAAGCGGTCAGCTTTTCGACGCATTCGAGGTAGCAGCGAAGCGCGAGCACGATCGTCGTGTCGTCGTCGATCGCGTCGACCGTACGGCCGTTCGCCCAGAGAGCGAGCTTCGCTTCGATTTCCTTTTTGAGCGCGCGGCGCAGGTGGGCCGCAAGCGCCGCTCCCGCCCAGCCGTTGGCGACCACGCGGGAAGGATCGGCACGCCCCGCGAGAATCGAGCAGAGGTCTTCGAAGAATTCTTCGGCCTGCGCTTCGACCGCCTTGGCGTCTTCGTGCTCGGGGGCGTTCGTTTTGAGCCAAACGTGCTGCATGTGCGCGATGCCGAGCTCTTCGAGGACGAGGAAAACCGTGTCCTGATTCGTCAAGTCGACCGCGTCGTGAGGTTTGAATTCGGTGTTGGTCATGGAATGATCCTTCGCGAAATGAACACGGAGAGTACGCCCCGCGCTCGAAACAGAAATCAGTTGCCGTCCTTGAGGAGTTCGTCGGGAACGTTGAATACGGGAATTCCTTCGGAGCGCAGCTCCTCGGCGTCCTCTTCGGTACACAGACCGCGGATCCCGCCCGGTCGGCTCGTGCGCCCGTCGGCCAAGGCCCGCGCTTCTTCTTTGAAATTGCGACCGACGTCCTCGGCGTCGCGCACGGCCTTCTTAAGCGCCGCGTACGCTTCGCGCTGCAGGGCGCCGAGTTCGCGCTCGCGGCGGCGTTCGACGTCTTCTGCGACGTCTGTGCGGGTCGTGCCCGTCGCGCGGGCGACGCTCGGAGCGCTCGGGCGCTTTTCCACCACGGCGCCCCCGCAAACGGGACACGCAAGGCGCCCCGCGGCCGATTCCGCCTTCCAGTCGAGGTCCGACTTGAGCCAGCCTTCAAAGAGGTGTCCGTTCGAGCAAAGAAAGTTGAAAACTTTGAGCGCCATGAGTGTCCGAAACAGGGGGACGTTGCAGAAACCGGGAAAAACGCGTCGACGCGACGAGGAGCCGCGGCGGCACCTCGTCGAGCAAACTCTGCGGAAGTATAGGCAAGGCGGCCGCAGGGCGTGCAATAGGCGGCAGTCGGCCTCCCGAGATACCTCCGAAACGGCACCGGAAACGCCCCCGAACGGCCTCCGGAAGGGGGGGGGGCGGCTTCGGTCAAGAGAAAAAATTTCTTTCGACACGTGACAAAAACGATTTTTCGTGCTATAGTTCGTCTTCTCAGTTCGGGAGATTCCCTTGAGCCGACATCTTCGTCACCACGAGATCGGCCGACATGACTGAGCGCATCAAGGAAGGATGGCAGAGTGGTTGATTGTACCGCCCTGGAAAGGCGGCATACGGAAATTCCGTATCGAGGGTTCGAATCCCTCTCCTTCCGCCAAGATTCAGCACTTAGCGGTGCGGGCGTCGTATAACGGCTATTACCTCAGCTTCCCAAGCTGATGACGAGGGTTCGACTCCCTTCGCCCGCTCCAGTCGCACACAACCCCGTTCGATTCGAACGGGGTTTTTGTTTATGCGCCGCCCGTCCGAAGGACGCTTGAATTCGGGCGCGCCGACCGCTATCGTACGGAACACCCGACCGTTTGCCGCGCCCGCTCCCTTTGCGGGGCGCGCCCTCGGGCCGGGCTTCGTATGGAACTCACTACGGAGACGGCACGCTTTCGCCCCCGCGAAGGCCGCCGCCGCTTTATGACCGATCACGCACGACGCCGCACGGTGAATCTCGCCGCCCGTTTTCTCGGACAAGCCAATCAACTCATCACCTCGGAACTCCTCGCGGCGGGCTGCGACGGGATCGCGCCGAGCCACGGCGACATCTTCCACGCCCTCTTTCGTTACGGTCCCCTCACGATGAGCGAGATCGCTCGACGCATCCACCGTACGAAACCGACCGTGACGGCGCTCGTCGACAAGCTCGAGCGCCTCGGCTACGTGCAAAAACGCGCCTCCGATCACGACCGGCGCAGCACCTACGTGTCGCTCACCGACGAAGGGCTCAAGCTCGAACCCGTCATCGACGCGATTTCCGAAAAGCTCGCGCGCCTCTCGGAACAAAACCTCACGCCCGAAGAGGCCGACCGGCTCGAAGCGCTCCTCGCGAAACTCACGGGCGACGCCGCGGAGCTTGCGCTCGATCGTCCTCAACCCGCTTTCTGACACCGACCGCCATGGACCGACTCATCACACTCGACACGGAAACGACGGGACTTGACGCCGCGAACGGCGACCGCATCATCGAAATCGGCTGCGTTGCTCTTGACGGGCGCATCGTCACCCACAAACCCGAAGACGCCCTGCAGCTCTACGTCAACCCGGAGCGCGACGTCCCCGACGAGGCCGTCGAGATTCACGGGATCACGAACGAATTCCTCGCCGACAAGCCGACCTTCGTCGAAGTGGCGGACCGCTTCCTCGACTTCGTGCGCGGCGCGACCCTCGTCATTCACAACGCCGCGTTCGACACGGGCTTTCTCGACATGGAGCTCGGTCGCATCGGCCGCGGGAAGCTCTCCGACTACTGCAAGATCGTCGACACGGTGAAGCTCGCCAAGCAGCTGCTCCCCGGGCGCGCCGTGAGCCTCGACAGCCTGTGCCGCTACTACGAGATCGACAATTCGTCGCGAACCTTCCACGGGGCACTTCTCGACGCGGAACTCCTCGCGGAAGTCTACGTCGCGCTCACGCGCGGGCAGGACGTGCTCGAAATGCACAACCCCGACGCGGACAACCTTCCCGCCATTCCGAAGAATCTCGTCGTCGTGACCGCCACGGCCGAAGAGCTCGCGGAGCACGAACGCATCCTCGACATCGCCGAAAAGAAAGCAAAAGCCGCCGCCGCGTGGCGCAAGCTCGGCACCCCGACGACGGAAGGGGAAGCCTGATCCGCAGATCGGGAGCGGCCGAGACGTCGCTCTTCGCTTCCGATCTCGACGCGCATCGACGCCGTCGACCCCCGAAGCCCGGACCTCGTGTTCGGGCTTTTTCGCGTCTTGCATCCCTTCGAAGCAGGCCCCGAAAAGTCCGATCAAAACACGGCTTTTGTCGACAAGATTCGTACTTATTCGCCTTCCCTGCCGATAGTTTCGCGCCACCGTTCAACCAATGGGCCGATTTCGCCAACATATTGAAATATCTCGATATTTTTTAGATTAAAAACGACACCAGGCCCGATTCTGCGCTATATTCCGCCCTAACGACGGCGAAAACGAAGCGACCCGACACGAGGCCGCCCGACGCCCCCAACTCTCAAACCGCGTACGACGCGCAACCGCACCTTTTTCACGGAGAATCCGTCATGTCGATGAAGAAATTCGTTCTAGGCGCCTGTGCCGCCGCCCTGATGAGTACCGCTCTTTCGGGTGCCGCCCTTGCCCGAGATCTGCTGCGCGTCGGCACCGAACCGACCTTCGCGCCGTTCGAATTCCTCGATACGGAAACGAAGCAGTTTGCGGGCTTCGACATGGACCTCATCCGTGCCGTCGCCGACAAGGCGGGCTACGACGTTGAAATCCTCAACATGGGCTTCGACGCCCTCATCCCTGCTCTGATGACGCGCTCGATCGACGTGATCGCCGCGGGCCTCTCGATCACCGAAGAACGCGCCAAGCGCGTCGACTTCACGAAGCCCTACTACACGGCGGGCCTCTCGATGCTCGTTCGCAAGGGCGATGCCCAGAAGTACCCCGACTTCAAGGCTCTTGAAAACCAGCGCATCGCCGTGCAGATCGGCACGACGGGTGCCGACACCGCCAAGGACATCAAGGGCGCCAAGGTTGCCGCCTTCAATACGACGAGCGAAGCGTTCATGGACCTCGCCACGGGCAACTCCGCCGCCGTCGTGCACGACCGTCCGGTGCTTGCGTACTTCCTCAAGACCCAGGCCAAGAGCGCCGGCACGATGCAGCTCCAGCCCGAAATCCTCGACGCTCAGAGCTACGGCTTCGCGGTTCGCAAGGGCAACAAGGAGCTTCTCGAAAAGCTCAACAAGGCCTACGACGAACTCGTCGCCTCGGGCGAAGTTCAGAAGATCCACGACAAGTGGTTCGCTCAGTAACCGCCCGACGCGTCGTTCGAGCCTCGAACATGTGAAACGGTCCGGTCGGGCGCCTTTCGGGCCCGGCCGGTATTTTTTGAAGGGGTGCGATTTTCGCGCCGAGCGGCTCAAACCCGCTACAATCCGTCGATTCACCTTTTTCGGCGATTCCCGGCCCCGCGTCGTCTCAGCCCCGAACGACGTACAGGTTCACTACAGAAAAACTTAAAGGTCCGCCATGGAATTTGATTTTTCGCTCATCCTCAACAGCTTCCCCCTGTTGTTGCGCGGTGCGGCGCTCACCCTTGAGATCACGGCCCTCTCCGTCGGTCTCGGTCTCGTTCTCGGCCTGATCCTCGGCCTCTCGCAGCTCTCGAAGAAGCCCTGGCTGCGCTGGCCCGCGAAGGTATACGTCGACTTCATCCGCGGCACCCCGCTTCTGATTCAGATCTTCATCATCTACTTCGCGCTTCCGAACATCATCGGTTCGCGCATCGACCCCTTCATCGCCGCCGTTGCGGCCTGCTCGCTCAACTCGGGCGCCTACATCGCCGAAATCTTCCGCGGCGGCATCCAGTCGATCTCCCAGGGTCAGTTGCGCGCGGGCCTCTCGCTCGGCATGACCTACGGTCAGACGATGCGCTACATCGTGCTGCCGCAGGCCTTCAAGCGCATCATCCCGCCGCTTGGCAACGAATTCATCGCCATGTTGAAGGACTCGTCCCTCGTCTCGGTGATCGGCTTCGAAGAACTCACCCGCTCCGGTCAGCTCGTCATCGCCGAAACCTACGCCACGATGGAAATCTGGGCCGCCGTCGCGCTCCTCTACCTCATCATGACGCTCTCGATTTCGCAGCTCGTGAGCTTCGTCGAACGGCGCTACCGCCTCTCCGACGAACGTTGACCGCCCTTGACGGGCGCTCCTCCGACCGGGGGAGAACGGGGAGCGACGCCCGCGCGACGCTCCCCGAATTTTTTTGTCCCTTTTCAATTGCGCGCCCTTCGGTTCGCAGGTAAAATGCCCGCTTTCACGGCTCGAGTCTCAACGCTCGTGTCCGCAAGTTTTAAATTCAATTTCTATTACAGGAATTCAAATGTCCGTTGAAATGAACAAGTCTGAGATCGTTGCCAAGTTCCAGCGCGCCGAAGGCGACACCGGGTCTCCCGAAGTCCAGGTCGCTCTCCTCACGGCCCGCATCAACCACCTCACGGATCACTTCAAGGTTCACGCCAAGGATCACCACTCCCGCCGCGGTCTTCTCCGCATGGTTTCGCGCCGCCGCAAGCTCCTCGACTACCTGAAGCGCACCGACCTCAACGCTTACCGCACGCTGATTGACGCGCTCAATCTCCGTAAGTAAGACGGATCATTTCTCTCAGACAACGGCCTGCCGATCGACGACAGGCCGTCGTCGCATTTGCCACCATCACTCCCCACCGGTCGATCGTTGACGACGTTTCCATCCGTCATCGCGTTGCGCCATGAGCCCTCTCCCGACTCGCGAGTCGGCTGATGCCGCAGCGTGGTGCGGGGCCCGCCCCCACTCACAGGCGGATGTCAACCGTCAGCGACGACCCCTCATTAAGGAGCATTCTCCATGACGATGTTCAACAAGGTTTCGAAGAGCTTCCGCTTCGGCGACTACGACGTCACGCTCACCACGGGTGAAATCGCCCGCCAGGCCACGGGCGCCGTCGTCTGCCAGATGGGCGACACGGTCGTGCTCGCGACGGTCGTCGCCAAGAAGGAAGCCAAGCCCGGTCAGGACTTCTTCCCCCTCACGGTCGACTACATCGAAAAGACCTACGCCGCCGGCAAGATCCCCGGGGGGTTCTTCAAGCGCGAAGGCCGTCCCTCCGAAAAGGAAACGCTCACCTCGCGTCTCATCGACCGTCCGATTCGTCCGCTCTTCCCGGACGGCTTCTTCAATGAAGTTCAGGTCATCATTCACGTCCTCTCCGCGGACCCCGCCGTCGATCCGGACATCCCCTCGATGATCGGCGCCTCCGCCGCTCTCGCCGTCTCCGGCATCCCTTTCCGCGGCCCGATCGGTGCCTGCCGCGTGGGCTACATCAACGACGAATTCAAGCTCAATCCGTCGCCCGCCGAACTCAAGGCCTCGCGCCTCGACCTCGTCGTCGCCGGTACGGAACGCGCCGTGCTGATGGTTGAATCCGAAGCCGACATCCTCCCCGAAAAGACGATGCTCGAAGCCGTCATGTTCGGTCACCGCGAAATGCAGGTCGCCATCAACGCGATCAACGAACTCGTCGCCGAAGCCGGCAAGCCCGCCTGGGATTGGCAGCCCGCTCCGAAGAACGAAGCGCTCATCGCCCGCATCGGCGAAATCTGCGGTCAGGGTCTCAAGGACGCCTACGCCATCCGCTCGAAACAAGCCCGCACGGAAAAGCTCCGTGAAGTCTACGCCGCCTGCGAAGCACAGCTCGCCGCCGACGCTGAAGCCGCCGGAACGGACGTTCCCGACATGAACGAAGTCCACGGTATTCTCTTCGAAATGGAAGCGAACATCGTGCGCTCGAACATCCTCAACGGCGAACCCCGCATCGACGGCCGCGACACGCGTACCGTTCGTCCGATCGAAATCCGTCAGGGCGTCCTGCCCCGCACCCACGGTTCCGCCCTCTTCACCCGCGGCGAAACCCAGGCGCTCGTCACGACCACGCTCGGCACGAAGCAGGACGAACAGATCATCGACGGTCTCTGCGAGGAATACCACGACCGCTTCATGCTCCACTACAACATGCCCCCCTTCGCCACGGGCGAAACGGGCCGCGTGGGCTCCCCGAAGCGTCGTGAAATCGGTCACGGCCGTCTCGCCAAGCGCGCTCTGAAGGCCGTCCTCCCGACGCCCGAAGAATTCCAGTACACGATCCGCGTCGTTTCCGAAATCTGCGAATCGAACGGCTCGAGCTCGATGGCGAGCGTCTGCGGCGGCTGCCTCTCGATGCTCGACGCGGGCGTGCCCCTGAAGGACTACGTGGCCGGCGTCGCCATGGGTCTCATCAAGGAAGGCAACAAGTTCGCGGTCCTCACCGACATCCTCGGCGACGAAGACCACCTCGGCGACATGGACTTCAAGGTGGCCGGTACCGCCGAAGGCGTCACCGCCCTCCAGATGGACATCAAGATCGAAGGCATCACGGCCGAAATCATGCAGGCAGCGCTCGCGCAGGCCCACGAAGGCCGTCAGCACATCCTCGGCAAGATGCACGAAATGGCCGGCGGCGGTGCCAAGGACCTCTCCGACTACGCGCCCCGTATGGTCTCCTTCAAGATCAATCCGGAAAAGATCCGCGACGTGATCGGCAAGGGCGGCTCCACGATCCGCGCGCTGACGGAAGAAACCGGCACGACCATCAACGTCGAAGACGACGGCACGATCACGATCGCGAGCCCCGATACGGCCCGCGTCGAAGAAGCCCGCCGCCGCATCGAACTGATCACGGCCGAAGTCGAAGTCGGTCAGGTCTACGAAGGCACGGTCCAGCGCCTGCTCGAGTTCGGCGCCATCGTCCAGCTCCTGCCCGGCAAGGACGGTCTGCTCCATATCAGCCAGATCGCCAACGAACGCGTCAACCAGGTTTCCGACTACCTGAAGGAAGGCCAGAAGGTTCGCGTCAAGGTGATCGAAGCCGACGAAAAGGGTCGCGTTCGCCTCTCCATGAAGGCTCTTCTGAAGGAAGAAGCCCGCAAGAGCGAATAATCGATCCCGTCGATCGCACGGCCCCGAAGCCCGGTCTTCGGGGCACGCCGACAAAGCCTCTTGAGCGTGTCAGAACGCCTCAAGGGGCTTTTCTTTTGTGCGTCGGGCTTTCCTTCCGGGCGGCACGCGGGAAGGCCGCCCTCAAACTTTTGGTAAATCCGAGCCCTTGATTTAAGAGAAAACCGTTAAAATGCCGGGATTAGTCTCCGGATGTTTTGCCTTTCGGAG